>CAVAXH010000074.1:0-11990 GCA_963592505.1 Bacteroidaceae bacterium
AATGACATCAACGCCAACGCCACGCTGGCCGTGCCGTTCAAGGCGGCCGAATGGTTTGACCCGATGACCGGCAACCGCTATCGTGCCGACACTCAAGCCGACAGCATACGTGTCTGCCTGCGGTCGGGCGAGTCGATGATCCTGCAGACGTTCGACGACAACAGTCCGGCAGACAGCTGCTTGCTCGCCGCCCTGCCGCTCCGCAAGACCACTCCTTGTCACGGCACACGCCGGCAGCTCGACCGGGGCTGGACACTCGCCTTCACCGACTGCACGCCGGCCTACGCCCGCACACTCAGCATTGACCGCTGCACGCCGTGGGAGAACCTTAACGACACGCTGCGCACGCTGATGGGAACGGGTGTCTATGAGTGCACACTGAAGCTCACCGCCGACGAGGTGAAAGGCACCGCCGACTGGGCGATAGACCTCGGCGATGTGCGCGAGAGTGCCCGTGTGTATGTCAACGACACGCTGGTGGGCTGTGCCTGGGCCGCCCCCTTCACCCTGCAGTTCTCTGGCCTGCTCAAGGCGGGCACCAACCGCATACGTCTGGAGGTCACCAACCTGCCGGCCAACCGCATAGCGCAGCTCGACCGCGAAGGCCGCAAATGGCGTAAGATGGAAGAAATAAACGTGGTGGACATACACTATCAAAAAACGACTTACGCCGACTGGACTCCCGTGCCCTCGGGTCTCAACAGCAGCGTATCGCTCTACCGCGTGAAATAAGCCGATGCGGGCTGAACCATGGTTCAGCCCGCATCGGCTCACGCTTTAACCCAAGCAGCAATAGTTGGCATGCTGCATCTTGTAGATTCTACAAGTTAAAAGAATCAGGCGTATGGGTCAAGGATCACTTCACAAGGATCACAAGATATTTGCTGGTGCTCCAGAATGCCTGCGGATTGGTGATGCGCAGTTCAAACTGCTGGTTGACATCGCGTTGCAGCGTGTAGCTTGAGGCGGGATGGCTGGTGAGCACCTTGACCGACTTGGAATAGAGTTTTATCTCCTTTGTCACACGGATGTCGATCTTCGTGAAGTAGTTGTTGTTGAAGCTCGACTGCAGCACCTTGTCGCCGTCGACGATGCGCTGTTCCTTGAGCTCCTTCTTCGTGCCGAAGACAAACCATGCGGTGTTGAGTTGTTGGGTCTGCCGGTTGATGGTCTGTGTCTTCTCCTCTGCTTCTGCGGTGAGGGACGACACGTTGCTGTTCAGGTTGTTGATGGTCTCGTCGAGCTCGGCGATGTGAATGTCCTTGGCATCGAGCTCGGCGCGCAGTTGCTGCAGCTGCTGGTCTTTGTCATCGAGCTGGGCCAGCATGTTCTTGATGGCACGTTTCATCTCGTCGCCCTTGAAGCTGCTGGTGCGCAGCTGCTCGCGCAGTTTTTTTATCAGTGCGCGGTTTTGCTCCATTCTTCCCGAGATGAACTTGATGTTTTCGCGCAGCTGCTGCCGCGTGTCGGTTCCCTCGCCGTCCTTTGCCAGGTTCACCTTGTCCTCGGCCTCATTGATTTCGCGAAAGCCCTCCTGTATGTCGTTGAGCGTGGCCATCATGTCGTTGATGTCGTTGTCGCGCTGGGCAATGATCTGCTCCAGCGAGTCGTTGGAAGCCACACGCTGATAGCTGGTCTGCTGCGGACGCTTGCCGCCACACCCAGCCGTTGCAACACACAGGATTGCTACCAAGGCAATCAACAACGCTTTTCTCATATTCTCTTGACTTTTAGGTTCTCTCTCCCCCGCTCCACCCCACCGGAAGGCACCGTGGGAAGGAAGCGGCGGTGTGAAGGATTATCGTTTTCGCTTACCGTAGAGCATCTCGTGCAAGAGCTCCTCATTGGTCTTGACAGAGTCGGCGGGCTCGCCGGCTGATGCCGCCTTTCGGCCACCCTCGTCGGGCAGGCCGCTGCCGGCCAGCACGATGACGATCTCGCCCTTGGGCTCTGTGGCTTCAAAGTGGGCCACCACCTCATCGAGCGTGCCCCGCACATGCTCCTCGTGGACCTTCGACACCTCGCGGGCCACACTCACCTGTCGCTGTCCGCCAAAGGTCTCGGCCAGCTGCTTGAGCGTCTTCACCAGGCGGTAGGGCGACTCGTAGAAGATCATCGTGCGCGTCTCCGTCTTCAGTGCGTCGAGGTGTGTCTGCCGTCCTTTCTTCTGCGGCAGGAAGCCCTCGAAGCAAAACCGGTCGCAGGGCAGTCCCGACGACACCAGAGCGGGTATGCAGGCCGTGGCTCCGGGAAGCGTCTGCACGGTGACACCGGCCTTGACGGCCTCGCGTGCGAGGAAGAAGCCTGGGTCGCTGATGCCCGGTGTGCCAGCATCGCTCACCAGCGCCACCGTCTCGCCGGCCAGCAGCCGTTGCACGATGGCGGGCGATGTGCCGTGCTCGTTGAACTTATGGTGCGAGAGCAGGCGGTTGTGGATGTCGAAGTGGTGGAGAAGCACGCTCGAGGTGCGTGTGTCTTCGGCCAGCACCACATCGGCCTCCTTCAGGATGCGTATGGCCCTGAGGGTCATGTCCTCCATGTTGCCCACTGGTGTGGGAACGATATACAATATGCCCATGGTGTGAAAAGCCTTTGGGGTTATAATTTCCGTTTGATCACCGACCCGTTGGCCTGATGGGTGGCCAGCACCAGCACCTCTGCGATCTGCACATGCGGCGGTGCACTGGCAGCGTAGAAGCACACGTCGGCGATGTCGTCGCCCGTGAGCGGCTTCACGCCCTCATAGACGTGGGCTGCGCGCTCTGTGTCGCCCTTGAAGCGCACGTTGGAGAAGTTGGTCTCCACAAGGCCGGGCTTGACATTGGTGACGCGCACACAGCTGTCGGCCACATCGATGCGCAGGCCGTCGGTGATGGCCTTGACGGCTGCCTTGGTGGCACAGTAGACATTGCCGCCGGCATAGGCAGCGTCGCCGGCCACAGAGCCGATGTTGATGACGTGTCCGCTGTTGCGGCGGATCATCCCGGGCACCACCAGGCGCGTCATCGTAAGCAGTCCCTTGATGTTGGTGTCAATCATCTGGTCCCAGTCGTCGTAGTTGCCCTCGTATTCGGGCTCAAGGCCGCGGGCCAGTCCGGCATTGTTGACAAGGACATCAATGTCTTGCCACTCGGCAGGCAGACTGTCGACGGCAGCGCACGCCGCCTGGCGGTCGCACACGTCGAAGGCCAGTGTGTGCACGCGTGAGCCATAGTCGGCTTCGAGGTCAGTCTTTATCTCAAGCAACTTGTCTGCTCGGCGGGCAGTCAGGATAAGTGCATAGCCACCCTGGGCAAACCGGCGTGCACAGGCCTCGCCTATGCCGCTCGTCGCACCGGTTATCAAAGCAATTTTCTCCATCTGTGGACTGAAATGATTGTTTATACTTGTGCAAAGATAGTATTTTTTTGGCACATCCTTTCTCTGCATCTTCATTTTTTCATAACTTTGCATCAAGAGAGATTGTAATCACACACACAAACAAGCATTATGCCCATGGAACAGACATTCACATTCACACCAAAGGAAATGGCGGCTTCGGCCAAGATTATCCGTCAGCTGCGCAGCACCATAGGCAACTATCTGGAAGAGCACGACGAACAGAAGCTGCGCTCGTTTATCCGGCAAGCCATCGCCTCCGGACACGTACACCGCGACGTGTTTGGCCTCAACCCCATACTGACATCGCTGCAGACGGCTCTGATAGCTGTCGACGAGATCGGACTGCACCGCGACGGCGTCATCGCCACCTTGCTCTACGGCAGTGTGGACGGCGAGACCGCAGACGGCGAGATCGGTGACCTCTTCGGCACCGGTGTGGAGCGCATCGTGAAAGGTCTGGCCAAGATACAAAAGCTCTATGAGAAAAACCCCGTCGTGGAGAGCGAGAACTTCCGCAACCTCCTGCTGAGTTTTGCGGAGGACATGCGGGTCATCCTCATCATGATTGCCGACCGTGTGAACATCATGCGGCAGATACGCGACGTGCAGCAAGACGACGCACGCCACGAGGTGGCCCAGGAGGCCAGCTACCTCTATGCTCCGCTGGCCCACAAACTCGGACTCTACACGCTCAAGAGCGAACTCGAGGACCTCTCGCTCAAGTACCTGGAGCACGACGCCTACTATATGATAAAGGAGAAACTCAATGCCACCAAGCAGTCGCGCGATGCCTACATAGCCCGCTTCATCGGCCCCATAGAGCAGAAGCTGCAGTCGGCAGGCCTCACCTTTCACATGAAGGGGCGCACCAAGTCGATCCACTCCATCTGGCAAAAAATGAAGAAGCAGAAATGCGGCTTCGAGGGCATCTATGACCTCTTTGCCATCCGCATCATCATCGACTCGCCCGTGGACATGGAGAAGCAGCAGTGCTGGCAGGCCTACTCCATCGTGACAGACATGTACCAGCCCAACCCCAAGCGCCTGCGCGACTGGCTGTCGGTGCCTAAGTCGAACGGCTATGAGAGTCTGCACATCACCGTGCTCGGCCCTGAGAACAAGTGGGTGGAGGTGCAGATCCGGACCGAGCGCATGGACGACATTGCCGAGCACGGCCTTGCTGCCCACTGGCGCTACAAAGGCATCAAGAGCGGTGGACAGATGGACGAATGGCTGGCCAACATACGCGCGGCCCTTGAGGCGGGCGACAACATGGAGGTGATGGACCGCTTCAGGATGTCGCTGGCTCCCGAGGAGGTGTATGTGTTCACGCCCAAGGGCGACCTCTTCAAGTTTCCGGCAGGCGCCACCATACTCGACTTTGCCTACCGCATCCACTCGAAGATAGGCAACACATGTGTGGGCGGACGCATCAACGGCAAGGCGGTGCCGATGCGGCAGGAACTCCACTCGGGCGACACTGTGGAGGTCACCACGCAAAGCAACCAGACACCCAAACGCGACTGGCTCAACATTGCCACCACGACGAAGGCGCGCTCAAAGATAAGGCTGGCGCTGAAGGAGACGCAGGCCAAGGACGGCCTGTTTGCCAAGGAACTGCTGGAGCGCCGCTTCAAGAACAAGAAGATAGAGATGGACGAGAGCACCCTGAGTCATCTCATCAAGAAGATGGGCTACAAGGAGGTGTCCGACTTCTACAAGCACGTGGCCGACGGCAAGCTCGATGCCAATGACATCATCGACAAATACATCGAGATACGCGCACATCAGGAGGGGCACGGCAAAGACCACGAGGCGCGCTCTGCCGAAGACTTCGAGTATGAAGGACCCAGCGAAGAGCTGGCCCGGCAGCACGACGATGTGCTCACCATCGACCGCAACCTCAAGGGCATCGACTATCAGCTGGCCGCCTGCTGCCGCCCCATCTACGGCGACAACATCTTCGGCTTTGTCACTGCCGGCGGCGGCATAAAGATCCACCGCACCGACTGTCCCAATGCGCCCGAGATGAAGCGCCGCTTCGGCTATCGGGTGGTGCGTGCCCGCTGGAGCGGCAAGGGCACGTCGCAGTATGCCATTACGCTGAAGGTCATCGGCAACGACGACATCGGCATCATCTCAAACATCACCAACATCATCTCCAAGGACGAGAAGATACTGATGCGCTCCATCAATGTCGACAGCCACGACGGACTGTTCTCGGGCAACCTCGTGGTGCATCTTGAAGACACCACCCGTCTGCAGGCGCTCATCAAAAAGCTGAAGATGGTGAAGGGTGTGAAGCAGGTGCAGCGCGTGTAGCTGCGCCTGCCTTCTGGGGAAAAACAATTCAAGCCGGTCGTTCCTATTGTGGAATGACCGGCTTGACGGTTTGTGTGGTACCTCTTGGAGTTGAACCAAGGACACATGGATTTTCAGTCCATTGCTCTACCACCTGAGCTAAGGTACCCCGATGTTTGCATCGGCGCTTCTGTGGAAACGCGGGTGCAAAGGTACACATCTTTGTCGAATGCCGCAAATATATTGCGGATATATTATGATTTGTTAACGATGCGGAGCCTTGCAAATTTCAATAAGAGCACCTTGCGCCCTACAGCTTCGAAGTCGACAGTGGCCTTGGCGTTCTCACCCGTTCCCTCCACGCTTGCCACCGTGCCGCATCCAAACCGCGTGTGTTCGACGACGGTGCCCGGCTGTAGTTGCGCTGCCCCGACGGCAGGAGGTGTGGCCTGCGCTGCGGAGGATGCCGGCCGCTGCTGTGTGGGTGTCACGCTGCGCCCGCCATTGCCCAGTGCCTGCTCCACCCTGTTCCAACTGCCGGAAGCCCTGAGCTTGGCCTCGAAAGAAGGCGAGAACGGGTTGACCGCCTCTTCGGGCTTGTGGGGTGCGGTGATCTTGGGCTTGGCATCGGCCATAAACTGTCCGGCCACAGGACGCGAGTTTTGCATGCGCTTGCTGCGCTGCGGATATTCGCTGCCCCAGGGATGGCTGCCGGTGTAGGGCTTGTTGATTTCATAGTCGTCGTCCCACGGGCGGTACGACGCCCGCCCGCCACGTGCTGTCGGTTCGCCATAAGAGGCAAACGGCCCTGCGCTGCGTCCGCCCTCCACCTCCACGCTGAGCAGTTTGCGGTCGATGTCGTTGAGAAAACGGCTGGCATTGACAAAGCCGTCCATCTGTCCGTAGCGCCAGCGTGTGTGGGCCCAGGTCAGGAAGCAATGGCGCTCGGCTCTCGTGATGGCCACATAGAGCAGTCGGCGCTCCTCCTCGATGTCGCGGGCAGAGTCGGCCGCCATCGGACTGGGGAAGATGTTCTCCTCCAGGCCCACCACAAACACCGTGGGGAACTCCAGGCCCTTGGCGGCGTGGACGGTCATCAGCGTCACCTTGTCGTCCGATGCGTCGTCGGTGTCCTGTTCGCTCATGAGCGACACGTTGGCCAGATAGTCGGTCAGCAGCACGTGCTCCTGCAGTCCGTCCTCGCGTTGTGCCTGCACAAACTCGGCGATACCCGCAACCAGACTGTCGAGGTTCTCGCGGCGGCTGTTGCCTTCGGGCGTGCGGTCGGCGGCGAGGTCGGCCTTTATGCCGCTGGCATCGATGATGGTCTGTGCAAGGGTCAGCGCATCGTCGGTGTCGCGTCGCTCTGCAAAACCGTCTATGAGCGTCTTGAACAACTGCAGTTTGGCGGCCGTGCCTTTGTTTATCGGCAGCTGGTGGCCCACGGGGTCGGCAATGACCTGCCACAAGCTCACCATGTGCTCACGCGCACAGTCCATCACACGTGTGAGCGTGGTGTCGCCGATGCCACGTGCCGGATAGTTGACAATGCGGCGGAACGCCTCCTCGTCGTCGTGGTTGACCACCAGTCGGAAATAGGCTATCACATCCTTGATTTCCTTGCGCTGATAGAAGCTCAGTCCGCCGTAGATGCGATACTTGTCGCCCAGTCCCACCTCGGGCTTGCGCATCTCCTCTTCAAACTGTCGGCTCTGCGCATTGGTGCGGTAGAGGATGGCAAAATCGCTCCACCGGCAGTGCTCCTCCTGGTGTATGCGTTTGATCTCGCGGCACACCACAGACGCCTCGCGCTTGTCGGAGATGGTCTCCAGCACCTTAATCTTTTCGCCGTCCTCGTTCTCGCTGTAGACATCCTTGGGTATCTGGTGGGCGTTGTGCTTCATGAGCGAGTTGGCGGCCGCCACGATGAGTTTGGTGGACCGGTAGTTGCGTTCGAGCTTAAACAGGCGTGCGTCGGTGTAGACCTTCTGGAAGTTGAGGATATTGTCGATCTTGGCCCCTCGGAACGCATAGATGCTCTGATAGTCGTCGCCGACCACGCAGACGCGCTGTGTATCGCGCGTGAGAAGCCAGAGTATCTGCTGCTGCACGTAGTTGGTGTCCTGATACTCGTCGACGAGCACATACTGGTAGCGCGCTGCATATTTGCGGCGCAGGTCCTCGTGGTCTCTGAGCAGCTGGAAGGTGTAGACCAGCAGATCGTCGAAGTCCATTGCATTGGCTGTGCGCAGGCGTTCCTGGTAGGCCGCATAGACCTTGTGTGTCTCAGGCATGTTTCTCCGGCGGTCGCGCTGCAGCAGTTCGCCGTCGGCGGCATAGGCGTCGGGCATCTGCAGCCGGTTCTTGGCCATAGAGATGGCGGCATGCACGGTCGCCGGCTTGTAGGTCTTGTCGTCGAGCCCCATCTGTTTGCAGACGCTCTTGATGAGCGAGCGCGAGTCGGCCTCGTCGTAGATGGTGAAGTCGGACGTGAAGCCCAGTGTGGCAGCCTCCATGCGGAGGATGCGCGAGAAGATGGAGTGGAACGTGCCCATCTGCAGGCTGCGCCCTTGCTCAACCCCCACGAGGTCAGCTATGCGGCTTTTCATCTCGTTGGCAGCCTTGTTGGTGAAGGTCAGCGCCAGGATGTTCCAGGGCTTCAGTCCGTAGTGCACCAGCAGGTAGGCTATCTTATAGGTGAGCACGCGCGTCTTGCCAGAGCCGGCTCCGGCGATGACGAGCTGGGGCCCGTCGCAGTAGACCACGGCCTGTTGCTGGTTGTCGTTGAGTTGTTCGAGGAGGGTTTGTTCTGTCTGCATGTGGAGAGAGTGTGGATTATGGGTGGTTCTACAGGTTGCCATCCCTTATTTGTAAGTGCTGCCTACGGCTGTCTTGGGGTCATAGTCCTGTCCCTCTTTGGGGAAGGTGGGGATGAACCGCATGTTGTTCATGATCTGCCGCTGTCGCTTGCGCATATAGGCGCTGGGTGTCTTCGACGAGAACTTGCGCGGGTTGGGCAGCGTGGCGGCAATGAGCGCACAGTCGGCACGCGTCAGCGCATCGGCCGTCTTCCCGAAGTTATACTCGGCGCACGCGTCGGCCCCGTAGATATGGTTGCCCATCTCTATGGAGTTGAGGTAGACCTCCATGATGCGCTGCTTGCTCCAGAAGAGTTCGATGAGCGCTGTGAAGTAGACCTCGAAGCCCTTGCGTACCCACGAGCGTCCCGGCCACAGAAACACGTTCTTGGCCGTCTGCTGCGAGATGGTGCTGGCGCCGTAGCGCTTGCCTCCCTTGGCATTGCGCTTGGCAGCCTTGCCGATGGCGTCGAGGTCGAAGCCGTGGTGCAGCAGGAAGTGTGAGTCTTCAGAGGCCATCACGGCCACAGGCAAGTGTGCCGACATCTCCTCGAGCGGCACCCAGTGGTGGTGGATGGTGAGGCTGCCTGTCTGCACGCATCTTATGAGCATCAGGGGAGTGACATAGACCGGCATGAAGCGGAAGGCCACCACGGCGAGTATCGTCGAGGCGAAGAAGAGGCTCAGTGCCCACTTGATGATTTTCCTTATCATAGCAAAAGAGGGATGCCGGCACGCACTGGTGCGCGTCGGCATCCCTTATAACATGGTGTGTGTTCAGGGGTGAGTGATACGTCGCTGATTAGTTGAGCTGGCCGGCGTTGGCCTTCTCGATCATTGCCTGCGAGGCATAGAGGTACACCTCCACGCGGCGGCTGGCCTTCACGTTCTCGGTGCCGTCGGCATTGGTGATGAGGTTGGTCTCGCCGAAGCCAGTGGCGCTCTTGATCTGCGAGTTGGTCACGCCGCAGGTGTTCACCAGATAGTTCTTCACGGCATTGGCGCGGTTGGCAGAGAGTGTCTGGTTGACCTCGTCGGAGCCGTCTGATGAGGCATAGCCCTGGATGTCCACCTGGCAGTCGGTGTTGTTCTTCAGCACGGTGGCAAACTTGGAGAGCTCGCTCTTGGCAGTGTTCTGCAGGGCATACTTGCCCACGCTGAAGAGGATGCCGTTGTCGAAGGTCACCTTCACAGCCTTCAGGCCGTTGGCGTCGGTCACCTCCTCCACGGTGGCGTTAGACACCTGTGCTGCAGCCTCCTTGGCCACCTTGTCCATGTGCTTGCCGATGATGGCACCCGTGCCGGCGCCTACAGCAGCACCGATGGCTGCACCCACGGCGGTGTTGCCGGCCAGTGCACCGATGAGGGCTCCCACGGCTGTGCCCGATCCGGTGCCGATGAGGGCACCCGTGCCAGTCTTGGTGGAACAACCCACACCCACCATTGCGAGTGTGCACAAACCTACAGTAGCAACTTTCATCTTACTCATAATTCTTTCCTTTGTTTTGTTTATACGTTATTTCTTTTGCAAAGTTACTGCTTTTTTCCCGTGGCGGGTTCTTATTGATTATTTTTTTTCGTAACTTTGCGGCAAAATTAACCAAAACCAACGGTTTGGCGGTGCGGGAAACACCTATCGCTCTGTGGGGAAATCCCTAAACTGCATAAAAGCGGCGTGAAAAGTGCGTGCGCGACCAACGGACATAAATCAAACAAAAGACATAACACACATGGCAAAAGAACTGAAACATCTGACCAAACGTGCCGACGACTACAGCCAGTGGTACAACGACCTGGTGCAGAAGGCCGACCTGGCCGAGCAGGCGCCCGTTCGCGGCTGCATGATCATCAAGCCCTACGGCTACGCCATCTGGGAGAAAATCCAGGCAGGACTCGACAAGGAATTCAAGAAACGGGATGTGCAAAACGCCTATTTCCCGCTGCTCATCCCGAAGAGCTTCTTTGCCCGCGAGGCTGAGCACGTGGAGGGCTTTGCCAAGGAGAGCGCTGTGGTGACCCACTACCGTCTGAAGACGGGCGAGGGCGGCAAGGGCATCGTGGTGGACCCCGATGCCAAGCTCGACGAGGAGCTCATCATCCGTCCGACGTCGGAGACGATGATCTGGCACACCTATAAGAACTGGATCCACTCATGGCGCGACCTGCCCATCAAGTGCAACCAGTGGTGCAACGTGATGCGCTGGGAGATGCGCACACGTCCGTTCCTCCGCACCTCCGAGTTTCTCTGGCAGGAGGGCCACACCGCCCACGCCACGGCCGCTGAGGCTGAGCAGGAGGCACAGGAGATGCTCCACTGCTATGCAGACTTTGTGGAGGACGTGATGGCTGTGCCCGTCATTCGTGGCGAGAAGAGCGAGACCGAGCGTTTTGCCGGTGCTCTGAAGACCTACACCATCGAGGCAATGATGCAGGACGGCAAGGCGCTGCAGAGCGGCACCAGCCACTTCCTGGGCCAGAACTTCGCCAAGAGTTTCGACGTGACCTATCTCAACCGCGACAACAAGCCCGAGTATGTGTGGGCCACCTCGTGGGGAGTGTCTACCCGCCTCATGGGTGCACTCATCATGGTCCACTCCGACGACAACGGCCTCGTGCTTCCGCCGAAGCTCGCTCCCATACAGGTGGTCGTCATCCCCATCAGCAAGAACGAGGAGCAGCTGCAGGCCATCACCGCAAAGCTGCAGCCGGCCATCGACGCACTGCGTGAGCTGGGCATCAGCGTGAAGTATGACGATGCCGACAACAAGCGCCCCGGCTTCAAGTTTGCCGACTATGAGCTGAAGGGTGTGCCCGTGCGCCTCGTGATGGGCGGCCGCGACCTCGAGGAAGGCACCATCGAGATCATGCGCCGCGACACGCTCGAGAAAGAGGTCGTCAGCTTCGAGGGCATCGTGGAGCGCGTGAGCAACATGCTCACCGACATCCAGCGCAGCATCTTCGAGAAGGCCCGTGCACAGCGCGACAGCCGCGTCAGCGAGTGCACCGACTATGAGGAGTTCAAGGCTCGCGTCAAGGACGGCGGCTTCTTCCTCTGCCCCTGGGACGGCACCGCCGAGACCGAGGCGAAGATCAAGGAAGACACGCAGGCCACCATCCGCTGCATACCCTACGGCTATGAGCAGAAGCCCGGCGCCACCGACATGGTGAGCGGCAAGCCTGCCCAGTGCTGGGCCATCGTGGCACGCGCCTACTAAGATTTAATGGTGCCGCTGCTGACAGGCAGTGGCGCCACACAAGAAACACAGAGAGGGGAGGCAAACACCGCATGATGCGGATGTTTGCCTCCCCCTTATTTTTTGGCAATTATATACTTTCAGGCACAGACGCGGGCTGAAAGCAATGGTCGACGACGCGGGCTGAAAGCCCAGCAATTACCCAGCCCAGGGCAACGCCCTGGGTTTAAGTGGGCTAATCTAACTGCGCCCTGTA
>CAVAXH010000075.1:0-11948 GCA_963592505.1 Bacteroidaceae bacterium
GCGCCTGCACTTCCGCAAGTTCTAAACCCGCACTTCCGCAAGTTCTAAGCCTGCACTTCCGCAAGTTCTAAGCCTGCATAATTCGCAGGATGCAGGCTGCATGTCATCTATTGCTGATTGGGTTAGTGCGATGGACCGTCTTGCGATGGACCGTCTTAGAATATAGCGGACAACTCATCCGCGCGTTTTCTTCTTTCTCGCTGCCATCATGATGTAGAGGAGCAAGGCCACGAATGCCACGAGGATGGTCGTCATCTGTGTGGCATACTTCTCCGGCTCTATCCAGATCTCCTTGAAGAAGTTGAGGCGGCCCAGCACTTCCACCGGCACCCAGAACACCACAACCGTGGCGATGGCCATGCGGATGTTGGCTCCCCAGGAAGAGAGACGCAGCTGCTTCTTGAAGATGAAGAGGCTGCCTATGAGGCATGCCGCCGCTATGACCGAAGTGACGGGGTGATGGTCGCCAAGAAACTGCTTGTCGTAGCAGAACATGAGGAGCAGATAGCTGGTCCAGAGGATCATGTTCAGTTCCATGAAGGTGACGATGCTCGTGTGATGGGTCATCGGGCGGGCGGCAATCTCGTTCTTTCGCGAACGGAAGCAGACGCGCTGCACCCAGTTGATGAAGTTGCAGCCGTTCTTCGTGGAGAAGACATAGAGCACCATCACCATCATCCACATGCCGAAGGTGGCAGGGAGGATGAGATATTCGGGGCGCGTCACCACCTCACCGTTCTCGATCTCAGGCTGTGTGCCCCAGCGCGTGGCATAGTACTGGAAGAGAAACTCTATCCAGCCCGTCCAGAACAGCAGTCCGCCGAAGAGCCCGAAGAGTGTCTGCTTGGTGTCTCCCTTCACGAAGACACCCGTCACTACCATGACAAGCCCCACGAGGCCCATGAAGAAAGCAGAGTAGTGCACAGCTTCCGGGGTCATCGTCTTGTCCATGATCATCATCAGCGCATGTCCCAGCGGCATGGTAAAGAGAACCACGAGGAACGAAGCGATGGATTTCCACCAATTTAATTTGTTCATGCGTTTTGCCTTATTTCTATTTATCCGAATAACAACTTTTTACGTCCCCCCCCCCTTTCCGTCGCCTATCAGACAGGGAGGAGCGTGCATCATAAGTGTCTTGACCCACTCCCACGCTTTTCGTTGAAAACATGCCAATCAGCCTGTTGCCAACATTCCATCATTGCGCATCCGGCGCAGAGTGGGCAACCCCAAGAGATGTTCAGAACTTCTTGCCGAACACGATGCTGACAAACGTCATGAAAAGGATTTTCATGTCGAACCACCAGCTGCGGTGCTTGAGATAGTAGAGGTCGAGGTCAAGACGGCGCAGCATCTTCTCCATGGTGTCGGTGTAGCCATTGTAGAGCGTGGCATACGAGGTGACGCCCGGACGTATCTGGTAGAGGTTCTGATAGCGCGGATCGCGCAGCATGATCTGGTCGATATAGTATTTGCGTTCGGGGCGCGGGCCGATGAAGGCCATGTCGCCGATGAGCACGTTGTAGAGCTGCGGCAGTTCGTCGAGGTGATGGTCGCGCAGGAAACGCCCCACCCTCGTCATGCGGTCGTCGTCCTCGTGGGCGGTGAGCTGCGGGCCATTCTTCTCGGCGTTGACCTTCATGCTGCGAAACTTATAGATGGTGAACGGCCGGCCGAAGCGGCCTATGCGCTCCTGGCTGAAGATGGCCGGACCGCCATCCTCGCGCTTCACCAGCACGTAGCAGACCAGAAAGAGCGGCGAGAAGACCATGAGGCATGCCAATGCCACGCAGAAATCGAAACAGCGCTTCAGGTCTCGGCCTGCTTCGCTCATGCCGTCTTCCACATAGTCTTCCTCGCTGAGCAGCGATATGGACTGCGTATATTCTGTCATCGGATTGCCTGTCATAGTGATTTTGGTTCGTTTTAGATATTATGATAACGCAACGTCATGCCATTTATTATAAGACGAGGCATAAAAAAAGCTGCCTCTCCCCGCAAGGAAAAGACAGCCGTTCTCTCTCGTCGGCCTGTCGGCCGGCACGATTATGCATTCTCCTGCTCCTCGGCGGGCTCGTCGTCGCCGGCGAGTGTAGCCTTGAAGTCGGTGTAGCCGTTGTTGACAAGGATGTCATACCACTGCAGCAGCTTCTTGATGTCGCTGTCGTGCACGCGGTCCTGATCGAAGTTGGGCAGCACCTCCGAGAAGTAGTCGCGCAGCTCCTTGCTGGAGCACTTGCGGTAGTTGAGCGAGGTGGCCTTCAGGCCTTCCTTCTCGCCCACCTTGGCCAGCACCTCCCAGAGGGCGATGTCCTCGGCGTCAGTGTACATGGCGATGTCGCCCAGGCTTGTCACACGGTCGGTGGCGAAGGCGGGCATGCGATGATGCTTCTCGTCGATGGTCTCCACTATCAGGGTAGCTTTACCGCGGCTGACGAGTTTGTAGAGGCCCGGCTTGCCTGCGATTGAAAGAATTGTTTCCATTGTTGTCTTGTGTGTTATTGTTGATTGAGTAATTTGTCTATTTGTGTGTCGAGGTCATCGGCGCCGTCGTTGCTGATCACGAAGTCGGAGCGCCGCGCCACCTCGTCTTGCGGCATCTGGCAGCCAATCCATTCAAGGGCTTTCTCTCGGCTGATGCCGTCGCGCTGCATGATGCGTGCCACACGGACCTCCTCGGGCGCTGTCACGCAGACGATGCGGTCGAAGGGCACGCGCCGGTAGAATCCGCTGTCGAAGAGTATGGCACTCTCGAGCCACTGGCAACCGCTCTGCATGAAGTCGTGTGCCACGGCGGGGTGCACCACCTCGTTGACCGCCTGCTTGTTGGCCTCCGATGCCAGCAGGAAGCGGGCCAGCACCCCCTTCTGCAACACGCCGTCGGCGCCGTAGACCGCAGGTCCCACCAGTGCGGTGAGCTGCTGGCGCAGCGAGAGGTCTGAGCGCATGAGGCGCTTGGCTGCCGCGTCGCAGTCGTAGACATGCAGGCCGCGCTGCTCCAGCAGGCGACACACATGACTCTTGCCGCTGCCTATGCCTCCGGTGATGGCCGTGCGTGTGATGGCTGGGTGGTTCATTGCTGTTCGATGAGATAGTCGACCTGTGTCATCTCCAGCCGCACATTGCTTACCATCGACGGCTTGGCACGCAGGTGCAGGCGGCACTTGTCGGAAGGATGGGCCGCCACCTCAGCGTAGTCGATGACCACCTGGAAGTCGGATGCCTTGACACGTCTGAACTGTCGTGAGCCCACGGAGAAGGAGACCTTCACGTGGTTGGGAAACGAGCGGATGGTCAGGTTGGCGGGTTTGTTCACCGTGGTGATGGGCACGCTGAAGCTTTCCTCCGTCAGGATGTCGGCATAGAGCGTCAGCTCCACGCTCTCGGGCACCACCTTCACGCCCGGTATGCGCTTGATGCGCACCGTCCGGTGCACGGTGTCGTCGAAGTTGGTGATGCTGACATATTCGGTCTGCAGCTCCTTCAGGCTGTCGAGCATGGTCTTCGAAGCATAGACGGTGACCTTCTGCGGCGACAGTTGCACGTGCGACAGGTAGTAGTTCTTCATCGGCACCACGTGTCCGGCAAATGTCACGCCAATGGTCTTGCGCTCGCCATAGTTGAAGTTGAAGCTGAGCGCGTCGGCCTTGATGGCCGTAATGGTCGACGAGGAGAACAGCTGCTGGCGCACCAGCTTCTGTATGTCGGCCAGGGGCACCTGTCCGTGTCCGGTCTGTCGGTTGGCGTAGGTGTTGAAGTTGAGCACCACCGGCTGCGGTTCATAACTCGACATGTAGGAGAGAAGGATGAATCCCTTGTCGCGCACGGTGACGCGCACGGTGTCGCTCATCTCGGAGGTCATGACCACGTTGCCCGGCATGCCGACAAGGCGCACAGCCACCGGCAGTTCTTTCTCGTAGGTCTCGTTGAGCGTCATCATCAGCCAGACCACTCCGCTCAGCACAAGAAAGAACAGAAAAATCAGAAACTCCTTGTTCATCCAGCTGAACAGGGAGTTCCTGACCACTTGACAGGTTTTCAGCAACTTAAGCATTCGGCTGCTGCTGGGCAACATCTGCAAAGACATAGCCCTTGTCGACGGTGAGGACCACGCTGTGGGCCACTTCCACGTCGACCGTGTTCTTGGTCTGGTCGATGCGCTTCACGGTGCCGTAGATGCCACCGGCCAGCACGACCTTTGCGCCTTCCTGCAAGGCGTTTTGAAACTCACGTATCTTCTTTTGGCGTTTCTGCTGTGGGCGAATCATGAAAAACCACATGATGGCAAAGATGGCAATCATCATGATGAGCATGCCGCCCATGCCACCGCCTTGCTGTGCTGCCTGTGCAGCCAATACCAATGTACTCATTTTTTATTTTCTTCGTTGTTGGTGATTATTCGTTGTCGGGTGTTGTCTCTCCAGGGGCCTCATCGGCCGGTGCGATCTCTGAAGCCGGTGCGCTCTCGGGAGCCGCCTGTTCGTCGGTCTTGGGCCGGTGCACAAACCTCACACGCTTGGCGGGAGCCTCGGCGGGAGCCGGCCGGTCCTGCTGACGGGCACGCAGCTCGGGCAGTTCCTTCATCATCTTGCCTGTGGAGACGAGATATCGGGCAATGGAGTCGAGCATGCCGTTGACATAGCTGCTGCTGCGCGGTGTGCTGTAGAGCTTGGCCAGTTCCACAAACTCGTTGATGGTGACCTGTGCCGGAATGCCGGGGAAGTTGAGCAGCTCGGCAATGGCAATCTGCATGATGACCACATCCATGTAGGCCAGACGCGAGAAGTCCCAGTTGCGCGAGGCATCGCTCATGTAGCGCTGGTAGGTGTCGGCATTGAGGATGGTGGCTCTGAAGAGCTTGCGGGCAAACTCCTTGTCGTCCTCGTCCTTATACTCGGGCAGCAGTTCCTGCTTGCTGTTGGCATTGGGGTCGAAGCGCTTGATGGTCTTCAGCACGAAGGTGTCGATGACCTCCTTGTCGTCGTTCCAATAGAGGCTCTTGTCCTCGAGCAGGGTGTCGATGTCGGGGTTGTCCTGTATGAGCTGTCTGTAGAGCTTGCGCCACACCTCGCGGTCGGCCTCGTAGGAGTCGTCGGTGTCGGCCATATAGTCCTGATAGGTCTGGCTCTGCTCTATCTGCGTGCAGAGCTTGCGTATAAACTCGATGTCGTTGCTCCACGTGAGCTTCTTCACGTCGACAAACTCGTTGAGCATGTCGTTCTCCTCAAGTTGTGTGGCAAACTTGTTGTTGGCAAACTTCTGCGAGGGAGCTTCGGTGCCTTCGCGCTCGGCGCGCTGACTGAGGACATCGTTGCGGTGGCGCTCTTCGCGCGTGACGGCCACGATCAGTTCAAGAAGGAAGTTATAGAGGTCATAGGCCTTCGACAGGCTGAACAACAGTTCCTTCTCGGCGTTGTCCATGTTTTTGTTTCCGTTCTGATAGTATGCGTAGGTTAACTGGACTATCTTAATGCGAATGAGTTCACGATTGATCATTGCTCTTACCCTTTACGTTCTGCTAAATTACACTTGTTACTGCAAAAGTAATTAAAAAAGTAAATATACGCAAGCGGTAACGACATAAAACTTTGTTTTTTTAGAGAAACTTTGCACATTAAAATAAAAAGTAGTACCTTTGCACCGCTTTTCAGATTGGCAAAGACCGAAGTCTGCGTGCAGGCACAGGTTTTTTACAACCCAGTGTGATGGCGAATTAATTCACAATTTAATTTAGAGTAACACATTTTATGAAAGAGATCAACATCTCCGGCAAGAAGCGCGAAGCCCTTGGCAAGAAGGCTTCGAAGGCCATCCGTAAGGAAGGCTATGTACCCTGTAACCTTTATGGTGAGAAGAAAGTAGACGGCAAGCCCGAGGCCAAGGCCTTCGCCATTGCCTTCACAGAGCTCCGCAAGCTCATCTACACTCCTCATATCTATGTGATCTGCCTCGACATCGAGGGCGAGAAGCACACAGCCATCATGAAGGAGATCCAGTTCCACCCCGTGACCGACGCTCCTCTGCACGTCGACTTCTATGAGATCAACGACCAGAAGCCCATCACCATCGGCATTCCCGTCAAGCTCAACGGTCTGGCACAGGGTGTGCGCGACGGTGGCCGCATGAGCCTCTCTATCCGCAAGATCAACGTCACTGCTCCCTATCAGCAGATTCCCGAGCACCTCGACATCGATGTCACCAACCTGCGCATCGGCAAGAGCATCAAGGTGGGCGAGCTGTCATTCGAGGGCCTCGAGCTGGCTACCAGCAAGGAGGTTGTCGTCTGCTCTATCAAGATGACACGTAACGCTATGGCTGCCGCTGCCGCTGCTGCCAACGCCGAGTAATAGTCAGACAACAGACACACATCTGCTCATTTAGATAGATGGACAAATACTTGATTTGTGGGCTCGGGAACCCCGGCGACGAATATGCCGGAACCCGCCACAACACAGGATACATGGTATTGGACGCTTTTGCAAAGGCGTCCAATATTTGTTTTGAGGACAAGCGTTACGGCTATGTGGCCGAGACGTCGCTCAAGGGGCGCAAGATCTTCCTCTTGAAGCCCACCACGTTCATGAACCTCAGCGGCAACGCCGTGCGCTACTGGCTCAACAAGGAGAACATCGACCAGCAGCGCCTCCTCGTGGTCAGCGACGACGTGGCCCTGCCGCTGGGCGACTTCCGCCTGAAGGCCAACGGCAGCAACGGCGGTCACAACGGTCTGGGGCACATCATGCAGCTCATCGGCCAGGACTATGCCCGGCTCCGTGTGGGCATAGGCAACGACTATCCGCGTGGCGGACAGATCGACTGGGTGCTCGGCCGCTACTCGGCCGCAGACATGGAGACGCTGCAGCCCACCCTCGACATGGGTGTGGACATCATCAAGAGCTTCGTGTTGCAGGGCATCGACGCCACCATGAACCAGTTTAACAAACTGGGAAAGAAGAAATAACCGCCCGTCCAGATGAAACAGGAACGACTCCCCAAGGTGAGCGAGAACGCCCGCATCGACAAGTGGCTGTGGGCTGTGCGCATCTTCAAGACCCGGTCGGTGGCCGCCGATGCCATCAAGAACAGCCGCGTCACCATAGGCGGCAGCAATGTGAAGCCCAGCCACCTGATAAAGGCGGGCGACGTTGTCAGCGTGAAGAAGCCGCCCATAACCTACTCGTTCAAGGTGCTGGCCTGCATAGAGCAGCGCGTGGGTGCCAAGCTGATACCGCAGGTCTACGAGAACGTCACCGACCCCAAGCAGTATGAGCTGCTGGAGATGAGCCGCATCAGCGGTTTTGTGGACCGCGCACGCGGCACGGGGCGCCCCACCAAGAAGGAGCGGCGCGCCATCGATGCCTTCGTGGATCCGGCCATGTTCGGCTTTGACGACGAAGACTGGGACGACGATGAGGAATAAGGGAAACAAGCGGACATGAGGCGTTGGGGTGAACCCCGCCCCGCCGTCCGCATCACGACAAACGGAAAGTGCCGGCATGGACAGATGATGTCCATGCCGGCACTTTCCGTTTGTGATTATGCGTCATGCCTTATCTCGGGCCACCGAAGCCGCCTCCGGGAGGAGGACCGCCACGGAAGCCGCCACGACCGCCACGGCCGGGACCATCGCCGGGACCTCCAGGCCCCTCACCGGGTCCACCACGCATGCCGCGACGCATCTCCTTGCTGCCAAAGAGGTTGAGGCGGTAGTTGACGTGGAGCATGGCGTAGCTGTTGATGGCGTTGTACTCTGTGTCGGTGCGACTGGTGGCGCTGATGGAGCGCGAGAAGTTGCTCTGGTTGTGCAGAATGTCGTAGAACTGCAGCATGATGGTCAGCGGCTTGCCCTTGAGGAAGCTCTGCGAGAGCTGGGCGTTCCACACAAACTCGTTGGTGTTGAGCGAGGCATCGCTGTATCCGCGGCGGCTGCTCATGTGCACGTCGGTGGCGAGGGTGGTGCCCCAGGGAGCCCGCACGTTGAAGTTCAGACCGTAGGAGAACTGCCAGGTGTCGAGGTTCGACGTGGCCTGCAGCTGGTTGCGCGAGTGGCGGTAGTTGAGCGATCCGTCAAACTCCACCTCGAGCCAGTCGTTGCGGTAGCTGGCAGACAGCCGCTCGTTGATGTTCATGTCCTTCGTGGTGTTCTTCTGCGAGTTCTGGTCGCGTCCGAGGGTGACGTAGCCCACATTGTTGTTATAGCTGAAGTTGGTGAAGGTGTTCACGTTCCAGTTGCCTGCCGAGTCGAGCGGTGTGTTGAACATCAGGGCAGCGTTGAGGTCCCAGTTGCCGTTGATGTTCTCGGGGCGTGTGAGTCGGCCACCCGTCGTCTCGTTGTAGGTGACGCGGCGGCTGATGGAGTTGTTGGTGGTCGAGAAGTTCACGTGGGCCATGGCAGCCTGCTTGGTCTCCTGGAAGTAGCTGTTGTAGAAGAGCGAGAAGCGCTGCGTGAACGACGGCTTCAGTCCGGGGTTACCCGTAGAGATGTTGAGCGGGTCGGAGTCGTCGTAGATGTCGAGCAGGTCGGAGATGCTGGGCTGCGACGTAGACGCGCGGTAGTTGAGGCGGAGGTTGCTCACCTTGTTGAAGCGGTAACGGAAGTCGAAGGTCGGCGACACGTTGAACACGTTGCGTGTGGTGTCGGCGCTCACGCCCTGATAGTCCTGCACATAGTGTGACCGCTGCGGCTGTGCCAGCACACCGGCATTGAGCTGCCACTTGGTGCGTATCATGCGCAGCATGAGCTCGATGCTGTGTGTGTAGTTCGTATACTCGGAGAAACGGCTGAGGTCGTTGTCGAGGTAGTCGGTGTAGGGGTTGGCCAGCTTGTCGAGGTAGTCGTTCCAGAGGCGGTAGCCGGTGGCCAGTCCGCCGAAGTAGTCCTCGCCGAGGTTAGAGAAGTCGTAGGTGTTGCGGTCGCTCTTGCGGTAATCGTGCTTGAAGCGGTAGCGCAGCTGCAGGAAGGCTCCCTTCCACAGCGGTTCGCTATAGGTGGCCTGCAGCGTGTAGCTCCAGTTTTTGCTCGGTGTGAGCGTGTAGCGGTTGGTCTGGTAGGTGGAGTCGTTGCCGTACTGATCCTTCATCTGGTAGAGGTGCACATTGTTCATCGAGAGGCTGTTGGAGTGCGAGTCGCCGTAGTTGGCATCGGCGCGCAGGGTGATGTTGCGTCCCTTCGAGTTGAGCTTGCGGTTAAACTGCAGCATGGCTCCGAAGCTCTTGCTCTTGCTGTAGCTCATCGAAGAGCTGCGGTTGGAGTTGACCACCACCGAGTCGGCGCTCAGCGCTTCGAGCTCGTCGAGCGGATTGGTGACGTAGGTGTAGGGGTCTTCGTTGAACGATGCCGAGCGGCTTGCCGACAGTCCGTCGCTGGTGCTGTAGCTCATGGTGGGGCGGAACATGATGTTGGTCATGCTGTCGGGTGTCCACTCCACGCGGAACTGTGCGTTCCAGTTGTTGCCGCGCGAATAGTTTTGGTTGATGTTGTTGGAGAACGACCCCACGGTGCTCACGAAGTTCTCTGACGACGTCTTGCTGTAGGCGTCGCCGTCGCTGTGGTTCCAGCGCACGCTGCCGTCCACCTTGAGTGTGTCTTTCTTCTCATAGTTGATGTTGACACCGGCCATCTTTGAGGCATTGAGGCCACTGCGTCCACGGCCGAATCCGCCACCGCGGCCTCCGAAGCCCATGTCGTTGACGTTGTTGGCATTGCCCATGCCGAAGATGCGCCAGTCGCTGTTGAAGTAGCCGCCGAAGAGCCGGCTCGAGTAGCGGTCCTTGGTGCCGACGCCTGCGTCGACATTGACCATGAGTCCCTTGTTGTTGCCGGGCTTGGTGCCAAAGTCGAGCACGGTCTGCTCATCGCCGTCGTCGATGCCGGTGACGCGCGAGAGGTCGCTCTTCTGGTCGTAGGCTTTCACCTTTTCTATTATAGAGGTGGGTATGTTCTTCATGGCCGTCTTGGTGTCGCCGGTCATAAACTCCTTGCCGTCGACGAGGATCTTCTTCACCTCCTTGCCGTTGATGGTGATCTTGCCGTCGTCGTCGACCTGTGCACCGGGCAGTCGCTTCACCAGTTCCTCAATGGTGGAGCCTTCGGGGGTGCGGTAGGCAGCGCTGTTGTAGATGAACGTGTCCTCCTTCACGGTGACCTTCAGGGCCTGTGCCTTGACCACTGCCTCCTTGAGCGTGGTGGCATTGGCCACCACCTGGATGAGACCCATGTTGAGGTCATGGTCGTCTTGCATCTGTATGCGCTTGAGGGCGGACAGATAGCCCACGCTGGTCACCTTGAGCAGGTATTTCTCGTTGGCTGGTGCTTGTAGGACAAACCGTCCGCTGTCGTTCGACAGGGCTCCGGTGACGAACGTGGAGTCCATCTTCAGCAGTTGCACGGTGGCAAGGGGCAGGGGTTCTCTCGAGTCGCTGTCGATCAAGAATCCCGTAACTTCTCGTTTTTGGGCAAAGGCCATTGTTGTCAGCAACAACAGCAAAGCCAAAAGGATACCTTTTCTCATAGATAATGGCGTTAGCGGTGATAGCACGCTGGCTATCCTTGTTAGTATTCAGTCTTACTCTAATAGACGCAGTGGGGGAGAATTCGTTTAAGCGCCGACTAACATTTTTTCACCGTCAGCTTGCTTTTCGTTGCACAATCGGTGTGTGATATGCGCAAAACCGCGACATCCTTGCTTAAAAAGTCTTAATTTGCAAGTCACATTGACTATTTTCCTTTCATATTATCAGTATATTTGTAGTAGAACTTATTTAGTATGCCTATGAATCAGAGAGTCATCATTTCCCGCAACTTGGAGACGGAGTTGGCCATAGCCATCTCCGAGTGTGAACACGACCGCCTTTTTGTGCTCACCGACGAGGTGACGCGCGAGAAGTGTCTTCCGCTGATAAAGGATTTCTTTTGCCTGAAGGGTGCGCAGGTCATCACCATCGGCTCCACCGATGTGCACAAGGACCTGCAGTCGCTGGCGCATGTCTGGCAGTCGCTGGGCGACGGCGGTGCCGACCGCCACAGCTGCCTCATCAACCTGGGTGGCGGCATGGTGACCGACCTGGGCGGCTTTGCGGCATCGACCTTCAAGCGCGGCATCGACTTCATCAACATCCCCACCACCCTGCTGTCGATGGTCGACGCATCGGTGGGCGGCAAGACGGGCATCAACTTCAACGGGCTGAAGAACGAGGTCGGCGTGTTCAGCGACTCGCGCTATGTCATCCTCGACACGCGTTTCCTCCACACGCTCGACGCCGAGAACCTGTGCTCGGGATATGCCGAGATGCTGAAGCACGGCCTGATAGCCGACGAGCCTACATGGGCCGAGCTGCTGCAGTTTGATCTGGCCCATCCCGACCTGGCTCACCTGCAGCAGATGGTGGCCACGTCGGTGCAGGTGAAGGAGAAGGTGGTGGCGCTCGACCCACACGAGAAGGGCATACGCAAGGCGCTCAACTTCGGCCACACCTTCGGTCATGCCTTCGAGAGTTTCTCGCTCAAGCACCATGCCCCCGACAGCTCGCCCATCCTGCACGGCTATGCCGTGGCCTACGGCTTGATCTGCGAGCTGTACCTGTCGACGGTGAAGACCGGGTTCTCCTCGGAGCAGATGCGGCAGACCGTGGCGTTCATCCGCGACTACTACGGGCGTTTCGACATCACCTGCGACGACTACGATGAGCTGATAGCGCTGATGCGGCACGACAAGAAGAACATGGCCGGCATCATCAATTTCACCCTGCTCGATGCCATCGGCGACGTGCTGATCAACCAGACCGCCACCGACAAGGAGATACGCGAAGCGCTCGACTTCTTCCGCGAGGGTTAACGGGGACGGGCTGAAGCAACCGGTCGACGACGCGGGCTGAAGAATGCGTGAGCCGATGCGGGCTGAAGAATGCGTGAGCCGACGCGGGCTGAAGGCCCAGCAATTACCCAGCCC
>CAVAXH010000076.1:0-11838 GCA_963592505.1 Bacteroidaceae bacterium
GTGTAGGTGTAGACGCCTTTGGCAACGCCGCTCTGGCCGACGCTGGTGTCTTCGAGGTAGCCGCCAAAGAGGGCTCCGTTGCAGTAGGTGTTGTAGTATGATGGCTGGCGGTCGCCTTCGGGTGCTTCCCACTGCATGGTGACTTCATATTTGCCGGTGCTTTCGTCGTATTCGTAGCTCAGTTGCACGTTGCGCGGAGCATTGACGGTAGGGGCCTGAATGTCGACATCGATCTTCGAAAGCTCCGACACTGCGTCTTGCGATGCGGAGACAGCTTGCACAGCATAGGTGTGCTGGCCCGGGGTCTTGTTGGACAGGTCGGTGTAGCTGTTTGTCTTGATGTTCTCGGCGATCACTTCGTCGTCAAGATACACGGTATAGCATTCGGTGGGAATGTTGCTTGCTGCACGCGCTGCACGCTTGACGGTGGCTCCTGTGGGGATGAAAGCGCGGTGTGAGCGGCGTCCGGCGAGCGGCGACACCTTGGCGCTGTGGGCAGCATCGGCCATGGCGGTGCCTTGTGCGCTGAGCATCTGTATGTCATCGATGACCCATGTGAAATAGAGCCCCGACTCTGCATTGGTGGTGTCGCTCAGTGCCTGGAAGGCAACCATGGGGTCGCCCTGGCTGCTGTCGCCGAGATAGAGGGTCACCAGCTGCCATCCGTCGGAGCCATTGCTGTCGTAGCGGGCATCCCACAGCTCTTGCCATGTCTTTCCGCCGTCGTGGCTTACCTTGACATAGTAGTGGTCGGGAAACGACTCGTAGGATCCCCATTCCACGATCTGCGGGTCGATGTAGGTGTAGAAGTTAAGGTATTTGGCGCCTTTGGTGGCGGGCATGATGAGCCATTCGTTCTGCACGGCCGATATGTCTTCGTCGTGGGGGGCGCTGTCGTCGAACATCACTGCGGCGCTTTTGCTGCCCGAGTGGACCCAGTCGGCCCACTCTTCTACGCTTTCGGCGATGTCGTCGGTGGGATAATGAAACCAGGTGTAGTAGGTTTCGAACGTGTTGGTCGTGTTGACTTGCCATCCGGTGGCAGGAAACTCTGTGCCCTCAAAGTCTTCGCTGGACAGTGTGTTGACGGTCTCGCCGCGGTCCCAGGTGAGCACCACCTTGTTGTAATCGGTTGTGGCCTGAAGGTTTGACGGGGGCAAAACCACATCTTGTGCTGCTGCCGGACTGCAGAGCATGGCAACGAGGGCGCATGCGGCCATACGCAACCAGCTCTTTGATTTGTTTTCTTGCATAATATGTATGTATTGTTGTTTAGAGTGTTATCCTTGTTTTATCTATGGCCGAAAAACATCTGTTCTGACAATGGCCGCAAACAGAGAGGTTTGCGGCCATTGATCTTCCGGCTTTATTCTCCGGCTTTGAGCCATTCGGCGAGTTTCTTCACGGCGCGGGCGCGATGGCTGATCTGGTTTTTCACCTCTTCGCCAAGTTCGGCAAAGCTCTTGTCGTAGCCTTCGGGGATGAAGATGGGGTCGTAGCCGAAGCCGCCGGCGCCCTGCTTCGCGTGGGCGATGCGCCCCTCTACCACGCCCTCAAACTGATACTCGCGGCTGCACACGGGGGTGTCGCCCTCCATCTGTATGAGTGAGATGACGGTGCGGAAGCGTGCCTTGCGGTTGTCGGTGTCGCCCAGCTCGCGGAGCAGTTTGGCCATGTTGGCCTCGCTGTCGTGGTCGGTGCCTTCGGCATAGCGTGCCGAGTGGACACCCGGTGCGCCCCCGAGGGCATCTACCTCGAGCCCTGTGTCGTCGGCAAAACAGCCGATGTGGTAGTGGTCGAAGATGTATTCGGCCTTCTGGTGGGCGTTGGCCTCCAGGGTGTGGCCTGTCTCGGGTATGTCCTCGTGGCAGCCGATGTCGGCCAGCGAGCGTATGTCAAACTGTTGGCCCAGGATGTCGCGTATCTCCTGCAGCTTGTGCTGGTTGTTGGTGGCAAACACTATTTTCATGTCTTCGTTTCTTTATTTGGCAGCTAGCTGCTTGTCTTTCTTTTCGTTTTCCTTGTTCTTGGGCACCTTCACCTTGATGTTGTCGAAGCCCTCGCCGTAGACACCGATGACGGCCGACTGCGACACGAAGGCGTTGGGGTCGATCATCTTGATGAGGCGGAAGATGGGGGTGCTCTCACGCTTCTTGGCCAGTATGCAGAGCACCTTCATGTCCTGGCCGGTGTACCAGCCGTGGCCGTCGAGAATGGTCACGCCGTGGTCCATCTGGGTGCCGATGGCATTGGCTATCTCCTGATATTTCTTCGAGAAGATCATAAACTGCACCGACTCGCGGCGCGCGTTCATCACATAGTCGAGGGTGAAGTTCTCCACGGCCATGGTGCACAGGCCGAACACCACCTTGTGCACGCGCTCTATGGGAGCACCAAACTGCGGTATGAAGAGGCAGGAGCCGATGATGACGAAGTCGACCACGATGAGCACCTGGCCCAGCGACAGGTTGTAGAACTTGTTGACCGAGGCGGCAATGATGTCGGTGCCGCCCGTGGAGCCGTTGTTCATGAAGACGATGGCCAGCGAGGTGCCCGTCATCGTACAGCCGATGAGCAGCGACATGAAGTCTTGTCCTTCGCCCAGTATCTTCACGTAGCTGCCGTCGGCCGTGGTGGGCATGAGGCGTCCGGCCAGCCACAGCAGGAACGACAGCATGAAGATGGCGTAGATGGTCTTCATCAGAAACTTCAGACCGAGGATCTTCAGGGCCACGACGAGCAGCAGTCCGTTGATGACCATGTAGGTGTCCTGGATGGGGATCTTCGTGGCGTAGAACACGATGGCTGCCACACCCGTCACGCCGCCCGCCACGATCTGATAGGGCAGAAGGAAGGCGGTGAACGCAAACGAGAAGAGCATGAGGCCGAGGGTTATGAACACATAATCCTCGACCTCTTTGAGTATCAGTTTATGATCGATGGTCATTGTCTTGTCAACAAGGAGATGAGAGCGTGGATGGTCTTTTTTTTTACTTACTTCACGACGATGTTGATGATCTTGCGCGGCACCACGATGACCTTCACGACCTGCTTGCCGTCGGTGTACTTGGCGGTGCGCTCGTCGGCGAGGGTGGCTGCCTCGATGTCGTCTTTAGAGGCGTCGGCGGCAAAGGTCTTCTGGAAACGGGCCTTGCCGTTGAAGCTGACGGTCATCTGTATCTCGTTCTCCACGAGATACTGCTCGTCCCAGGCGGGCCACTGTGCGTCGCAGACGGAGGTCGTCTCGCCCAGCTGGTGCCACAGCTCCTCGGCGATGTGGGGAGCGAAGGGAGCGATGAGGATGACCATCGTGCGCAGCAGCTCGCGGTTGTGGCACTGCTGCTGTCCTAGTTCGTTCACACAGATCATGAAGGCCGAGATGGAGGTGTTGTAGCTGAACGACTCGATGTCCTGCGTCACCTTCTTGATGAGCTTGTGCACGCTCTTGAGCGACTCCTTCGAGGGCTCCTGCTCGTCGGCGAGCCACTTGTCGGTGCGGTTCTCCCAGAAGAGGCTCCAGAACTTCTTGAGGAAGCGGAAGCATCCGTCGATGCCGTTGGTGTCCCAGGGCTTCGATGCCTCCACGGGGCCGAGGAACATCTCGTAGAGACGCAGCGTGTCGGCGCCGTAGTCGGCCACGATGTCGTCGGGGTTGACCACATTGTACATCGACTTCGACATCTTCTCGATGGCCCATCCGCAGACATACTTGCCGTCCTCGAGAATAAACTCGGCGTTCTGGTATTCGGGGCTCCAGGCCTTGAAGGCCTCGATGTCGAGGATGTCGTTCTTCACCAGGTTGACCCAGGCGTGGATGGGGGTGACGTCGTTGTAGTTCTTGCGCAGGCCGGCCGACACAAACACGGGCTTGTCGGCCGTGCTGAGCTCGTTGACGCGGTAGACGAAGTTGCTGCGGCCCTGGATCATGCCCTGGTTGATGAGTTTCTGGAAGGGCTCCTCCTCGCAGCTCACGCCGTAGTCGTGGAGCACCTTGTTCCAGAAGCGCGAGTAGATGAGGTGACCGGTGGCATGCTCGGTGCCGCCCACGTAGAGGTCCACGTGGCGCCAGTACTGGTCAGCTTCTTCCGACACCAGCTGGCTGTCGTTCGTCGGATCCATGTAGCGCAGGTAGTAGGCCGACGATCCGGCGAATCCGGGCATGGTGTAGAGGTCGATGGGGAAGATGGTCTTGTTGTCGATGAGGCTGTTGGCCACCACCTGCTTCTTCTCGGTGTCCCAGGCCCAGTGCTCGGCGCGTCCCAGGGGCGGCTCGCCGGTCTCGGTGGGCTTGTACTCCTTGATCTCGGGCAGCTCGATGGGCAGGCAGTCGGCAGGTATCATCTGCGGCATGCCGTCCTTGTAGTAGACGGGGAACGGCTCGCCCCAGTAGCGCTGGCGGCTGAAGATGGCGTCGCGCAGGCGGTAGTTGACCTTCACGCGGCCCAGGTGGTGCTCGGTGACAAACTGCTTGGTCTTGGCGATGGCCTCCTTCACGGTGCATCCGTTGAGCGTGAAGCCGTCGAGCGTCTGCTTGCCGTCGGCGGGCGAGTTCATGACGATGCCCTCCTTGGCGTCGAAGCTCTCCTCCGACACGTCGGCACCCTCGATGAGAGGGATGATGGGCAGGTTGAAGTGGCGGGCAAAGGCATAGTCGCGCGAGTCGTGGGCAGGCACGGCCATGATGGCGCCGGTGCCGTATCCGGCCAGCACATATTCGGATATCCACACGGGGATGTTGTCGCCGGTGAAGGGGTTGACGGCATACGAGCCGCTGAACACACCCGTCACCTTACGGTCTGACATGCGGTCGAGCTCGGTGCGGCTCTTCACATAGTCGAGGTATTTGTCGACCTCGGCCTTCTGCTCGGCTGTGGTGAGCTGGGCCACGAGGTCGCTCTCGGGAGCCAGCACCATGAAGGTCACACCGAAGATGGTGTCGGCGCGTGTGGTGAAGATGGTGAACGTCTCGTCGGTGCCGGCAATGCGGAACTGCATCTCCGTACCCTCGGAACGGCCAATCCAGTTGCGCTGCGTCTCCTTGAGCGACTCGGTCCACTGCACGGTGTCCAGGCCGTCGAGCATGCGCTGGGCATAGGCCGACACGCGCAGGCACCACTGGCTCATCTTCTTCTGCACCACGGGGTAGCCGCCGCGCACCGACACGCCTTCGACCACCTCGTCGTTGGCCAGCACGGTGCCCAGTCCGGCACACCAGTTGACCATCGTGTCGCCCTTGTAGGCTATGCGGTAGTTCATCAGCGTCTGCTCTTTCTCTTTCTCGCTCATGGCGTTCCAGTCGGCGGCTGTCAGCGTGAGCTCCTCACTCTGTGCGGCGTTGAGGCCTTCGGTGCCCTGCTTCTCCAGGTGAGAGATGAGCAGGCTGATGGGCTTGGCCTTCTGCTCAGCGTTGTCGTAGTAGGAGTTGAACATCTTCTGGAAGGCCCACTGCGTCCAGTGGTAGTACTTCGGGTCGCAGGTGCGCACCTCGCGGTCCCAGTCGAACGAGAAGCCGATCTTGTCGAGCTGCTCACGGTAGTGGTTGATGTTCTCCTCGGTGGTGATGGCGGGGTGCTGTCCGGTCTTGATGGCATACTGCTCAGCGGGCAGTCCGTAGGCATCGTATCCCATGGGGTTGAGCACGTTGAAACCGCACTGCCGCTTGTAGCGTGCGTATATGTCGCTGGCAATGTAGCCGAGGGGGTGTCCCACGTGCAGGCCGGCTCCCGAGGGGTAGGGGAACATGTTGAGCACGTAGAATTTCTTTCGGCTGGGGTCTTCGGTGACCTTGTAGGTCTTCTGGTCCACCCACGTCTTTTGCCACTTTTTCTCAATCTCTCTGAAATCGTAGTTCATTGCGTTATGTCGTTTTTTGTATTTTCTTTTTGCATGCAGGGCCTTTCCACCCCAATATAATAAGACAGATGCAAAGTTACTCCAAAAAACAGAGAATGCAAAGGGAAAGATTTCTTTTCTTTCCCCATCGGCACATTATTCAGCGATTATCGCCCAAACGCTCACGCTGCCGGCGCTCTGCGCAAGGCGGGTGGCTGACAATCACGATGCTTCACGCCGGCTGTCGGGGCAGGCGTGAAGCATCGTGGCAGGGTGTGTGTGAAGGCTGGTGTCAGTCGGCGATGGTGAAGTCGAGCTGGCGCTTCTCCACATTGGCCTTGGCCACCTTGATGCGTATGGCATCGCCCAGCTGGTACTTGTGGTGGTGGCGTCGGCCGCGCAGCATGAAGTTCTTTTCGTCGAAGTCGTAGTAGTCGTCGTCGAGGTCGCGCATGGGCACCATGCCCTCGCAGTGGTTCTCGTCGATCTCGGCATAGATGCCATACGAGGTGATGCCGCTGATGTGTGCGTCGTAGACCTCGCCGATCTTGTCGCCCATAAACTCCACCATCTTATACTTGATCGACTCGCGTTCGGCGTTCTGTGCCACCTGTTCCATGTCGGAGCAGTGGTCGCAGAGCTCCTCATAGTGCTTGGCGTTGGCCGAGCGTCCGCCCTGCTGGTAGCGTGTGAGCAGGCGGTGCACCATGGTGTCGGGGTAGCGGCGTATGGGCGAGGTGAAGTGGGTGTAGTAGTCGAAGGCCAGTCCGAAATGCCCGATGTTGTGTATGGAGTAGCGTGCCTTCATCATGGCTCTGAGCGCCACGGCCTGTATGAGCTTCTGTTCGCGTTTGCCCTCACATTCGTCCATCAGCTTGTTGATGTTGCGGGCAATGGCGCCCTTGGTGCCCTCGGTCTTCACCTTATAGCCAAACTTGGCCGTAAACTCGCGCAGGGCCTCCATCTTCTGCGGGTCGGGGTTGTCGTGCACGCGGTAGGGCAGCACCTTGGCCTTCTTGCCTTTAGGCACGCGCGCCACGCTCTCGGCCACGGTGCGGTTGGCCAGCAGCATAAACTCCTCGATGAGTTTGTTGGCATCCTTCGAGCGCTTGAAGAAGCAGCCTGTGGGGTGCCCCTTCTCGTCGATGGTGAAGTGGAGCTCCTCGGAGTCGAACTTCACCGAGCCGTCCTTGAAGCGCTTGGCGCGCAGCAGCTTGGCCAGGCGGTCGAGGGTGCAGAGCTCCCAGCCGTAGTCGCCCTTGTATCCGGCCTTGCCGGGTGCGGGGGCCGGCTGTCCGGTGCCGTCTGTCACGCCGTTGTCCTCGAGCACCTGCTGCGCCTCCTCGTAGGCGTAGCGCCGCTTGGAGCGTATGATGGTGTGCACGATGCGGTAGGCCCTGATGTTGGCATCGTCGTCGAGGTCGAAGATCACCGAGTAGGCCAGCTTGTCCTCGTCGGGGCGCAGCGAGCAGATGAAGTTGCAGAGGCGCTCGGGCAGCATCGGTATGGTGCGGTCCACGAGGTAGATCGATGTGGCCCGCTTCACGGCTTCCTTGTCGATGATGCTGCCCTCGGTGACGTAGTGCGACACGTCGGCGATGTGCACGCCCACCTGGTAGAGTCCGTTGTCGAGCCGTTTGATGGAGAGCGCATCGTCGAAGTCCTTGGCATCGGCCGGGTCGATGGTGCAGGTCCAGGTGTCGCGCAGGTCCTCGCGCTCGGCCTCGTCCTGCGGTGTTATCTCGCCGGTGATGGCGTTGGCGGCATCCTCAACATTTTTCGGATACTTATAGGGCAGGCCGTACTTGGCCAGGATGGTGTTCATCTCCACGTTGTTGTCGCCGCTCTCGCCGATGACGTCCACCACCTCGCCGATGAGGTTGCGGTGCTGCTCGTCGGGCCACTGCGTGATCTTCACCACCACCTTGTCGTCGGTCTTGCCGCCCTTCAGCTTCTTGCGCGGGATGATGATGTCGTGGCCCAGCGAGTAGTCTTGCGGCACACAGAAGGCAATGTCCTTGTCCACACGCAGACGGCCCACAAACTGGTCTTTGGCGCGCTTGAGGATCTCGATGACCTGCGCCTCCTTGATGTGCTTCTGGCGGCGTGCCATGAACGACACGCGCACGCGGTCGCCGTTGAGCGCCGACATCGAGTTGCGCTCGGCCACGAAGATGGGCTTGTCGCCGCCGTCGGGGATAAACGAGTTCTTGCCGTTGGCCTTGCGCACGAAGGTGCCGTCCTGCACCTGTCCCTTGGTGTTGAGCTGATAGCTGTTGTCAGAAACTTTCGTAAGAAAATCGTCCCACGCCATCTCCTCCATGATGTCGATGGCCAGCATCTTGGCGGGGTGTGTGGCGAGGTGCAGCTGCTTGAATATCTCTTTGAGCGACAGCGTCTTTGCCGGTTGGCTGGTGAAGAAGTCGGCCAGTTGCCGGGCCAGCTGCTTCTTGGTGACGTGCTTGCCGCCTTTCTTTCCTTTTCCCATAAGCTTTGGTCTTTATAAAGTGTTGTTTGCTCATGCAAATTAACTAAAAAGAATTGAAACCTCCTAATTTCATTAGGATTATTTTGCCAAGAACTCGAAAATGTCGTAACTTTGTAACCTATTAGCGATGAAGATATTAATTACAGGAGCCAGTGGTTTCATTGGCAGTTTCATAGTGGAGGAGGCATTGCGCCGCGGCTTCGAGACGTGGGCCGGCGTGCGCAGCTCCAGTTCGAGGGGTTACCTGGGTGACTCCCGCATACATTTCATTGACCTTGACTTCTCGTCGGAGGACCGGTTGGCAGAAGCCCTTGCCGGCCACCAGTTCGACTATGTGGTGCATGCCGCCGGCGTCACCAAATGCCTGTCGGCAGACACCTTCATGGAGGTGAACTACCGGGGCACGGTGAACCTCGTGAATGCCATCCTGAAGACACGCATGCCCATGCGGCGCTTTGTGTATCTCAGCAGCCTGAGCATCTTCGGCGACATACGCGAGCAACAGCCCTATCAGGAGATCTGCGAGGACGACGTGCCGCGCCCCAACACCGCCTACGGCCGCAGCAAGCTCAAGGCCGAACAGTTTCTCGACTCCATCGGCAACGAGTTCAACTACATCGTGCTCCGCCCCACGGGAGTCTACGGCCCGCGCGAGAAAGACTATTTCCTCATGGCGCAGAGCATCAGCCGCCACGTCGACTTCAGCGTGGGGTTCCAGCGGCAGGACATCACGTTTGTCTATGTGAAGGATGTGGTGCAGGCCGTGTTCCTGGCCCTCGACCATGGCATGTCGGGACGCAAGTATTTTCTCTCCGACGGCAACGTCTATCAGTCGGCAGCCTTCAGCGACTGTCTGCACCGTGAGCTCGGACGCCCCTGGTGGATACGCATCAAGGCGCCCATCTGGGTGCTGCGCGCCGTGACCTTCTGCGGCGAGCACATCGGCCGCATGACGCACCGCATGACGGCGCTCAACAACGATAAGTTCAACATCCTGAAACAGCGCAACTGGCGGTGCAACATCGAGCCCGCCTGCGACGAGCTGGGCTACCATCCCCACTACGACCTGCAGCGGGGCGTGGCCGAGGCGGTGGCGTGGTATAAGGAAAACCATTGGCTGTGATGCAACTCAAGAAATACATCGAACCCGAGCGCTCCGCCCCCCGCGGGCTGATGGCGCTGGAGTGGGTGGTGCTGGCCTACACGGCGGTAACGCTGCTCATCGTGCTCTTTGCCTCCACCAAGCTCGACAATCCCGAGGCCATGGTCTGGGGACGTGTGCGCCTGGGCGCCGTCACGCTGGCCATGTGGGTGGTCTACCGGCTGGTGCCCTGCCGTCTCACACGCTTCGCACGTGTGCTGGTGCAGATGCTGCTGCTCAGCACGTGGTATGCCGACACCTATGAGCTCAACAAGCTCTTCGTGAACCTCGACCCCTTCTTTGCCTCGCTCGACCAGAGCCTCTTCGGGTGCCAGCCGGCGCTGCTCTTCGCACAGCAGCTGCCGCAGGGGCTGTTCAGTGAACTGATGTATATGGCCTACGCCAGCTACTTCCCCATCATCCTCGTCACCACGGTGTTCCACTTCTGCTGCCGCTATGAGCAGTTTGAGCGGGCGGCATTTGTGGTGCTCGCCTCGTTTTTCGCCTTCTATCTCGTCTACGACCTGCTGCCTGTCACCGGCCCGATGTACTACTATCAGGCTGTCGGCACCGACAAGGTGGCGCAGGGCCTCTTCCCTGCCGTGGGCGACTACTTCCTCACCCATACCGACATGATGACCTCGCCCGGATGGGCCGACGGCTTGTTCTATCATGTGGTGGCCGACCTCCACACGGCCGGCGAACGGCCCACGGCGGCCTTCCCCTCCTCCCATGTGGGCATAGCCATGGTGTGCATGCTGCTGCTGTGGCGTACGCGCTGCCGCAAGGTGTTCTTCTGGCTGCTGCCCTTCGCCCTGCTCATCTGCCTGGCCACGGTCTACATCCGCGCACACTATGCCGTCGACGTGCTGGGCGGGCTGCTCGCAGGCGCACTGTTCTATGTGCTCTGGGGACGCGTCTACGACAGCACCTGCCGGCGGTAGCCCTGACACCCCCTCTCTCACCCCCAAACCCCTCATTAAAGAAAACACACACAACGAACCCAATACGGATGAATAAAAAACTATACATAGAGACCTACGGCTGCCAGATGAACGTGGCCGACTCGGAGGTGGTGGCCTCCATCATGAAGATGGCCGGATATGACACCACCGACACCGAGGCCGATGCCGACGCCGTGTTTCTCAACACCTGCTCGGTGCGCGAGAATGCCGAGAACAAGATCTATCACCGCCTCGACACGCTCCACGCCGAACAGAAGAAAGGGCGCCAGCTCATCATCGGCGTGCTGGGCTGCATGGCCGAGCGCGTGAAGGACGACCTCGTGCAGAACCACCACGCCAACCTCGTCTGCGGACCCGACGCCTACCTCAGTCTGCCGGAGATGATCGCCGCCTGCGAGGTGGGCGAGAAAGCCGTCGACGTGAACCTCTCCACCACCGAGACCTACCGCAACGTGCTGCCGCAGCGCATCGGCGGAAACAGAGTGTCGGGCTTTGTGAGCATCATGCGCGGCTGCAACAACTTCTGCCACTACTGCATCGTGCCCTACACCCGTGGACGCGAGCGGTCACGCGACGTGGAGAGCATCCTCGCCGAGGTGCGCGACCTGCGCGACAAGGGCTTCCGCGAGGTGACGCTGCTCGGACAAAACGTCAACAGCTATGGCCTGCTGCCCAACGGCCGCCGGCCCGAGGGCGGTGTCATCACCGCCGAGGAGGACGGACAGACGCTCCACGTATGCAGCTTCGCCGAGCTGCTGCGCCGCGTGGCACGCGAGGTGCCCACCATGCGTGTGCGCTTCACCACCAGCAACCCCGAGGACATGACCGAGGACATCCTCCACGCCATCGCTGACGAGCCTAACCTCTGCCACCACATCCACTTCCCCGCACAGAGCGGGTCCAACAAGATCCTGCGGCTCATGAACCGCAAGTACACCCGCGAGGACTATCTCGAGAAGGTGGCGGCCATCCGCCGCATCATTCCCGACTGCGGCCTCACCACCGACATCTTCGTGGGTTACCACGACGAGACGGAGGAAGACCACCAGCAGACGCTGTCGCTCGTCAGGGAGGTGGGCTTCGACGCCGCCTTCATGTTCAAGTACAGCGAGCGCCCGGGCACCTATGCCGCCAAGCACCTGCCCGACAACGTGCCTGAGGAGGAGAAGATACGCCGTCTCAACGAGCTCATACACCTGCAGACCGAGGTGTCGGCAGCACAGAACCGCAAGGACGAGGGCCAGGTGTTCGACGTGCTGCTGGAGCGCTTTGCCAAGCGCAGCCGCAGCCAGCTCATGGGCCGCACACCGCAAAACAAGGCTGTCGTCATCGACAAGGGCTCGCACCACATCGGCGACACCGTGCGCGTGAGGATCACCGGCAGCTCGTCGGCCACACTGCTGGGCGAGGAG
>CAVAXH010000077.1:0-11407 GCA_963592505.1 Bacteroidaceae bacterium
GCGTCATGCTGTCCGTAGTCGACCTTCACCGGTCCGTAGACGTCGAAGGTGGGGCTGAACAGTCCGTCGCTGCTGGCGATGAAGAAGTCGCGTGCACTGCCGTTGGCGCCATTCTTGGCTGTGAAGCCCTCCTTGTTCATGGCGTCGTTGTAGTACTGCTTGGGGTCGTCCATGGCCGAGAAGCTGAGGTCGTTGAACTCCATGAGGATGATGATGGAGTGCTGTTCGCCCGTGTGCGGGAAGTTGTTGATGAGCGTGCGGCGCTTGCGTGCTGCGCGGCGTGTGCTGTCGGCGGCTGCCATGACGGGGCTCTTGGCCATGCTGACCTTGAGCGCCGTCTTCACGGTGGCCGTCATGTCGCAGTTGCTGAGCAGCGCCTGGGCCTCAGCCGAGCGCAGGGTGGCGTCGGCAGCCACCATGCCGCTGCTGCAGAGCGCCCCCTCGCGGAGCACGGCATACTCATAGTTGCCCGTCTGCTCGTTGAGCAGCAGGGGGTAACCGTCCTCGGTGGTGATGCAGTGGGCACGCTCGTCGCCGGTGACACGTATGCTCAGCGTGGTGCCGTCGGCCTGTTTGACCTTGATGATGCCCGGGTAGGCAGGCACAGCCATGGCCCCTTCTGCGGTGCAGAGGGCCAAGGTGGCTGTAGCCAGAAGTTTTGAGAGTTTCATCTGTGATGTATAAGTGAGTGTTTGTGTTATTTCACGATAACCTTTGAGGTTGTCTTCGTGCCGTCGGCAGCCGTGGCCACCACGATGAAGACACCCTTGCCCATGCCGGCCTTGCCCACGCGGTGTCCGCCGAGGGTGTAGACCTCCATGTGCTGTGCGTTCTCAGCGGTCTGTGCGTTGCTGATGGCGTTGACGGCCGACACGTTGACCACGCAGCTGACGCTGACGCCCTGCACGGTGACGGTGATGGTGGCATAGCCGTCCTTCTTGGCCGTGAGGCCGATGCCGGCCTTGTTGCCGTTGATGTCGATGTCGGTCACCTCCACCACGTCTTCGTCCGACGAGACGACCTCCACCTCGTCGGCATCAGCGCCGTAGATGGTGGCCGTGAGTGTGCGCACGTCGTCGATGCACATGCCGAGATGGTTGTCGGAGAGCGAGAGGCCGAGGAGCGCCTGCTCGAAGTAGAGCACGGGGAGCCTGTCGGCCTGCTCCTTCCAGGGAGCGGCTGTCGAGTCGCCGTAGGCATAGCCCATGGCGGTGAGGGCCTCGGTGGTGAGGGCGGTGAGGTCGGCGTTCTGTCCCTCCACGCTGGTGGCATCGTCAGAGGTGACGGTCTGTCCGCCGACGGTCATGGTGCCGAGGGCATAGTTGTTGGCGAGGCGCAGCTCCTTGTCGGTGGGCAGCGCACCGTCCTCGTTGACGATGGTGTAGCCCACGACGCGGTGCATGGTGGCATCGGCGTCGACGCCCTCAGCAGCAGCGATGGTGCCTGAGACGATGTTGTTGGTGATGATGGCTGTGGTGCTGCCGCTGTAGTCGGCGCTGAGCGAGCCCACGATGCCGGCAGCCGACAGTCCGCTCCAGCGGGCCTTGGCTGCGGTGACGCAGCCGTCGAAGACACAGTGGTCGACGGTGGTGCTGCTGTTGGATCCCACGATGCCGCCCACGGTGTTGTTGGCAGCGAGGTTGGCTGCCGAGACGTGTGCGTCGGCCACGGCCGACTGCATGGCCGAGCCCACGATGCCGCCCACGTTGCGGTCGGCGCTGATGGTGATGTCGCTGGCAGCTACGGCAGCGAGCGTGGTGGAGGTGCGCATGTCGCCGGCGATGGCGCCGACGCTCGAGGCATTGGCGGTGCTGATGGTGCTATGGCTCACCGACGACGAGGCGATGTAGGTCTGCAGGGCAGCCTGGCCGACGATGCCGCCGATGGTGGACTGTCCGTCGCCGCTGATGGTGGCACCAGCGATGTGCACGTTCTGTATGGTGTCGGTGACGGCAGTGGCAGCAAGCACGCCCACGAAGCTGTTGTTGTCGGCCAGTGTGACCTGCGGCTTGGTGAAGGTGAGGTTGCTGATGTGCGCATTCTCGGTGAGGTCGCCGAAGAGGCCCACGCTCGAGGCGGTGCTGGCCAGTCGGAGGTTGGCGATGGTGTGGTGGTCGCCGTCGAGCGTGCCGCTGAAGTTGGCGATGGGAGCCCACGAGGCGTTGCTGTTGTTGTAGAGGTCGAGGTCGATGTCGCTCACCACGCGGTAGCTGGCTGCGGGCTCGTCCTTGATGGCAGCGAGGTCGCCGGCAGATGCCACGAGGTAGGGGTTGTCGGCGGTGCCGTCGCCGCCCTGTGCAAACTTCACGAGGGGCAGTGTGAAGAACTCGAGGTTGCAGACGTTGTTGACCGAGTCGTTATACTGCACGTAGAACTCGTTGCGTGTGCTGGTGGCGTTGAAGCATCCGGCAGAGGCGGCCGTGCCGTTCTCGGTGTTGTCGAAGGTGTGGATGGGGTTGCCGTCCTCGTCGGCCACGACATACACGGTGTTGAGCTTGTTGGTGAGCGTGTCTTTCACCTTGGCCATGTAGCAGAACTCCAGACCGTCGCTGGTGTCGAAGAGATAGGGGTCGAGATAGGTGTCGGTGAGGGGCATGCCGAAGTTCTCGGCGTTGGGTCCGAGGTTGAAGCGTGTGTAGTGGTCGACGGTGAGGTCGCGGTTGATCCATGCCACGCGTGCGATGACGTTGCCCAGCGAGTCGACTTCTCCCTGGCTGAGCTTCATGACATAGCGGAAGTCGTCCTTGGTGCCATAGCGGTTGAAGACGGTGCTGATGAGGTTGCCGTCGATCTCGGCGGGCATCACAGCGGCCTCGGTGAGCGAGGGCAGGTTGACGATGCGCATCTGCTGAGCCGACTCGTCGTCGGTGTACTGCAGGAAGGCCATCTGGTCTTCGGCGCCGTCGATGGCCTTGAGGTCAAACCATGCGTCGTAGACCCCGTCGCAGACATCGCCGATCTTCTGTCCGAGGTGGTCGTAGGCCACGAAGCGGTAGCGGTAGTCGTCGTGCGAGGTGACATAGTCGAAGAAGGTCACCACGTAGGCCAGGTTGCCGTCGTGTGTGAAATAGTCTTTGGTGAGCGTCAGGTTGCCGAAGTTGCCGATGAGGGCCATGGGGAACTCGGTGTCTTCGGCCTTGTCGATGCCCACGGCGAGCGAGTCGACGAGTCGGAACTTCTCGTCGTAGGTCTTGATGACGAGGCTGTTGTCCTCGGTGCGTATGGGGTCGTAGGTGGTCTCGTCGTAGCCGGTGAGCCACACCTTGGCATAGTGCGACACCATATAATAAGGTGTGCCGTCGACGTTGTAGATCTGGAGCGGTGTGCCGTCGTTGCCATAGTTGGTGTAGGCGTCGTCGATGACGAAGGTGTGCTCCACGGCGGGCCCTGTGCCCCATGAGGCGGGCTTGTAGACGTCGATATAGTCTGTGGTGGTCTCCACGGAGGTGCTGTCGGTGTCGACGGTCTCCGTCTTGCTGTTGCTGACCACGAGGCGCTGGTATTTGGACCACGAGCTCTTCTTGATGTTGAGGAACACGCCGGCGCCCTCTATCACCTGTGCCAGTGTGCCGTCGGCGATGTGGTAGACGTTGGTGTGGTAGCTGTTCTGATAGTTGTTTTCGTAGTTGCCGACCTCATGCAGTTCGACGAGCAGCTCCTGCGTCTTGTCGTTGAGGTCGAAGAACTTCTTGGTGATGGTGCCGTAGGGCTCCACACGGTTGACGTTCATGCTGTCGGGCACGTCGATGGTGATGGTGCCTGCCTGTCGGTGGTTCTGGTCGAAGATGTTGATGACAGACTGCGAGATGTAGGGGTTGTAGTACTGCGTGGAGCGGTAGGCGGTGGTCTGTGTGTAGTACCACACGTTGCCGTCCTCGTCGTAGAGGAATCCGTAGGCAGCGCCCTGCATGGTGGCAGTGGGTGTCGGGGTGGCGGCAGCGCCGAAGACAGCGGTGTTGGCGGCAGCGGGAGCCGCCTGTGCTGCAGCAGCGTCGAAGCCGTGCACCTTCACCAGGGGAGCCTGGCGGTGACGGGCCATGAGCTGCTGTGTGCGCTGTGCCAGCTTGCCTGCGGGCTGGATGTGTGTGTCGGCCAGCGCGGGCATGGTGGCGAGGGCCACGAGACATGCGAGTAGGGTTTTCTTCATGTGTTGATGTTTGGTTTTTTTAAGAAGACGGCCACGTGCCACGCTGCGTGCCGTCGGCGTTCCCGGCCATGACGGTGGGGAGATGTCGGCGAAGCGGTGTGGTCGGCGGAGCGTCTGTGTTATGATTGTTTGTTGTTATTTTCCTGATTCTGATGTGTAACCTTACATAATGTGCGTGCAAAGTTACAACAATTGTTTCGGATAGGGATGTCCGATTGACGAAAAACTTACAATCGTGCATAAAAAACCACCATTTGTGACAGGCGGTCGGCGGTGCTTTGCGTTTCACGCCGCTAAGTTACGAATATAATCCGACATGGCGAAGGGTTGAGTCAGAATAATTCGCAGGCATGCTCTTGCCAACAGCCGGTATTCGACTGTAAGCAAGAGCATGCTTGTGAATTGTGCGGTTTGCGATGTCGCCTGTGCGGGGTGTGCTATCTCACCATCATCTTGGCCGACTGGCGTGTGCCGTCGCTGTAGGTGGTGACCTTGACGCAGAGGCCCTTGGTGCCGGCTGCTATCTCGCGGCCGCTGAGATCGAAGTATTTCACGCTGTCGACGGTCTTGGCCGTTGTGGTGCCGGAGATGCCGGTGGCGTCGTCGAACGCATCGACGAAGGCGTGTGCCCGTGCCTGCTGGCTGCCGTCGTTGTGCACATAGCCTGTGACATAGTAGTTGACCACCATGAAGCTCTGCTTCGTGTTGTCGGCCTCACTGCCCACGGTCTGCCGGTACCACACCATGCGGAATTCGCAGCGGTCCTTGTCGGCATCTTCGGGTTTGGGCATGGTGCATCCCACGCTGTACGACTTCGAGTAGGACGTGCTCTGCGTCCATCCGCTGGTCTCGCCTTTGGTGATGCCGCCGCCACCGTTCAGGCCGAAATACTTCCATGGCTTCACGCTCAATGTGAACGACAGCTGGTTGCTGAAGGTGAACGATTCGCCGTTGCTGGCCGATGTGCTGTTGCTGTAGCTCAGGCTGACGGCCGAGTTGAGGTCGGCGGTGAGGTAAGACATCACGGCGCTGATGCCGAGGCAGGTGCTGTCGTTGATGCCGAAGGAGTGCATGATGGAGTCGGTGTCGTCGACGCCTGTGGGATAGGAGCTGATGCTGCCGGCGGTGTGGCGGAGCACGGCGGGTGTGATCTGCGGGCATGCCGATCCTGCCACGAGCGCATTGAACTTGTCCACGGGGTAGCCGCCCTGGCGGATGTCGTTGCCCTGTGCCTTCACCAGGCAAAACTCGCTGCCGACCATGGTGCTGTCGGCGGGACAGTCGACGACGCGGTAGGTGTAGCGGTCGGCGGGGAAGTAGGTGAACACCACGAAGTCTTGTCCGTTAGAGTTGCTGAGGGTCTGGCCCGACGACATGCTGATGCCTGTGCCCTTCGACGACGACCACGACTGGCTGGTGGAGTGGCGTGTGGTGATCTTCAGCACGCCGGCGATGTCTGCGCCGAGGTCAGCATATCCTCCAAACGAGTTGGATGTCGACACGGTGTGGTTCTCGCCCTGCGACTGGTTGATGCCCACCGAGGTGTTGCCGTAGCTGCTGACGTTGTCTGTCTGGTAGGGGGCTGCCGACACCACGTGGCTGATGATGGGTGTGCTGACGATGGTCTTCTTGTCGACGAGCTCCACCTGCATGCCGCGGTCGGCACTGGTCTTGGTGATGGTCATGGGCGATGCGTCGTTGCACTTGGGCATGATGCCCGTGCCGTAGCACCAGTTGTTGGCGGTGTGGGAGCTGGGATACATGACGGTGCCGGTGCAGAGCTGGCATGGGAACAGGTGCACCATGTAGTAGTTGCAGTCTTCCCAGTCGAGGTCGTCGTTGAAGGTGCCTTTGTCCGTGCGGTCCTTCGACTCGGCCACGGCCATGGCAAACGACTCTATGCCGAGGCGTGCCTCCTGGGCTGCCGAGCCCGTGATGACCTCCACCTGTCCGCCCACGATGCGGTCGAAGCGTGTGGTGCCGGTGCGTCCGTAGATCTTGTTGTGCATGTCGGCAATGGAGAACTCGGTGGCAAAGGTCTTGGCTGAGCTGTTGTAGGTCAGTATCCGGTCAAACCACATGATGCGCTGCGCGTTGGCATAGCCCTGCGAGAAGGCGGCGTTCATGGCGGGCCGTCCGAAGAGGTAGGGGCGCCGGCGGTCGTAGATGCGGAATGATCCGCAGTAGGCTTCGTTGCGGCACAGGGCGCTGTCGTTGATGTGTGCGGCGGCGGTGTACCATCCCTTGCCGGCGACACTCATCTCGCTGCTGGCAAAGTCGACGAGCGTGAGCTGCTGATAGAAGCGGTGCACCATGTGTTGCTTGCCGTTGAGCTGGGAGCCGTAACACCCGCCATAGGCGAGGCTCGAGACGGCGAAGGCCAGCTTGGGCGCAGCATACCGGCCGTCGGGATAGACGATGCGCATGGTCATGGTGGAGCGCAGCGTCTGGTTGATGTTCTTGTAGCTGGCGATGTCGTGGCTGTCCATGACCTTCTGCACATATCTGAAGCTCACGCGTCCCTGGCTGTCGCGCTCAGAGAGGAGTATGCCGCCTTCCACCGAGTTTTTGTCGCCGGTGTCGGTCCAGGGGTTCCAGATGTGGAGGGCCAGATAGTCGTTGATGCCGTCGCCGTTGAAGTCGTAGACCACCGACGAGGGGCTGATCATCGTGGCGTTGCACCACTTGCGCTCGGCGAGGAGCGAGAGGCTGTTGCCGTCGAACACATAGAGCGTGGTGCCGGCCATGAGAAACACGTCGTCGGTGCCGTCGGCGTTGTAGTCCATGGTGTTGAGGTCCACGAAGCTCTGGAAGATCTCGTTGCGGCGCGTGTCGTTGGCCACCCAGGCGTTGATGATGTCAAACGAGGAGCTGGAGTTGTCGCGCAGATACTTCAGGAAGATGGTGTTGGTGAAGTCGCGCACGATGCCGTCGTTGTAGTCGCGCACGTCCGACTTCTTCATGATCTGCTTGCTGAGGGTGTTGTATTTCACCACCTGCAGCTGCGACTTGGAGAAGTAGGCATAGTAGACCATGCCCACCTCGTCGGGACTGCCGGTGACGCCCTTGCTGACCACATAGCAGTGGCTGATGTCGGGCTTGATGTTGTTGAAGTCCACACAGCGTGCGGTGCCGTTGGTGGTGGTGAAGCCCTCGGTGCGTGAGGCGTCGCCCTGGAGCATGCTGACATACTCGCGGCCAAAGGGCAGGTAGGCCTTGTCGGCAAGGGGGGCTGTGGTCTTCACGCTGCAGTCGGTGAGCAGCTGTCGGGCCATGCGCTGGTTCACGGTGTCGGAGGATGCTGTCTGCTGTGCGGTGGCCATCGTCGTGGCCATCATGACAGATGCGAAGAGGGTTGATAAGCGTAATTTCATAATCCTAACGATTTTATGCTTTGTTAATGTGATGTTGTTTTGTTGTTCACGACATGCGGCCTGACCGTCGGTGGGGTGTGGCGCGGCGGCGTCGTGTTGACGGGTGCAAAAGTATGACGATGGCCGACGTGCGCCAAGCATTTTGAAAGAAAAAGCGCGCAAAACGCCAAATTAAAACCCCGAAAACTATCTAAATCTATCGGGTTTCCGAAGTTTCCATGACGTTTTGTCAACCGCAGGGCGCGGTGGCGCGGCATTTTGCACAGCGCGGCGGCGCAAGCCGCGGCAGGGCGTATGTCAACATTGTACTATCATTGGCAAAGATAATCCAACGCTATTCGGACAACATTGCGTAACTTTGCAGCATGTGCCGATGGCCAGTAGGCCGTCCACACCAACAATAAAAACCAACACGCAAAAACCTTTTGACATATGAAGAAGACCATACTTTCGCTCGGCCTGCTCATGGCACTCGCCACCGGGCTGCACGCACAAGACTATCAGGTGACCGTCTCCGAGAAAGACGAACCGATGCAGACAGGAACGTTCGAGCCGACATGGCAGTCGCTCATGCAGAACTATCAGGTGCCAGAGTGGTTTCGCAATGCCAAGTTTGGCATCTGGGCCCACTGGGGACCGCAGTGTGTGGAGGGCTCCGGCGACTGGATGGCCCGCGAGATGTATATGGAGGGCAGCAAGGCATGGCGCTACCACCGCGAACACTACGGACACCAGTCGGAGGTGGGCTTCAAGGATGTGCTGCCGCTCTTCAAGGCCGAGCACTGGGACCCCGACCGTCTGCTGGCGTTCTATAAGAAGATCGGTGCGCAATACTTCTTTGCGCTCGGCAACCACCACGACAACTTTGACCTCTGGGACAGCAAGTACCAGCCGTGGAACTCGGCCAACATAGGGCCGAAGCGCGACATCCTCGCCGGATGGGCCGAGGCCGCCAAGAAGCACGGACTGCCCTTCGGCATCAGCTTCCACGCCGACCACGCCTGGACATGGTATGAGCCGTCGCGCCGCTACGACCGCAGCGGCGACAAGATGGGCGTGCCCTACGACGGATGGCTCACCAAGGCCGACGGCAAGGGCAAGTGGTGGGAAGGACTCGACCCGCAGGACCTCTACGCACAAAACCACCCGCTGAGCCAGGGCTCGTGGGCCGACGGCATGGTGCACCGCCAGTGGGCATGGGGCGGCGGCGCCGAACTGCCCTCGCAGGACTTTTGCACCAACTTCTACAACCGCACCCTCGACGCCATCAACCGCTATAACCCCGACCTCATCTACTTCGACGTCACCGTGGCACCCTTCTACCCCGTCAGCGATGCCGGCCTGAAGATCGCAGCCCACTTCTACAACCACAACAAGGCCACACACAAGGGCAAGGAACAGGGCGTGATGCTCACCAAGATCCTCGACGAGAACCAGCGCAAGGCCCTCGTGTGGGACCTCGAGAAAGGCGCACCCAACCAGATCCTCGAACAGCCGTGGCAGACGTGCACCTGCATAGGCGGATGGCACTACAACGACGACATCTACAACAACGGCTGGTACAAGTCGGCAGCCGCCGTGGCCAAGCAGCTCATCGACGTGGTGAGCAAGAACGGCAACATGCTGCTCAGCGTGCCGCTGCGTGCCGACGGCACCTTCGACGAGAAGGAGGAGCAGATCCTCAACGAGTTTGGCGACTGGATGGCCATCAACAAGGAGGCCATCTACGACACACGCCCCTGGACCATCTTCGGCGAAGGCCCCATCGCCGACTCCGACATCAAGATCAATGCGCAGGGCTTCAACGAGGATGCCTACACACGTGCCACGTCCGACGAGAAGCGCTTCACGCAGACCGCCAAGGCGCTCTATGTGACCATCATGGCATGGCCCGCCGACCACACGTCGACCATCAAGGCGCTGGCCCTCGGCAGCACCCTCTTCCCCAAGACCATCAAGTCGGTGGAGCTGCTCGGCTACGGCAAGCTGCCCTTCACACGCACCGCCGACGGCCTCACCGTCACCCTGCCCGCCCATAACCTCAACGCCATAGCCCCCGTGCTCAAGATCAGGAAGTGACGCGGCGCGGGTGCCGCAGGGCATAATGCACGGACCAGCCCCAACCGGGGCGACATAATATAGCGTAGGGGCTCGCCCCTACGTTTTTTTTGGCATTTGACAATTGTTTGCCCCTGTAGGGAGCGCATAATTAAAACCAAGTACAGGATATATTCATCATGGTGCGATGCTGTCGTCGAGCAATATGAATGCCGCCCAGAATGAGGGGGCCGAATATTTCCCGTTGTCGTAGTGGCGCAGGTAGTCCTGTGCTTTCAGGAGCGCCCCATACATGCCGCCTTTGGTGTTGGCGTCGAGCAGGTTTTGGTAGAAGTTTGTCATGAGCAGCTGTGTGGCTTCATCGTGAACCTTCCACAGGCTCATCAGCACTGTCTGCACGCCTGCGTTTTTCAGTCCGCGCTGCAGTCCGAAGACACCTTCTCCTGAGATATCCCCCAGCCCCGTCTCGCAGGCCGACAGCACGGTCAGTCTCACGGCACTGAGATCCATGGAGGCTATCTCCCGGGCCGTCAGCACACCGTCGTCCATGTTGTCGGGGATGGACTCGTTGCGCAATGCTCTGTTGGCTCCAGCCAGCAACAGGCCGCTGTGTGTCATCACGTCATCGCTGGCTATCGCTTTATTCTGCTGGTCCTTCATGTTTTCGTCGTCCCAAAAAAATCCGTGAGTGGCGATGTGTACGAGCTGTGTGCTGGTGCCGGAGAGCGCCTTGAACGACTCTTCCGACCCTTCGACGCCTGCATACCACTTGGCGTTGATGTTGTGGGCCTGCATGATGGCTTTAATGTTGCCGGCTTCTTTCCTGGCACCGCTGAGTGTGACGTAGGTGCCTCTCGACGCATCGCCGGCAACCCCGCTGGAGCGTGTCACTGCGGCCGACGATGACGGAATGTCGTTTTTGACGTTTGCTGTGTCTATCGACGCATAGGTTCCGTTGTAGTTGAGTCCGCCGTAGACGACGGCCTTCTGCACGTTTGCGTTGCTGTTGCCTCTGCCATAGACGAGCTCTTTGGTCGACGACACCCTGTGGAACATCACCGATGCCATTCCTTCGGGTGCAAAATATTCGATGGGATACTTGTGCAGGTCGCCCGTCGGCGAGAAATACACATGCCTGACCTTTGCCAGCCAAGGCGAGAGCTTGGCCCACGTCTGGAGCACTGCGTCTTTCTGTGCCTTCTTCACCTCGTCGCTTGCATATTTGAACATCTTGTACAAAGGCACATATTGTGGCCGGGGCTGATCCTTTCTGACGATGAGTGCACCATAGCAGAGATCCACATAAGAGTTATCCGAGGACACGCAGAACTCTACTGCCGCTTCGTCGTCTTTCAATGCCGCCTGCACCTGCTGCCAGGTGGCTGACAGACGTCGGGTGTAGTCGGTGGCGTCGGCAAGCTCGCTGAGCAGGCTGCTTTCCAGTGCCCGCAGCTGTGCACTTATCAGCTTTATGTTTTTGCTGTCGCTGCTCATTTGGGCTTTTTCCAGCCGTGCCCTTAGTTGCTGCAGGTTGCTGCATCTCTCTTTCCAACTGGCGTTGCGGCTCTCTTTGACGGTCCGCTCGATGCTTAGTCCCGAATTGAGCAGCAGGCCTTTTGAGAACAGCAGGGCATCGTACACCGTGCCCCAGAGCGCTTCGTCGTTGAGGGCTACGGCATATTTGATGACCGTGAAATTCAGAAAGTTGGAGATGCCCGAGGCATAGTTGGCCCTCTCGTATGCGTTGAGATACAGGAAGTTTCTCTTCGTGTCGTCAATGGCTGCCTGTATGACCTGTGGCAGCAGGGGCTTTATCTTGTCCCAATGC
>CAVAXH010000078.1:0-11140 GCA_963592505.1 Bacteroidaceae bacterium
GAGATAAACAGTTGAACACCACGCACCACCTTATATATATAAGTAACACCACACACCCATGGACAACCCAACCAACACCGACATACTGCAGACCATCGTGGCCCACAAGCTGCAAGAGGTCGACGAGTGGATGCGCTACGTGCCGCCACGCCGCCTCATGGCCATGGTCGACGACCTCATGGCCCACGAGGAGCAGCCGCCCACGTCGATGCGGCAGGCCCTCGAAGCCTCGCCGACAGGCATCATCGCCGAGTTTAAGCGCAAGTCGCCCTCGAAGGGATGGATCAAGCGCGAGGGACGCGCCGGCATCATCCCCCTGGCCTACCAGCAGGCGGGCGCGGCAGCCCTGAGCATACTGACCGACACCGAGTTTTTCGGCGGCTACGACGAGTTTGTGCGCGAGGCACGCCTCTCGGGCGTCACCCTGCCCATCCTCTACAAGAACTTCATCATCTCCGAGTACCAGCTGCTGCAGGCACGCCTCTGCGGCGCATCGGCGGTGCTGCTCATTGCCGCCGACCTCACCAAGGACGACTGCCGCACGCTGCTCCACACCGCCCACGAGCTCGGCCTCGAGGTGCTGCTCGAGATGCACGGCGACGACGAGCTCGACTATGTGGACCTGGAGCCCGACATGTATGGCATCAACAACCGCAACCTCGGCACCTTCGTCACCGATGTCGACAACTCGTTTCGCATGGCGGCACGCCTGCCGGAGGGCGTCTGCAAGGTCAGCGAGAGCGGCATAGGCCACCCCGACACCGTCTGCCGCCTGCGCGAGGCGGGCTTCAGCGGCTTCCTCATGGGCGAGCACTTCATGAAGGCCGACGACCCGGGGCTGGCGCTCCGCACCTTCATCGGCGATCTGCAAAACCATAACCACCACACACCATGATGCACACCGACACCTATACACCCACACACCCTGACACCCCGACACCCCGACGCCTGCTCATCAAGGTATGCGGCATGCGCGACGCCGACAACATCGAGGCCGTAGGCCGGCTCGACATAGACCTCATGGGCTTCATCTTCTGGCCCCAGAGCCCGCGCTTCGTGAAGATGATCAGTTCGGGAGCCGGCCTCATGCCCGACTACAGCGAGGAACGCCTGCAACGCGCCAACGCCGCCACCACGGCCACACCGACGGCCGACGGCAGCACCCCGGCCACGGGCCCCGCCCGTGTGGGCGTGTTTGTCGACGAGATGCCGCAGACCATCGTCAGCCGCATCTACAACTACGGCCTGCAGTATGTGCAGCTCCACGGCACGGAGAGCCCCACGATGATCAGCAACCTGAAGCGCACGCTCATACCCGACATCGCTCCCGACATACGCATCATCAAGGCCATCAGCGTGCGCTGCCGCGACGACGTGGCACGCGCCGCCGACTATGAGGGCGTGGCCGACATGCTGCTCTTCGACACGCGCTGCCCGCAGGTGGGCGGCAGCGGACAGCAGTTTGACTGGGACGTGCTCGGCGCCTACCACGGCCACACGCCCTTCCTGCTCAGCGGCGGCATCGGACCGGCCGACGCCGCCCGCGTGAGACAGCTCGACCACCCCATGCTGGCCGGCATAGACCTCAACAGCCGCTTCGAGACCGAGCCCGGACGCAAGGACGTGGAGGCCCTGCAGACCTTCATAGCCGAGGTGAGAGGCTAAGCCCTCCCCCCCACACCACACCAACCACCACAAACCACACCAACCAGCCATGAACAAGATCAACCAACTATTTGCCTCGCCCGAGGCACAGCGCGGCACCCACACGCCCTCGCTGCCGGGCAAGCTGCTCTCGCTCTACTTCTGTGCGGGATGCCCCACCCTCGACGGCACCGCCGACACCATACTCACCCTGCAGCGCCGCGGCATACAGATGATAGAGGTGGGCATACCCTTCAGCGACCCGCTGGCCGACGGACCCGTGGTGCAGAGCGCCGGCACCGTGGCCCTGCGCAACGGCATGACGCTCAGCCGCCTCTTCGCACAGCTGCACGACATACGCGAGCAGGTGAGCGTGCCGCTGGTGCTCATGGGCTATCTCAACGTGGTGATGCACTACGGCGTGGAACGCTTCTTCAGCAGTTGCGTGGAGAGCGGCGTCAGCGGATGCATCATCCCCGACCTGCCCTTCGACGACTATATGAATGTGGTGAAGCCCATCGCCGACCGCTACGACGTGCGCGTCATCATGATGATCACCCCCGAGACCTCCGAGGAGCGCGTGCGCTTCATCGACCAGCACACCGACGGATTCATCTACATGGTGTCGTCGGCCAGCGTCACCGGCGCACAGAGCGACTTCGACAGCCGCAAGGTGGCCTACTTTGAGCGCATCAACGCCATGAACCTGCACAACCCGCGCATGATTGGCTTCGGCATCTCCAACCGACAGACGCTGCAGAGCGCACAGGCCAACGCCGCCGGCGCCATCATCGGCAGCAAGTTTGTGAGTCTGCTCAGCGAGACGGGCAACGCCGACACGGCCATCGACCGCCTCTACGACGCACTGCAGCAGTAGCCCCCCACCCCGCCATCCCCATCAACACCAACACCAACCCATCAACACCAACCGACCATGGCAAACACCAACGACATAAACCACACGGCCGCCGACCAGACCATCCACCCCACGCCGGCAGGCTTCTACGGACAGTTTGGAGGCGCTTACGTGCCCGAGATACTCTACAAGTGTGTGCACGACCTGCAGGAGGCCTACCTGCCCATCCTCGAGAGCGAGGAGTTCAGACAGCAGTATGAGGCGCTGCTGCGCGACTATGTGGGACGCCCCTCGCCCCTCTACCACGCACGCCGCCTCAGCCAGAAGTATGGCTGCACCATCTACCTGAAGCGCGAGGACCTCAACCACACCGGCGCCCACAAGATCAACAACACCATCGGACAGATCCTGCTGGCCAAGAAGATGGGCAAGACACGCATCATCGCAGAGACTGGCGCCGGACAGCACGGCGTGGCCACGGCCACCGTGTGTGCGCTGATGGACATGCAGTGTGAGATCTTCATGGGAGCCACCGACGTGGAGCGGCAGCACACCAACGTGGAGCGCATGCGCATGCTCGGCGCCAAGGTGAACCCCGTGCGCACCGGCAACATGACGCTCAGCGACGCCTGCTCGCAGGCCATACGCGACTGGTGCTGCCACCCCGACGACACCTTCTACATCGTGGGATCCACCATGGGGCCGCACCCCTACCCCGACATCGTGGCGAAGATGCAGAGCGTCATCTCGAAGGAGATAAAATGGCAGCTCGAGGAGAAGACGGGGCGCAACTACCCCGACTACCTCATAGCCTGTGTGGGAGGAGGCAGCAACGCCGCCGGCACCATCTACCACTATGTGGACGACCCGCGCGTGAACATCGTGCTGGCAGAGGCCGGCGGACACGGCATCGACACCGACCACACCGCTGCCACCATACACTGCGGCACCGAGGGCATACTGCACGGCGCACGCACGCTGGTGATGCAGACCGACGACGGACAGATCAAGGAGGCGTTCACCATCTCAGCCGGACTCGACTATCCGGGCATAGGACCCATGCACGCCAACCTCGCACAGACCGGGCGCGAACGGGTGCTCGCCGTCAACGACGACGAGGCCATACGCGCCGGCTATGAGCTCACACGGCTGGAGGGCATCATCCCCGCCATAGAGAGCGCACACGCCGTGGCAGCACTGGCGAAGATGACCTTCAAGCCCGAAGACATCGTGGTGCTCACCGTCAGCGGACGAGGCGACAAGGATGTGGAGACGTATCTCAACAACAAACAAATGGCTGGCGAATATGGAGACTTTTAACTATCGCACCCAGGCCCGCAAGGTGCTGGCCGACCTCTACACGCCCGTCGGTGTCTACATGCGGCTGCGCGACCTCTATCCGCAGTCGGCACTGATGGAGAGCAGCGACTATCATGCCGGCGACAACGCACGTTCGTTTATCGGCATCTGCCCCATGGCATCCATCGCCGTGAGCCACGGACAGGTGGTCTGCACCTACCCCGACGGCTCGCGCACCGAGACGGCGCTGCCGCCCACCGGACCGGGCCGAGGCGAGGCATGCAAGGTGGCCATCGCCGGGGCGTTCCACGACTTCCTGGACCGCCTGCACGTGGAGGGCGACCATGCCGCCTACTGCGGCGTCTACGGCTACACGGCCTTCAACGCCGTGCGCTACTTTGAGAACATAGAGGTGAAAGACACCACGATGGAGAAAAACGATGCGCCCGACATCTACTACATCATGTACCGCGACCTCATCGTCTTCGACCACTTCAACAACACCATGGTCTTCGTGACGCTCACCAGCGACGGCGACGACGGCAAGGCACGCCTCGACCAGCTGGAGATGGCGGCCGCACGCAACAACGTGAAGCCCTACGGCTTCCGACCCGTGGGCGAGCGCACCTCCACGCTCACCGACGAGGAGCACATGGCCAACGTCAGGCGCTGCGTGAAGCACTGCCTGAGGGGCGACGTGTTTCAGATCGTGGTGTCGAGGCGCTTCGTGCAGCGCTATGAGGGCGACGACTTCAAGCTCTACCGCGCCCTGCGCAGCATCAACCCGTCGCCCTACCTGTTCTACTTCGACTTCGGAGGCTACCGCATCTTCGGATCGTCGCCCGAGACACACAACCGCATAGAGCAAGGCCACTCGTATATAGACCCCATAGCCGGCACCACACGGCGCACCGGCAACGCCGACGAGGACCGGCGCAACGCCGAGTTTCTGCGCAACGACCCGAAGGAGAACGCCGAACACGTGATGCTCGTGGACCTGGCACGCAACGACCTCAGCCGCAACTGCCACGACGTGAAGGTCGACTTCTACAAAGACATGCAGTTCTACAGCCATGTCATACACCTCGTGAGCCGCGTCAGCGGCACGCTCCACCCCGATGCCGACCCCATCAAGGCCTTCTTCGACACGTTCCCCGCAGGCACCCTCTCGGGAGCGCCGAAGGTGAGGGCCATGCAGCTCATCACCGAGATGGAACCCCACAACCGCGGGGCCTACGGCGGATGCATAGGCTTCATCGGACTCAACGGCGACCTCAACCAGGCCATCGTCATACGCACGTTTATCTCGCGCAACGGCGAGCTGTGGTTCCAGGCCGGATCGGGCGTGGTGGCCAAGAGCAACGATGCCTATGAGCTGGAGGAGAGCAACAACAAACTGGGGGCGCTGATGAAGGCCGTGACCATGGCCGAGAACCTCTAGCCCCCGCCAACACACGACAACAAAAACACGACAACCATGATGGATGAGAACACACACGCCGACGGCACCCAGCCACAACGGGTGGTGATCGTCGACAACTACGACTCGTTTACCTATAACCTCGCACACCTCGTCGGCCAGCTGGGCGCGAAGGTCACCGTCTACCGCAACGACCAGTTCACGCTGGGACAGCTCGAGCCGTTCGACAAGATTCTGCTGTCGCCCGGACCGGGCATCCCCGAAGAGGCCGGCCTGCTGATGGACGTCATCAGCCACTATGCCGGGCGCAAGCCCATGCTCGGCGTGTGTCTGGGCCACCAGGCCATCGGCCAGGTGTTTGGCGGCCGCCTCACGAACCTCACGGAGGTCTACCACGGCGTGGCCACCGAGGGCACGCAGCTGGGCAACGACCCGCTCTTTGCCGGGCTGCCCCGCCGCATCGTCATGGGCCGCTACCACAGCTGGGTGGTAGACCGCGAGAGCCTGCCCGACTGTCTGGAGGTGACGGCCATGAGCGACGACGGCCAGATCATGGCGCTGCGCCACCGCCACTACAACATCCACGGCATACAGTTTCACCCCGAGAGCGTGCTCACACCCGACGGCGCCACCATCGTGAAGAACTGGCTCGACATGTGACGGCGGCAGAGGCAGAGGGGGCGGGGTGTCACTCCTTCCCCCTCACCTGCTGGGGTGTCATGCCGGTATGCTTCTTGAAATAGCGGCAGAAAAAGCTCACGTCGGTGAAATGATAATCCCACGCTATCTCCTTGACGCTCTGCGAGGAGCGCCGCAGCTGCGCCTTCAGCTGGAGGATGACATACTGGTCGATGATGGTCTTGGGCGTGTGGCCCGTCACCTGGCGCACGATGGTCGTGAGATACTTGGAGGTGATGTGCATCAGACCGGCATAATAGGTGACATCCCGCGACAGCTTGTGGTCGCGCTCCATGAGCATCATGAAGCGGTTGAACAGTTCACGCACCCGGTAAGACTTCACATTGTCGGGACGATACTGCGGATTGCGCTGCAGATACTCATTGAAGCCGATGAAGAACGCCTTCAGCTGGCACAGCACCAGTTGGGTGACGCACGTGCACTCCGACTGGTCGAAATACACTTTGAGCAGGGCAAACATGCCATTGATGATGGCTGTCACCACGGGTGTGTCCTGGCGGCAGCGGTCCTCGCGCAGGGCAGAATAGATGGTCTGCTCGAGTTGCAGGCTCGCCTCACGAAGCAGGGAAGGACTGTACTTGAGCATATCAAACCGGGGCGAGGGCGTTGCAGCCGCGGGCGAGGCCACGTCATGCCGGCTGTCTTTCAGCTCCACGATCTCATTGGGAAAGACCACGATGACCGCCCCTTCATAGAGCTCCCAGTCCTTATAGTTGACGTTGAGCACCGCCTTGCCCGTGCGGCAAATCAATATAGCTCCATAAGTGAGCACCTTCGGCCCTTCACGCCATTCGTCAAGACTCGTGCTGAGCAGCTCCGCCTCGTGGCGACTGCTCAGTTCGTCGAGGTCCACATTCGTCATCACCATACATTCCGCCTTTTGTTCGCTTTTTGCTCACAAAAGTACACAATAAATGTGAGGAAAAGGAACTTTGTTCGCTAAAAGTCCATCCGCTGCGAAATATTTAAAGCAGGCGGCAGGGAAAATAGCCGTACCTTTGCATCCGCAAAAAGCCCTTGAAGGTAAAAGGATAAAAATAAAACGATACGAATGATAAAGAACATCTTATTGGCAAGTCTTCTGTTGACAGGAGGCTCGTCTGTTGTTGTGGCTCAATCAGCCAGCGGCGCTGCAGCCACGACAGCAACCATGACGCTCACGCAGCTCTATGACCTGGCTGACCAGCAGAGCCAGAAGGTAAAGGTGAGCGAGGTGGCGCTGCAGGCTGCCGACGAAGGGGTGGCAGCTGCCAAGTCGGCCCTGCTGCCGAGTGTGGACCTGACGCTGCAGGGCAGCTATACGGGCAATGCCTTCATGCTGTCGAGAGGCTTCTCGGCCAGCGGCACATCAGACTACATCGTGCCCGGGGTGGGCGTGGTGCCGGTGGCCAACGGCAAGCAGGACACACCCCACTGGGGCAACAGCTTCACGGCGCAGGTGACGCAGGTGATCTATGCGGGTGGCGCCATCCGCTCGGGCATCCGCATGGCCGAACTGGGCAAGGGTCTGGCCGAGCTCAGCGTGGAGAAGAACCGGCAGGAGGTGCGCTTCCTGCTGACAGGCTACTATCTCGACCTGTGCAAGCTGAACAACCAGATGGATGTGGTGCGCCAGAACATTGAGCTCACCCAGAAGGAGATCGAGCAGATGAAGGCACGCCATGAGCAGGGCACGGTGCTGAAGAACGACATCACGCGATACGACTATCAGCTGAAGAGCCTGGAGCTCACCCTGAAGAAGCTCGCCGACGCAGCCGACATCATCAACCACCAGCTGGTCACCACGCTCCACCTGCCCGAGCAGACGGTCGTGGTGCCCGACAAGAACGAGGTGGACACGGAGATCAGCGCGCTCTCGGCCATCGCCGCCCACGACGCATGGCAGGCCAAAGGCCAGGACAACAACATCGACATCCGCCAGGCAGAGATGGCACAGAGCCTTGCCGAACAGAACATCAAGCAGACGAAGGCGGCCTCACGGCCCTCGGTGGCTGTCGTGGCAGAGAACCTGTTTGCCGGTCCCTACACACAGGACCTCATACCGACCGACTGCAACACCAACGTGTGGTTCGTGGGCGTGGGGGTGAAATATAACCTCGGCAGCATCTGGAAGAACAAACACCAGATACGCAAGGCACGCACGGAGCATCAGCAGTCGAAGGAGACCGTAGCCCTGGTGCGCGAAGGCGTGGAGAACGCCGTGCAGGCCAACTACACCAACCTCCTCACGTCGCACACGGAGGTGAGCACACAGGAGAAACAGGTGGAGCTGGCCCAGCAAAACTACTCGGTGGTGCAAAACCGCTACCAGAACGACCTCGCGCTCCTCACCGACATGGTGGATGCCTCCAACATGAAGCTCTCGGCAGAGATGGCGCTGGTCAACGCACGCATCAGCATGCTTTACAACTTCTACAGACTCAAATACGTTACAAACACCCTATAAAAGTTCACAACAATGGAAAAGACGAAGATTCACACCTATTTATATAACACCCTCATCGTGGTATGCCTGCTGGGCGGAGCAGCCTACGTGGTCAGCCAGTTCATGCACTTCGGAAACGGCGAGTTTACCGACAACGCCCGTGTGCGCCAGAATGTGGTGCCACAAAACTGCCGCGTGCAGGGCTTCATACGCGAGGTGCGCTTCACCGAGTTTCAGCAGGTGAAGAAGGGCGACACGCTCGCCATCATCGAGGACACCGAGTTCCGCCTGCGGCTGGCACAAGCCGAGGCCGACCTGGCACGTGCGCAGCACGGCTCGCGGGGAACGGCCAGCAGCATCGTCACCACCAAGACCAGCATGACCGTCACCGATGCCGGCATAGAGTCGGCACGTGTGCAGATGGAGAATGCCAAGCGCGAGGATGCCCGCTTCGAGAAGCTGCTCGGGCAGGATGCCGTCACCCGGCAGCAGTATGACAAGGTGCACACCGCCTACCTGAGCGCCAAGGCCGGCTACGAGCAGGCTGTACGCTCGCGCCAGATGCAGTCGGCCGTCGTGGCCGAGCAGGGCCACAGCCTCTCCGCCTCGGAGCAGGGCATAGAGCTGGCGCGACGCGCCGTGGACCTCGCCCGCCTCAACCTCTCCTACTGCTACATCATTGCCACCTGCGACGGCACCGTCGGCACGAAGGACATACAGGTGGGACAGCTGGTGAACCCCGGACAGACGCTGGTGAGCATCGTGGACAAAGGCGAGCGCTGGATAGAGGCCAACTACAAGGAGAGCCAGCTCCCTCACATCAAGGTGGGCAGCAAAGCCAAGATCACGGCCGACGCTGTGCCCGGCACAGCCTATACGGGTAAGGTGGAGCGCATCTCCGACGCCACGGGCAGTGCCTTCTCGCTCATCCCCATCGACAACGCCACAGGCAACTTTGTGAAGGTGGAGCAGCGTGTCACCGTGCGCATCAAGCTCGACAACAGCGCCGACGTAGCCAAGCTCAAAGGCGGATATAACGTGGAATGCATCGTTGAAGAATAATGGGACAGCTGACTGAATTCTTTATGAAAAGCCCCGGTGGTCCGCCACCCCACATGGGCTTTTCGATGCCGATGATGAGAGGCTGGGTGCCCCGCCGCGTGCAGCCGTGGCTGTATGTGCTGACCGCCCTCTGCTTTCAGTTCAGCGGCGGCGTGTACCTCGGAGCCCTGGAGGCCATCCGCGGCACCACCAACTTCATGATAGAGGACGTGATGTTTCTGCTCTACGCCACACTGGCAGGCATGGCAGCCTACTTCCCGATGCTCTTCCGCATGAAGTTTCGGTTCACCAACAAGCAGCTGCTGTGCGGCTCTGCCATCGTCGTGGGCGTGTGCAACATGGTGACGATGCACAGCCATTCGATGACCGTGCTCGTCGTGGCATGCTTCATAGCCGGAATGGCGAAGATACAGGGCACGTTCGAGTGTATGAGCAACATACAGCTATGGATCACCCCCCGCCGCGACTTCGCCGTGTTCTTCCCCGTGCTCCACATCATCCTGCTCTCGGCCATCGAGGGCAGCGGATGGCTGGCAGCATGGTTCGGCCATCACTTCACATGGCAGACGATGCATGTGTTCACCGTGGGCACGATGTCGTTCGTGCTGCTCACGCAGCTCATCTGCTGCCGCCCGTTCTGTCCGATGCCCCAGCGGCTGTCGCTCAAGGGCATCGACTTCCAGGGTGCGCTGCTCATCTGCGTGCTGATGCTGGTGGTGTCGTATATCGTGGTGTATGGCGACTATTACATGTGGTTCGACACGCTGCGCATGCGCATCCTGCTGGGCATAGCCATCGTGCTGGGCGGCATCTTGCTCTACCGCATGCGCTACTACCGTTACCCTTATGTGGAGGTAAAGCTGTTCACGTTTCGCAACGTGGTGCCGATCCTCATCGTCGTCTTCTTTGCCGAGCTCGCCCTCGGCGCCGAGCACACGATGGAAGAGATTCTCTACAGCGAGGTGGTCCACTTGGAAGAGCTGACCAAGGAGACGCAGTATATGTGGGCGCTGCCCGGCATGTATGTAGGCATCCTGGTCGACATGTATTGGCTGAAGGTAAGGAAATGGAAGGTGTGGAAGCTGTTCGGCATAGCCTTTCTCAGCATTGCGCTCTACGCCATGCTGATGTATTTCACCCTCGGCGGCGGTGTGAACATCGAGCAGTATCGGCTGGCCATATTCCTGCGGGGATTCGGGTATGCCGTGCTTAGTCCGACGCTCATGTGGGCATTAAACGAGTCGGTGCCCAGCCTGGAGCATTTCTTCATGGGCTTGTTTGTGTTCAACATCATCCACATGTATCTGGCCGGTGCAGCCGGTTACGGCATCTACACCACCCTGTTCTCGCATGTGATGAACGACGACATGATGAACTACGGACAATATCTCACGCTCACGCATCTCGACTTGTCGCACTTCAACTTCGGCCAATTCGTTGGCCACGACTTCCTCCACTCGATGATGCTGGTGGCAATGAAGCAGGTCTATGGCTACGTCGTGTGGTTTGCCCTGGCCCTGGCCGCCCTCTTCCTGCTGTGCGACATTCCGGCCATCCGCACCAACATCCGCAAGGTTCCGCGGTGGTCGGTCTACGCCATCGAATATCTGGCAAGAAGGAGATAATATCCACGCTATGACAAAGGGACGTCGCGGGATGAAGAATGCGTGAGCCGACGCGGGCTGAAGAATGCATGAGCCGACGCGGGCTGAAGAATGCGTGAACCGACGCGGGC
>CAVAXH010000079.1:0-11068 GCA_963592505.1 Bacteroidaceae bacterium
CAAAAGGGATTAAAACGAGCACAAAACGTCTCGCTAAAATATGTCGATTTTGAACGCCCTACCCCCATGGCCGTGGCGACACCGTTGCCATTTTCTCAATATTTCACCTCGCCGGTGACGCGCTTGCGCTTGCCGCTCCACCGCTCTCCCTTTATGCGCAGGAGGGCCACCCGATGAAAGCTCTTGGCCGAATACTTCATGCCCACCTCCACATCGTCGGGCGAGAGCTTCTCTACCAGCATCTTCAGCGCCGCCATGCGCTCGTCGTCGTCGGTCACCACAGCTGCGGTGCCCTCGATGAGCACACTCTCATACTCGGTGGTGAACTTCGCCGGCAACAGCCTCACCTGCCCCACCACACAGAACGACACGCGGCTGTTAGCTCGCAGCACCTCGAGCTTGCGCCCTTCGGGTGCACAGTGTACATACAGCGTGTCGGCACCATCCCACACATAGTTTACAGGCACAGCATAGGGCATGCCGTCGGCGTCTGCCATAGCCAGCACGCCATATTCGGCACCGGCAAGCAAGGTGCGGGCCTCAGCTTCATCCATCAGTCGGTCGCGACGGCGCACCGCAGAGTTGTCATATTGCATAGTCATTGAGATGTACTTGTCTTTGAAGTGCAAAGTTAGCAAAAAAATCCCGACCCTCACATATTGCGGAGAGCCGGGATTGTCATATCTTACTACTCTTAAGGGTGGTAATTATTAGAACCACACTTAAAACCGGTATTGCTTAGTTGTTCTCAGGACGCAGCTGGCGAACAGTCTCGGCAGCGCGCCACATCTCCATGTCGTGCATCTCCTTGAGCTCGGCATTGAGCTTCTCACGATAGTCGGGCTGCGAGTTCTTGTCGATAGAGATCTGAGCCTCCGTGCCGTTCTCCACGCTCAGGTAGAGCCACTCCATCACGGGCTTGATGGCAGCCTTGAAGCGGGGACGCCAGTCGAGGGCGCCACGCTGGGCTGTGGTAGAGCAGTTGGCATACATCCAGTCCATACCCTTCTCGCCAAAGAGCGGGCCAAGGCTCTGGGTGAGCTCCTCCACGGTCTCGTTGAAAGCCTCTGAGGGCGAGTGTCCGTGAGCGCGGAGCACCTCATACTGGGCCTCGAGCAATCCCTCGATGGCACCCATCAGCGAGCCGCGCTCGCCAGTGAGGTCAGAGGTGGCCTCGCGGTGGAATGTGGTCTGGAAGAGGTAACCGGCACCGATGCCGATGCCGAAGGCCAGACACTTCTCCTCAGCCTTACCCGTAGCATCCTGATAGACGGCATACGAGCAGTTGAGGCCGCGTCCCTCGAGGAACATGGTGCGGAGCGATGTGCCGGAGCCCTTGGGAGCCACCATGATGACATCGATGTCCTCGGGCGGCACCACGCCTGTGCGGTCCTGCCAGTTGATGGCAAAGCCATGACTGTAGTAGAGCGTCTTGCCCTTTGTGAGATACGGCTTGATCTTGGGCCAAGCGGCAATCTGGCCGGCATCGGAGAGCAGCATGCAGATGATGGTGCCCTTCTCGGCAGCCTCCTCGATGGAGAACAGTGTCTTGCCGGGCACCCAGCCGTCGGCCACCGCCTTCTCATAGGTCTTGCCCTGACGCTGGCCCACAATCACGTTGAAACCATTATCGCGGAGGTTTCCTGCCTGACCAGGACCCTGAATGCCATATCCGATGACGGCAATCGTCTCATTCTTCAAAATCTCACGAGCTTTCTCCAAAGGAAACTCTTCCTTGGTGACGACTTCTTCTACCACGCCACCAAAATTCATTTTTGCCATAAACTATTTATATTTAATACGTTATACTTCTATCTTCTCGCCACATGCCCAAGAGCTTGTGGTTATCGTTCGCAAAGGTAGCAATTTAGAATAAGATATGCAAACTTTCTTTTAATCTTTTACGAATTTTACCACACATCTTACGATTTCTTGCTTTATGTCATTTTCGCGTACGATCTTGATGCAGTATTCGTCCTCGGCTTTCTGTTCTTTCCACAAGCTGAGGCGGTCGCCCTGGTGCGCCTCGGCCACATAGGCTATCTCGAAGCGCTGCAGCCGGTGGTGTCGGTACCAGTCGAGGTCGAAGAGGTCGAGCACATGTTCGATGTATTTCACCGAGTTGACGTGTCCGTTGACATCCACATCATTATAATAGGTGTCGATGGTTCGCACGAGCGTGGCGTCTGTTCCCATCTTTGCCCTGCCGGGCTTGTCGATGGGACAGGGATGGGCGGTTTCCAGATACTCGTTGACCAGTCCGCCTTTCACCTCGAAGATGTCGGCGGGCTGTCGGGTCTCGGTATCGATGAGCGCCCACACACTGCGTCCGTATCCGTAGACCTTGGCATCGTCGCGGCTCTTCACGGCGAAGTTGCGGCTGGTGAAGAAGCGCATCACGCCGTCGACCCATGTCTCTATGTCAAACTCGGTGTAAGCCTCGGGCATCTCCTGCATCTCGATGACCAGTCGCGACAACACCCAGGTGCGGTGTATGGTGTTGAGGTAATGCATGCCGTATCCGCGGTCGTTGCTGTGGAAGTCGGCAGCGTTGAGCATCGAGTTGCCCAGATGTCCGAGAAACAGGCGGTTGCTGAAATCGCAGTGGAACGGTTCGGCCATGAAGCCATATCTGCCCACCTTGGGCAGCAGTTGGGGTGTCGTCGTCATCTTGCCGTGCGTTCGTTAAGGTAGTCGGACACAGGCTCTTCCAGACTGCGTGTCACCGCGATGTGTCCCGACCGGGTGTATTGCAACAGGCATTTGTAGCCCTTGAACTGTTCGTAGAGGTCGATGATGTCTTCGGTCAGTCCGGCCAGCAGCACGGTGGAGTAAGTGGGGTTGACCTCCATCATGCGTGCATCGTGCTTGCGGATGACGCGCGATATCTCCGGGTTGTCGAGCAAGACGGGGGTGGAGATCTTGAACAGCGCCACCTCGTGGATAAACAGCTCGTCGTTGGTGTAATACTTGGCCTTCACCACATCGATCTTCTTCTCTATCTGCTTGGTGATCTTCTCAATCTGGTCGGGGGTGCTCCAGCAGCTGATGGTATACTTGTGTATGCCCTCGAGGCTCGATGCCGACACGTTGAGGCTCTCAATGTTGACCTGGCGACGTGCGAAGACGGCCGTCACCTGGCTGAGCACGCCCACGACGTTCTCGCTGTAGACCAGCAAGGTGTAAAACTGTCGTGACGTCTCCTTATCCTTATTGTCCATCATAAAAAAACGGGTTCTCTCTCATTAAATGTCCAAATGCAACAACATCTCGTCGACGGCGCTGCCGGGCGTGACCATCGGTGTGACGTTTTCGTCTTCCTTCACGGCGCACTCCAGCAGGTAAGGTCCGTCGGTGCTGAGCATCTCTTCGATCTTGGCCTTCAGGCCGGCGCGGTCTACGGCCACCCCATAGGGAATGGCATATCCGCGTGCGATGACCTCATAGCAGGGGTTCATCATGTGGGTGAACGAATGGCGGTGGTTGTACATCAGGTCTTGCCACTGCCGCACGTTGCCCAGGTAGTTGTTGTTGAGCAGTATCATCTTCACCGGCGCCTGCTGCTCCATGATGGTTCCCAGTTCCTGGATGGACATCTGGAACCCTCCGTCGCCCGTAAACAGGCACACGGTGCGGTCGGGCACGCCGAAGGTGGCGCCCACGGCAGCAGGCAGTCCGAAGCCCATGGTGCCCAGTCCGCCGCTCGAGACGATGCTGTGCTTGCGCCGGTACTTGAAGTATCGGCTCGAGAACATCTGGTTGAGTCCCACATCGTTGACGAGCACTGCCTCGCCCTTGGTGGCCTCAGCCACGGCGTTGACCACCTCGCCCATGAGCAGCGGTCCCTCAGCGGGATGTATGGACGGCGTGATGACCTCGCGCAGCTCCTCGTCGTGCAGCGGCTTGAACGAATCTATCCAGTCGGTGTGCGAGGCTTGGCGGAGCAGCTGTGTGATGGCCGGCAGCGACTCCTTGCAGTCGCCCACCACCGCCACATCGGTCTTCACGTTCTTGTCGATCTCCGAGGGGTCTATGTCGAGCTGTATGATCTTGGCCTGCCGGGCATAACTGCTCACGCGTCCTGTCACACGGTCGGAGAAGCGCATGCCGATGGCTATCAGCACATCACACTCCTGCTGCTTCACGTTGGGCGCATAGTTGCCGTGCATGCCGAGCATGCCCATGTTGAGCGGATGGTCGGTGGGCAGTGCCGAGAGTCCGAGCAGGGTGCGTCCGGCCGGGATGTCAGCCTTTTCCAGAAAAGCCATGAGCTCCTCATGGGCACCTCCCAGTTCGACACCCTGCCCCACCAGGGCAAACGGCTTCTTGGCATGGTTGATGAGGTCGGCCGCCTGTCGCACGGCCTCCTCGCTGATCTTCGGGTAGGGATTGTACGACCTCACGCTGTCCACCTTGCCCGGCATCCACTTGGCCTTGCCCACCTGCGCGTTGCGCGGGAAGTCGAGCACCACGGGGCCGGGGCGTCCGCTTCGTGCGATGTAGAAGGCCCGGTTGACGGCCCACGCCACATCCTCGGCGCTGTGTATCTGATAGCTCCACTTGGAGATGGGCTGTGCCATTCCCACGAGGTCCACCTCCTGGAAGGCATCGGTGCCCAGCGAGGCCACGCCCACCTGTCCGGCAATGACCACCAGAGGCGTAGAGTCCATCATGGCATCAGCCACACCCGTCAGCGTGTTGGTGGCGCCGGGTCCCGACGTCACGATGGCCACGCCCACCTGTCCGCTGGTGCGTGCATATCCCTCGGCGGCATGAGCTGCCGCCTGCTCGTGGCGCACCAGCACATGGTGGAACCAGGGGTCGCGCTTCTGTGTATAGGTGTAGAGCGCATCGTAGACGGGCATGATGGCACCGCCGGGATATCCGAATATCGTGTGCACGTTCTCCTGATACAATGCCCGCATCAGTATTTCTGCTCCTGAGCATTCCTCGCCTATGCGTATTCCGGCCCAGGGCACTTCTTTCACGTTGTCTGTTGTCATGAGTGTCGTTTAGTCAATGATTCTCACGCCGCCCTTGTCTGCCGAGCTGACGCTCTGTGCGTAGGCACGCAGTGCCTTGCTCACCTCGCGGTGGCGTCGCAGCGGCTGCTGCGGGCGCTGTGCCAGTTCGTCATCGGTGAGATGCACGTTGATGGTGCGGCTGGGTATGTCTATCTCGATGATGTCGCCATCCTTGATCTTGCCGATATTGCCCCCTGAGGCGGCCTCGGGCGAAATGTGCCCGATGCTCAGTCCGCTGGTGCCTCCCGAGAAGCGTCCGTCGGTGATCAGCGCACAGTCTTTGCCCAGGTGCCGGCTCTTGATGTATGATGTGGGATAGAGCATCTCCTGCATGCCGGGGCCGCCCTTGGGGCCTTCGTGGGTGATGACCACACAGTCGCCGGCCTTGACCTTTCCGCCGAGAATGCCCTCACAGGCATCGTCCTGCGAGTCGAACACCACGGCCGGTCCTTCGAAGTGCCACAGTTCGCTGGCCACGCCAGCCGTCTTCACCACGCATCCGTCCTGTGCGATGTTGCCGAAGAGCACGGCCAGTCCGCCGTCCTTGGTGTAGGCATGCTGCACGTCGCGTATGCATCCCTCGGCGCGGTCGGTGTCGAGGGTGGGCCACTGCTCGCTCTGGCTGCCCATCTGTGTGGAGAAGCGCTGTCCGGGCGCACTGTGGTAGATGCGGTCGGCCTCGGGGTCGACGGTGGGCCCAGTGATGTCATAGCGGGCCATTGCCTCGTCGAGCGTCAGTCCGTCCACACGGTGTGCACCGCCGCAGATGAGTCCGCCCTTGCTGAGCTCGTTCATGATGCCGAGGATGCCTCCGGCGCGGTTGCACTCCTGCACGGAGTACTGCTGCGTGTTGGGCGAGAGCTTGCAGAGGCAGGGTGTCTTTCGGCTGAGGCGGTCGATGTCGTTCATGGTGAAGTCCACCCCACCCTCCTGTGCCACTGCCAGCAGGTGCAGCACGGTGTTGGTGCTGCCGCCCATGGCGATGTCGAGCGTCATGGCGTTGAGGAATGCCTCGCGTGTGGCGATGCTGCGCGGCAGCACGCTGTCGTCGCCGTCTTCATAGTAGGCCAGCGCGTTCTTCACGATCTGCCGTGCGGCCTGCCTGAAGAGCTCCGTGCGGTTGGTGTGTGTGGCAAGGATGGTGCCGTTGCCGGGGAGCGACAGTCCGATGGCCTCGGTGAGCGAGTTCATGGAGTTGGCGGTGAACATTCCCGAACAGCTGCCGCAGCCCGGGCATGCACACTGCTCGATCTGCTGCAGGTCGGCATCGCTCACCTCCTGGTCGGCGCCGGCCACCATGGCGGTGATGAGGTCGGCGTTCTGTCCGCGCCATCGTCCGGCCTCCATGGGTCCTCCTGAGCAGAACACGGCGGGGATGTTCAGGCGCATGGCTGCCATGAGCATGCCGGGGGTGACCTTGTCGCAGTTGGAGATGCAGATCATGGCATCGGCCTTGTGGGCGTTGACCATGTATTCCACCGAGTCGGCGATGATGTCGCGTGAGGGCAGTGAGTAGAGCATGCCGTCGTGTCCCATGGCAATGCCGTCGTCGATGGCGATGGTGTTGAATTCGGCTGCATAGCAGCCCATCTTCTCTATCTCTTCTCTCACGATCTGCCCTATCTCATGCAGATGGGTGTGTCCGGGTACAAACTGTGTGAACGAGTTTACGATGGCTATAATGGGTTTGCCAAACTGTTCATGCTTCATGCCGGTGGCTACCCAGAGGGCTCTGGCACCTGCCATACGTCTGCCTTCTGTGCAGACAGCACTTCTCAATGGATGTTTCATAACTACTTGTTCTCTAAATACTATGCAAAGTTAACTACTTTTATGCAATCATGCAACAATCAGTAGCATAATATTTGCGTTAACCCACTAAACTGAAAGAGAGAACCGCCCGATTGTCGCCAAACAATAACAAGACAGGGTTGGATGAAATGCGAGCATACGGAAAAGGCCGCTGGTTTCCGGATTGGAAGCCAGCGGCCTTGTTATTTGTCAGCCCTTACGGGCGTTGTGACGATGTTTACTTCACGTAGACAACAGCCAGACGGTTAGAAGTGTTGCCCTGAACACCCTTACCAGTAGCCTCGTCGACGATGACACCCTTATCCTTCAGGTACTTGGCAACCTCGTCGGCACGAGCCTGAGAGATCTTGTCGTTGATCTCCTTGCTGCCCTCAGGTGAAGCGGTACCCACGATCTGCACGTGGCTGCCTTCCTTCACGCCGTCGAGAGCGGCCTTAGCGTCCTTAGTCAGAGCGCTCTTGCCCTGAGCGAAGGTCACGAACACGAGGTTCTCAACAGCAACCTCCTTAGCGGCGGGAGCTTCCTTCACGACAGTCTTGACAACCTCCTTAGGCTTCTTGGCGAGCTCGTTGCGCAGGTCGTTGATGGTCTGGTTCAGAGCGTCGATCTCGTTCTGGTCGCGGAGCTGAGCGATCTTGAAGTTGTGTGAGCCGTTGCTGTTCTTGAACTTGTAGATCACACCAGCGTTCAGCTGGAAGAAAGCGTTGTTGAGGTTGTAGGCACCCTGGTTAGCGCTAGAAGTGGCCTTGTAGCCATACTCGTTGTAGACGCTAGCCTCGTTGTCGCCGTACATGCCGTTGAACACCCATGTCACTGAAGGCTCAACGTAGATCTGCCACTGCTTCTTGCTGCCGAGGTTGAACTGGAAGTCGAGACCGGCCTTAGAAGTCATACGGTTGATGGCGCGGCCCTCTTCCATGTGCTTGAAGACGTGACCCCAGCCGATGCCATAGACAGCACCAACCTCAAACAGACGGGGCTCGCCCTTGTAGCCGGCGAACAGGTTGCTCAGGTTCAGAGTTCCGAGCAGTGAAGTGTTCATGGCGCGGACAGCCAGGCGTGTAGAAGCCCAAGGCTTGTTTGAGAAATAAGCGTTGCTCTCAACGGCCAGACCGAAGACCGGAGTGATGTTCTTACCGATGCGGATGCCGGCGTTGGCGTCGAGGCCCTTCATCCATGAGTGACCTGTCATCTTGGTAGCAACACCACCGTTGATGCCGACATACACGTTGTCAAAAGCCTTGCTGCCCTCAACTGTGGTCTGTGCAGACACAGAAGCGGCAACCATAGCGGCTGCGAACAAAGTAAATAACTTTTTCATACTCTCTAAAAAATTAATTATTGTTATTGTATATAATGTTCTTATTTTTTCAGAGTGCAAAGGAAACATTTTTTTTTGGAACTTCCAAATTTTACGGGTACAAATGCACTTTTTTACAATAAATTCACACTTTTACGTCCTTGCAGCGCCCCGTCACATCAGAACGTGATCACTTTCACGCTGTAGGGCTGCATCTCCACGCGCTGTCCTTCGGCCACGCCGGTGGAGGTGATCACGGTGCGGTCGGCGGGCTGTCCGGCGAAACCCTCGGCCTGTGCTCCGGCGGGGATGGCGAGGCCCTTGAGCGAGAGGGTGAGCGAGGCGGGCAGGGCGTTGACGAGCTTCACGACGGTGCGGCCCGTCTGCGAGTCTTTCACCACGCTGGCGGCCACGCGGCGGCTCAGCTCGGGACTGATGCTGATCTGCGACTGCACATACCTGTCGCCGCTGTGGGTGCCCCACAGGCGCTGGGTGTGGTAGCTGGGTGTGAGACAGGTGATGGTGTCGTTGTTGAAGTAGATCATGTCGGGGTTCCAGTTGGCGCGGCCTTCCTTGCACAGCAGTGGTGCATAGCTCGTCATGGCCACCACGTCGGCATTGCGCTCCACGCTGCAGAGATAGAGGGCTTCGGCCAGTGCGCTCTCCACGGTGCGTGTCTTCGAGGCATACTCGCCAAGATACACCTTGGGAGCGGTGCGGTCATAGTGGTCGTAGTAGTCCTGGTGGTTGATGAACCATCCGGGGCTCTCATAGTAGTGTTCGTCGACGAGGTCGAGGATGTCCTTGTGCGCATTGGCGAAGGCCCATCCCTCCACATAGTCGGACGAAGGACTGTGGAAGGGGCCCACGGTGCCCACGACCATGATGTCAGGATATTTCTCCTTGATGGTGCGGCAGATCATCTCGTAGCGCTCCTCAAAGGCGGTGGAGATGAGGTCTTCGTTGCCCACGCCCACATATTTCAGGTTGAAGGGTGCGGGGTGGCCTGCTTCGGCGCGCTTCCTGGCCCACTGCGACGTGGCGGGGTCGCCGTTGGCCCACTCGATGAGGTTCAGAAACTCCTGGCAGTAGGCGGGCATGTCCTTCATGTCGATGCCGCCCTGCTGTCCGCCCAGTCCGTCGCTGTTGGCAGCCGAGTTCTGGCAGGGCACGCCGGCGGCCAGCACGGGGAGCGGTTCGGCTCCGAGGTCCTCGCAAAACTGGAAGTACTCGTAGAAGCCCAGTCCGCGTGTCTGGTGATATCCCCAGATGTTCATGTCGGGCTTGCGGTCCTGCCAGGGGCCGATGGTCTCTGCCCAGTGGTAGATGTTGTCGATGCCCTGTCCGTGGCTCATGCATCCTCCGGGGAACCTCACAAACTTGGGGTGCAGGGCTTCGACGGCCTCGGCGAGGTCGCGCCGCAGGCCGTGGCCCTTATAGGTGTCGTGGGGGAAGAGGCTCACCATGTCGACCGCCACGGCACCGTCCTTGAGCGGCGTGAGCGCCAGGCGCACGGGGCCCTTCACGGCTTTCTTGTCGACGGTCAGCGTGAGGGCGTAGCGGTTCCATCCCTGCCCCTCGGCCTTTATCTTCTCCTTGGCCACGGCCACGCCGTCGCTGCCCACCAGCTGCACGAGCACCTGGTTCTTGCCGGCATCCTCGTTGCGCAGATAGACGGAGAAGTCAAACTGCCGTCCGGCTTCGGCCGTGATGCCATCCCACCCTATATTATATAAGGTGTCGCGGGGCGCCACCACAGCATAGTGCGGATTGCGGGTGCTCAGGGGCACCTCGCTCTTCACCACGATGGGTCGGTTCGACTGCCAGGCGGTGGTGGCCGTCCACTCGCGGCGGTCGGCGCTGGTGTACTCGAAGTCGCGGTTCTGCAGCAGTTCGGCATAGAGACCGCCGTCGGCTGCGCGGCTGATGTCCTCAAAGAAGACACCCACGAGGCGGTTGCTGATGGCCTTGGTGTCGGCCGTGTTGACCTGCAGCGTGGCATCCACATGGTTGCCGATGGCAGCAAAGCGCTTGGCGTCGTCGCGCATGGCCTCGCCGCTCTTCTCGGCATCGCGGCGCACGGCATCGAAATACTGGCAGATGTAGTCGAGGTGCACCTTGGGCACATCGAAGAGGTTGCCCTGCCGCAGCGTGCCGCCGACGGTGGCGGTGTCTTTCACCCATGCCACGTCGCCGATGGTGCTGGGCTCCGCCTCCTCCTCAAACCGCCGGAAGTCCTTCGATGCGCGCACATAGCGCTTGGTGCCGTCGCTGGCCTTATAGTAGATGTCGAAGGATCCGTCGTCCATCTGGAACATCACCGGACTGCCCACGCCCTTCACGGCCGTCTTGGGATAGTCTTGCGGGCGCCAGGTGACGAGGTCTTCGCTGTAGGCTGCCGCAAAGCAGGGTGCATGGTCGTTGACGGCGAACACCAGTCGCCACGAGCCGTCGTCGGCATGGACCACGCAGGGGTCGTGCATGCGTTTCTCGCTGCCCCACTGCGCATAGTCGGATGAGCAGAGCTGGCCGATGTCGTGCCACGTCTCGTCGTCGGTGAGATAGGCCACATGCAGGCCGTCGCGCTCTCCGGGCGAATAGACGAAGATCTGGCAGGTGGTGTCCTTGGCCACGATCTGATAGGCGGGTGTGGCCTGCTGTGCATTGGCCTCCGCTGCGACACACAGGGCAGCGGCCATCAACAGTTTCTTCATATTTTTTATTCGGTTTGAGGTTGGGTATTCAACAATGCTGGCCGGCGGCCTCACCGGGTCGCGCCGTCCTATATGCAAAGGTAACACTTTCCGCAAACAATACGGCTGCGGCGAAGCGAAAAAAACGCCGTGGTCGCCCCTGCGGGAAAAGAAAAAAAGGCAGGTATATACTGTTAGGCACGACTGCTAATCAATTTATATGAATATATCGTCGGGCG
>CAVAXH010000080.1:0-529 GCA_963592505.1 Bacteroidaceae bacterium
CCCAAGAAGCCGACCGCGCCCATCGACAGCCTGCAGTAAAAAACAGAAAATGAGGTCCGGCCATGGGCAATGTTACGGTCTAGCCTGTTTAAGGGCGGTGATTTCTAGAACCGCCCTTAATTCATAGATGGTGCGATGCCCCGTCTATGAATCATGCAGGCTAGGCTAACGTCTTGTTCATATCACGATCTGTTTACAACAACCCCTCCAGCAAGAACTTTCTTAGGCTCAAATGGGTAACACCATTATAGTCGCTGGATTTGACAAGAGGTGTGACTGAAATGACATACTTCGGATATGAATCGGGAATGTTGCATAGGGCTCCGAATTCCCGTTCGCGGGTTTGGTCCGACGCTATGATGTATGACACCTGCACGTACACCTTGCTTTGATTGCCCGCAGCTGACCGTGACGACGATGCACGCGTGCACACGAAATCTATTTCGCCAGCGCGCAGCTGCCCGACTGCAACGGTATAGCCAAGACGCACAAGATGCTGGTATACCACATTCTCCATAACCTTCTCGAT
>CAVAXH010000080.1:539-11051 GCA_963592505.1 Bacteroidaceae bacterium
ATGATGAAGTTGCGCAAGCCAACATCACCGAAGTATGTTTTCCCTGCCGTCTCAAGAAGCCGCTTTCCATGAATGTCATAGCGCAAAACGGGGGATGTGAGATATGCTTCGGCGAAGTATGCCATGTAGCTGAGCACGACATTGGCCGAGATCTCTTCTCCCTGCGACTTCATATACTTTACAATGCTCGTGGCAGAGTTGAGCTTTCCGATGGTGTCGGCAATGAATGCTACCAAGTTGTTGAGAAAGGGGATGTTGCGGATTTTATGACGCTCTATGATGTCCTTCAGCATAATGGTGTTGAACACCCCTGACATGTATTCATTCACCATGTCCTCATTGTCCAGCCCGATACTACGCAAGCCCGGCAGTCCGCCGTAAGCGAGGTATTTCCACAAGGTGTCGTCAGAGTCGGCAAGATTATGGAACTGTATGAATTCCTTGTAGCTGAGACTCTGAATATGTATCTCCACATATCTCCCGGCAAGCAAAGTGGAAAGCTCGCTCGAAAGCATCTTGGAGTTGGAGCCCGTCACGATAATATCCGTGTTGTCTTCCGTGCGGAAACTCCTGACGGTATGCTCCCAACCTTCAATGTCCTGCACTTCGTCTATCAGGATATAGTTGTGCTTGTCAGCCTGAAAGCGCGCGCTGATATAATCGTCGAGCGCATCATGGTCGGTCACGAACTTGAAGGTGATCTTCTCCTTGTCTATATAAATGATGTTGGCGTTTGGCTCCTGTTGATGACGATGCACAAAATCCTTCATCATATAGCTTTTGCCTACACGACGCTGGCCTGTAAGAACGATTATCTGTTCCCGGCCTATCCATGAGTCTATTTGAGAGGCGTAATCCTCACGTGGAATTATCTGCATGACCTTGTAGATTATCTGTTGTTATGGTTGCAAAGGTAACGCATTTTTATCATCTATAAGTGATAAAATCGCAAAAACTGCACGTTTTATCACTTATAGATGATAAAATCGCAGAGGGCGGGACTCGCCTGCCATAGGTAGCGGGCACCCCCACCGAACCCAAGAAACCGACCGCGCTCACCGACAGCCTGCAGTAAAAAACAGAAAAAGAAGTCCGGCCATGGGCAATGTTACAATCTAAATTTGTATATTTGCACCATAAAGTTTATGAAAACATCTGCCACCTTAGCTTATGCGTAAAACCATCATTGGACTTCTGCTCATGGCCTGCTCGGCCTCGCTCTCTGCACAGCGTCCGCTGCATGTGCGTTTCAGTCAACCCGCACCCGAACCTGCCGACTATCGCCCCGACGGCGCCGTAGACCGGCAGTGGGAACGGCGCTCGTTGCCACTGGGCAACGGCAACATCGGCGCCTCTGTGTTTGGCAGCGTCGGCACCGAGCGCCTGTCACTCAACGAGATATCGCTGTGGAACGGCGGACCCGCCACGGCCAAAGGCCCCGCCCACTACTGGGATGCCAACAAGCAGTCGGCCGCTGTGCTGCAGCAGATACGGCAGGCCTTCGCCGACGGCGACTCGGCAAAGGCGGCACGCCTCACAGCCCACAACATGAACGGCGTGGTGGCCTATGAACGGGCCGGCGAACCCGAGTGGCGCTTCGGCAACTACACCACGCTGGGCGAGCTGCGCGTGGCCACAGGCATCGCCGCTGCCGACGAGGGCTCCTACAGCCGCACGCTGTCGCTCGACTCGGCGCTGTCGCGGGTGACGTTCACCGCGGGCGGCGTGCGCTATGTGCGCGAGACGTTCTGCTCGCATCCCGACAATGTGCTCGTGATGCGCTTCAAGGCCAGTGGCAAGGGCCGGCAAAACCTTGCACTGCGCTATCTGCCCTCGCTGCAAGCCGAGGGGACGACACGGCTGACGGCAGCCGGCGACGAACTCGTCTACCAAGGGCGGCTCACCAACAACGGCATGCGCGTGGCCGTGCGCATCGCCATGCTGCACAAGGGCGGCAAGGTGGTGCCGACCGCAGACGGACAGGCGCTCGAGGTGAAAGGGGCCGACGAGGTGACGTTTGTCTTCACCGCCGACACCGACTACCAGATGAACTTCGACCCCGACTTCACCGATCCCCATGCCTATGTGGGCGCCGACCCGCAGACCACCACGGCGGCTTGGATGACCACCGCAAAGCACCTGGGCTACAAGCGCCTGCTGGCACGCCACCTGGCCGACTACCGCCCCATCTTCTCGCGCGTCGGCCTGACGCTGGGCAACAGCAACGACGCCCACGCTGCCAAGACGGCCCCCGCCGACACCAAGACCACCCCCGAACGCCTGGCCGACTACAGGCAGGGCGCACACGACCCCTATCTCGAGGCGCTCTACTTCCAGTTTGGACGTTATCTGCTCATCGCCTCCTCGCGCGCCGGCAACCTGCCGGCCAACCTGCAGGGACTGTGGCTGGCCAATGCCGACGCTCCCTGGCATGCCGACTATCACAACAACATCAACATACAGATGAACTACTGGCCCGTCATGCAGGCCGGCCTTGAGGAGTGTGCACAGCCCTTCGTCGACTATGTGCGCACGCTCGTCAAGCCCGGCGGCGTCACGGCGCGTGCCTACTATGATGCGCGCGGCTGGACGGCATCCATCTCCGCCAACCCCTTCGGCTTCACCGCTCCGCTGCGCGACACCGACATGTCGTGGAACCTCTCGCCCGTGGCCGGCCCGTGGCTGGCGGCACAGGTCTACGACCTCTTCACCTATAACCGCGACACCACATGGCTGCGACGCGAGGCATACCCCATCATCAAGGGAGCGGCACAGTTCTGCCACGACTTCCTCTGGCATAAGGCCGACGGCACCTACACCGTGGCCCCCAGCACGTCGCCCGAGCATGGCATCACCGACGACGGGGCCACGTTCTGCCAGGCGGTGGTGCGCGAGCTGCTCGGCGATGCCGTGGAGGCGGCAACCATTCTCGGTGTCGACGCCGAGGAGGCCAGCCAGTGGCAGGAGGTGCTGCGCCATCTGCCGCCCTACCGCATTGGCCGCTACGGACAGCTCATGGAGTGGAGCCGCGACATCGACGACCCCACCGACGAGCACCGGCATGTGAACCACCTCTTCGGACTGCACCCGGGCCACTCCGTCAGTTGGGCCCACACGCCCGAGTTGGCACGCGCCGCACAGACCGTGCTCGAGCATCGCGGCGACGGCGCCACAGGATGGAGCATGGGCTGGAAACTCAACCTGTGGGCACGCCTCCTCGACGGCAACCATGCCTACCTGCTCTACGGCAACCTGCTGAAGAACGGCACGGCCGACAACCTGTGGGACCTGCACCCGCCCTTCCAGATCGACGGTAATTTCGGGGGAACGGCCGGCGTGACCGAGATGTTGCTGCAGAGCCAGGACGGCGATGTGCACCTGCTGCCGGCACTGCCCGACGCATGGCCCGACGGCACGGTGACCGGACTGCGGGCCCGCGGCAACGTGGTGGTAGACATCACCTGGCGCCACGGCGAGCTGGCCGAGGCCCGTCTCCGCAGTCTCAGCGGCGCCCCCCTGACCGTGCGCTACCGCGGGCAGACGCTCACCGCCAACCCAGAGAACGGCAAGCCGCTGACCGTCACCCTTGCCGGCGGTGTGCTGACCCTTGACAGATAACATTCAATTTACTGACACATGATAAAGAAAACCTTCATTGCAGCCTGTTGCCTGCTGGCGGCCCTGGTGCCCAGCCATTCGTGGGCAAACAACGACAAACCCTTTGTCGTTCCCGAACTCAAAGTGTGGAAAGGCGGACAGGGGCAACTCGCCTTTGCTGCCGGCGGACAGACCGCCATCGTCGTGAAGAGCGCCGGCGGACAGACCGCCGCCGTGGCGCAGGTGGCGCAGATGCTTGCCGACGACCTGCACAAGAACTATGGCACACGGCCATTGCTGCCTGCAAACCGCAAGGCGCAGGCCGGCGACATCGCGCTGGAGATAAAGAAAGACAAGGCACTGGGACAGGAGGGCTACACGCTCACCGTGACCGACCGTGTCACCGTCAGCGCCCCCACCGCCAAAGGCCTCTACTGGGGCACACGCACCCTGCTGCAGATGCTCGACAACAGCAAGGGACAATCCTTGCCGCGAGGCACCGTGCGCGACTGGCCCGACTACAGCTACCGCGGGGCCTTCCTCGATGCCGGACGCAAGTTTCTGCCGATGTCCATGCTGCGCGACTATGTGCGCATCCTCTCCTACTATAAGATGAACGCGCTGCAGATACACCTCAACGACAATGGTTTCAAGCAGTTCTTCGACAACGACTGGAACAAGACCTACGCCGCCTTCCGCATGGAGTGTGACACCTATCCCGGACTGGCCGCACGCGACGGCTACTACACCAAGCGCGAGTTCATAGAGCTGCAGCAGCTGGCCGACAGCCTCGGCGTGGAGATCATCCCCGAGATCGACATGCCGGCACATGTGCTGGCGTTCACCCACTACAAGCCCGAGATCGGCAGCAAGAAGTATGGCATGGACCACCTCGACCTCTTCAACCCCGAGACCTACACCTTCCTCGACGGACTGTTCAAGGAGTATCTCGACGGACCCGACCCCGTGTTCCGGGGCAAGTATGTGCACATCGGCACCGACGAGTATTCGAATGCCGACAAGGAGGTGGTGGAGAAGTTCCGCGCACTCACCGACCGATACATACGCACCGTGGAGCAGTATGGCAAGAAAGCCAAGATATGGGGATCGCTCACCCATGCACGCGGCACCACTCCCGTCAAGGTCGACAATGTGCTCATGGACCTCTGGAGCCGCGACTATGCCGACCCCGACTCCATGCTGAAGCTGGGCTACGACGTGGTGTCGATACCCGACGGATATGTCTACATCGTGCCGAAGGCCGGCTACTACTACGACTATCTCAACTGCCAGTGGCTCTATGAGCACTGGACTCCCGCCAATGTCAACGGCACACAGCTGCCCGAGCATCATCCGCAGGTCAAGGGCGGATCGTTTGCCGTGTGGAACGACATCGTGGGCAACGGCATCACCGACCAGGACATACACTATCGCTGCATGCCCACCATACGCACCATGGCCACCAAGATGTGGACGGCAACGGCCACCACACTGCCCTGGGCCGACTTCGAACGCCAATCAAGCGCTGTGCGCGAGGCTCCGGGCGTCAACTATGCCGGCTATCATCCCGACAGCAAGCTGCAGGTGGCTGAGGTGAAGGCGGGCGACGTGCTGCCTCTCGACAACATCGGCTGGGACTATGAGGTGAGCTTCGACATCGAGGCAAAGGCCGAGGAGCGCGGCACCGTGCTCTTCACCGACGGCGGCACCACCTTCTATCTGTCTGACCCCGTGGCAGGCATGGTGGGCTACAGCCGCGACGGTTATCTGCACCACTTCAACTATCAGTTCTATCCCGGCGAGAAGGCGCATGTCACCATCCGTGGCGACCGCGAGCAGACCACCCTGCTCATCGACGGCAAGGCCGTGGAGACGCTCGGCGTGAAGACACTGAGCTTCGGCGAGCGCGGCACCATGTACTACATCCGCACGCTGGTGTTCCCGCTCAAGCAGGCCGGACAGTTCTGCAGCCGCATCACCAACCTCAAGGCTGAGGCTGTCTGCCAAGACTAACCCGTGGCTGAGGCTGCCCTCCTGCCACGACCAACCCATTTTTCAGACTCACCTGCCGCGGCTCACGTGGCCTGCATGCTCCGTAAGGAGGCGCGTGTGGCCTGCGTGTGCCGCGGCATGAACATGTATGATTGATCCCATGAAAACAAAAATACTCTTTGTCTGCCACGGCAACATCTGCCGCAGTCCGATGGCCGAGTTTATCATGAAGAAGATGGTGGCCGACGCCGGCCGTGAGGCCGACTTCGAGATAGCCAGCATGGCCACGTCGACCGAGGAGATCGGCAACGACATGTATCCGCCGGCCCGCCGCTGCCTGCACAGCCACGGCGTGCCCTTCTCGCACCGCGCCGCACGGCAGATCACGCCGGCCGACTATGCTTATTATGACCGCATCTTCGTCATGGATCGCAACAACCTGCGGTGGCTCGCCATGCGCGGCATCGACGACACCGAGGGCAAGGTGGCACTGCTCATGCAGCTTGCCGGCGAGCGGCGCGACGTGGCCGACCCGTGGTACACCGGCGACTTCGAACAGACCTACCGCGACATCTGCACCGCGCTGCCGCATCTGCTCGCCGACCGCTGACGGCGCTTTCGCTTGATTGGGCCTGCACGGTTCAGAAACTTGAGCAAAGCAAGCGCCTGCAAAAAGAACTTTTCTTAGCGATATTTTGTGTTCTTTCGTTTGGTCGGTTGCCGGATTGTTTGTACTTTTGTCATTAGTACTAACTAACACAACCTACACGCTATGGAAGGATTGTTCAGAGAAGAGATTGAGACCCGTCAGGTCGACAAGTTTTTTGCCAATGAGATGGGGCGGCAGATACACCGTTATATAAAAGGTATGCATGGCTCGCTGGCCATGCTCGAGAAGTTTGAAGCCCGCATGAAGACCCTCTCCGTACCACAGCGCGAAGAGGCCATGGCACGCTACATCGACCTCAACCGCAAGGCGGTCAAAGACCTGTCGTGGCGCATGCTCGTGGCGCGTGCCATCGCCAACTATTGCGACACTTTCCACTATTATGTCAGCATGATCGGCGACGAGGAGACCATGAAGTTCTATGTGGACCGCATGAAAGAGAAATACATCAGATACCATGTGGTGTTTGAACAAGACGGCAAGTATGGCATCAAGGACCATGAGGGCAACGTGCTGCTGTCGCCGGTCTATGAGTTTCTGCGCACGCCCTATGTCTATGTCGACGACATGAAGACCATGCCGGTCATCGCCCAGAAGGACGGACGCATGGGACTGGTGTTGCCCGACGGCGCCGACACCGTGGTGGCACCCTTCGTCTACGACGACATTGCCTTGCGCGACGTGGAACCGTGGTTCGAATGTACTAAGGACGGACAGACAGAACTCATCTAGGCGGCTTTGAAACACAAGATTTATCTCATCGTCGCCACGTTTGTGGCATGGACGTTGGTTTTTGTGTTGCAGAAACCTGTCTTTCTCTTGTTCTATGCCGGTGGCCTCGCCGACCTGCCCGCCGTCGTGGCCCATGGCCTGCCCCTCGACCTGTCGATGGCCGGATACCTCACCGCCGTGCCGGCCTTGCTGCTCCTGCTGAGCGACCTGCCGCTGGCGGTGCTCCGACGCCCCGGTGCCGACCGCTGGTGGCGCCTGGCGCTGGCCGGCTATTTCGGACTGGCATCGGTGGCTGTGGCCTTGAGTTTCGTGGCCAACATCGCACTCTACGACTATTGGCGGTTCCCGCTCGACAGCACCCCGGTGTTCTTCCTCACCTCGTCGCCTGCCGATGCCATGGCGAGCATCACCTTTTGGCAGGGGCTTGGGGCAGCGCTCGCCATCCTCCTCGTGGTGGCCGCGGTCAGCCTGGTGTTTCATGTGCTTTATCTCAAGGCTTTCGCCGTGCGCGGCCAGCACCGCCTGTGGCCTGTGGCCGTCGAGGTGCTGCTGCTGGCGGCACTGTTCCTGCCCATACGTGGCGGGGTGACGGTGTCGTCGATGAATACCGGCAAGGCCTACTTCTCACAGCGGGCCGTGCTCAACCATGCTGCCGTGAACCCGCTCTTCTCGTTTATGGAGAGCATGACCCATCAGGAGGATTTTGCCTCGCAATACCGCTTTATGGACGACAGCCGGGCCCAGCGCATGGTGGTCGGCATGAACAACCGCACAGAAACAGCCAACACCCAGCGCTTGCTGACCTTGCCCGGTGTGACCGACTGCCCTGACATTTACCTCATCATCATGGAGAGTTTCTCCGACACGGTGATGCACGCCCGCACGGCCGACATCCACGGCCGCCAGGTCGACGTGACGCCCAACCTGTTGGCGCTGCGCGACTCGGGCATCTATTTCTCGCGCTTCTATGCCAACAGCTTCCGCACCGACCGCGGACTGCTCTCCATACTGATGGGCTATCCCGCGCCGGCCACGGTGAGCCTCATGAAGTATCCCAAGAAGACGGCCTCCATGCCGTCGATAGCCAGCCTGCTGAAGAAGGCTCCGCTCAATTATGAGTTGGAATACTACTATGGCGGCGATGCCGACTTCACCAACATGCGCTCGTTTCTGGTCAACCAGGGGTTTGCCAAGATCACGTCGGATGTGGACTTCCCCGTGGCCGACCGCCTCAGCAAGTGGGGAGTGCCCGACCATCTGCTCTTTGCCCGCGTGAAGGACGACCTGCGCCGCCAGCAGGCCGCCAACGGCTGGGGGAATGCGCATCGCCCCGTGATGCGGGTCATACAGACATCGAGCTCGCACGAGCCTTTCGACGTGCCTTACCACCGCCTGCAGGACAAGACGCTCAACGCCTTTGCCTATGCCGACAGCTGTGTGGGCAACTTTGTGGCGGCGCTGCGCCAGTCGCCACGGTGGCAGCGCTCGCTCGTCATCCTCGTGCCCGACCATCTCGGGGCGTGGCCCAAGGACATAGACAACTTCAAGCCCTGGCGCTTCCACTGTCCGATGATATGGACCGGCGGCGCCGTGAAAGAGCCTATGGTGGTCGACACCTGGGGATCGCAGCAGGACCTGGCGGCCACGCTGCTGGCACAGCTGGGATGCACCTCGGCGGAAATGAAGTTTAGCAAGGACATGCTGGATGGCAACATTCCGCATTATGCCTTCTTCCTCATGAACGATGGTTTTGGCATGGCCGACGACGACAATGTGCTCGTCTACGACAACAAGCTGCAGCGTGTGGTCTACGACGACGGTCCGCAGAGCGGCAAGCACCGCTTGCGCGGCATGGCTTACCTGCAGGTCCTGTTCGACGACATTGCCAATCGCTGAGGCGTTAAATAGAAAAACTATGACAGACATATTGCTGGCAACATTCTTTCAGACACTCATCGACTGGGATACAAACGTCTTCCTGGCCATCAACGGCTGTCACCATGAATACCTCGACCCGTTCATGGCCATGTTCAGCGACAGGTTCGTGTGGATCCCGTTCTATGCGAGTCTGCTCTATGTGATGTGCCGCTTCTTCCCGTGGCGTGTCAATGTGTTTTGTCTGATAGTCCTCACGGTGGTCATTGCCGTCAACGACCAGGTGAGCGCCTCCGTGCTGCGCTCCTTCGTGGGGCGCCTGCGCCCGGCCAACGTCGACAACCCCATATCGCCACTGGTGCATATCATCGACGGATACCGCGGCGGGCGCTTCGGCTTCCCCTCTGCCCATTCTGCCAACTGCTGGGGTGCCACGTTCTTCGTCTTCTATGTCTTTCGGCGCCGGCTGCTCACCGCCACGATGGTGGTGTGGACGGTCGTCACCTGCTGGTCGAGGATGTATCTGGGGGTCCACTATTTTGGAGACATCTTGGGTGGCATGGTGCTGGGCTTCGTGTCGGCATCGCTGGTCTATTACATCTTCCAGCGTGCCATGCACCGCGTGACCGAGACCTACAAGCCCTATCAGCCCAATGCACCGCAGATGTACCTGCCCGTCGTGGTGTGCTGGACCGAGATGCTGGTGCTGCTGCTGGTGTCGCTGGCCCTGAAGGCCAACGGCGTGTTGTGACACGATCGAAACGCCATCCGGCAGAAACTCTATCCGTCTAATACTCCGTCCGTCTAATACTCCGTCCGACCATGAACATTGAACCTATAGCCCACTTCCATTCGCCGTTTGCGTCCAAGTTTGGTGTGCCCAAACAGAGCGGCCTGGCGCCCGACCTGCGCGGCACCATCGTCTTCGAACCGGCATGGCGCAATGCCGACGCGCTGCGTGGCATCGACGAGTTCGACTATCTGTGGCTCATCTGGGCCTTCTCGGCCAACAGGCATCAGGCGGCCAGTCCGGTGGTGCGACCGCCGGTGCTGGGCGGCAATGTGCGCATGGGGGTGTTTGCCACGCGCTCGCCGTTCCGCCCCAATCCCCTGGGACTGTCGTCGGTGCGCATCGACCGTGTGGAGTGGTCGTCGCCGCAAGGTCCCGTCATCCATGTGCTGGGTGCCGACCTCATGGACGGCACGCCCATCTTCGACATCAAGCCCTATGTGGCCTATGCCGACTGCCACGAGGGTGTGCGCTCGGGGTTTGTGGACCGCAACCCCATCCGGCGGCTGCAGGTGGTCGTGACGCCCGCTGTGGAGCAGCTGTTGGGCGAGGCGGCCGTGGCCACGCTGCGGCAGGTGTTGTCGCTCGATCCGCGTCCCCACTATCACCACGATGCGCAGAAGGTCTATGGCATGCCCTTTGGCGGCTACGACATCCGGTTCACGGTGGATGGCGACGTGCTCACCGTGACGGAGGCGGTAGACAGCAAATAGAAAAGGCAATCATATACTTTTAGGCACGACAGCTAATCAATTTATATGGATATATCGTCAGACGCGGGCTGAATCAACGGTCGGCGATGCAGGTTGAAGAATGTGTGAGCCGACGCGGGCTGAATCACTGGTCGCCGACGCGGGTT
>CAVAXH010000081.1:0-10854 GCA_963592505.1 Bacteroidaceae bacterium
GAGTTATGCTAATTATTCGCTTGAAAATCATGCACTGTTTTTATGGATTTTGAACGCCCTACCTAAGGGCCTAATACTCGAGTCCTAAGGCCCTAACACTCGAGTCCTAAGGCCCTAAAACTGGAGTCTTTGGGGCCTTGGGACCGGAGTGCTGGGGCCTTAGGACCGGAGTGTTAGCGCCTTAGGACCGGAGTGCTGGGGCTGATGGACTTGCGTGTTATTATCTGACGCAACTTTCGCAATTAGCCAGCATCATTTCATGGGCGTGCCGGCTAGCTGTTTACAGTCCCGGGCTTAAGTAGTCTTTTGCCCAATCGCCGATCTCTTTCCCCGACATGCCGTTGAGCAGTTTGCCTGCTTCCCACTTCACCTCCGGGTAAGCGGCCTTGAAGACCTTCTCTGCATTCTTGATGCCACTGCCGCCGGAGGTCATGAACATCACGACGCGCTTGCCCTTGAGCTGATAGGTGTCCATGAACGTGTTGATGATGCGCGGAGCACCGTTCCACCAGTTGGGGAAACCGAGGAAGATGAGGTCGTAGCCATCGAGCGACTCCTTGCTTTTCTCGAATGCCGGGCGCGACGACGGGTCATCGTTTTCGCGGCAGCAGCGCGAGGTCTGCTCCGTCCAGTCGAGGTCAGCATCCGAGTAGGCCTCTGTCGGTTTGATTTCATAGAGTTCGGCGCCTGTAGCCTCAGCAACATGCCCGGCAGCGGCCTTGGTGGTGCCCGTAGCGGAGAAATAGGCGACCAGCACTTTGGGGGCAGACTCGGCGGCGGCGTCAGCCGTGGCTGTCTTCTTGCCGCATGCCATCAGCGTGGTTACGGCTGCAGCGGCAACTGCAATGAGTGAAATGATTCTTTTCATAATTGTTATTTTGATTACAGGGTGGTTCGCATAAATTGCCATCCTACATGTTATATCTCATCCACACGGTGTCTCCCATGCGCTCCACGCTCTGCAACTTGAGCAGCGTGGCAGGGCGGTCGGGCTGGTCGATGCCGTCGAACACGGCAGCCATGCCTTTGCGTCCGTCGATGCCGGGACCGATCATCAGGCTCACCTCGTCGAGCAGGCCGGCTGCGAGGAAGGCCCCATTGATGTGACCGCCACCCACGAGGGCTATGCGCTCCACACCAAACTCGGTGTTGAGCATATCCACCGCCTTTGCCAGGTCGATGCAGCCCTTGCCGACGGCTATCCACGAGATGCCCTGTGCATCGAGCGTGTCGAAGTAGTCCTTCGGACAGTCTTCGCAGGCAACGACGAGCAACGGCTGCCCGTTCTGCTTGTTGGCTGGCCACCGCAGTTTGCCGTGCGTGTCGATGGCTACATCATAGCCGGGCTGGCCCTCGGCAGCCTTATGGAAGGCTGTGTGGCCGATGGGCTCGGCGGAGGCGGCGACAAAGGGTTCGGGCAGGGCGAAGTGTATCTGCATGGTCACCCGTCCCTCAATGGTGGTGGGACAGCCGAGCTGTTCGAGCGCTTCATAGTAGGCGTCGGTGGAGTCGAGTTGTTCGGTCATGGCGCAGTCGATGCGTCCGTCGACCGACGCCATCATGTGGCAGACAATGTATGGTTTCATGTTCCTATGTTTTATGGTACGATGCAAAATTACAGCAAAACTTCCAAATTCTTCGTAGACATACTACGGATTGAGTTATACAAATTACGGAAGACAAACCGACTGACGGTTTTATAAGCCGCACAAAGTTTGCCACGCATGTCATTTTTGACGCCGAGTGTGACGAAATTCGAAAACAAACTCGTATTTTTGCAGTCAGCAAAAAAAAGACTCGCTGAGTAAGACCGCGCAAAAATCGGGCACGGCCTTGCGGTCTGCATAATAACGAACAAGACAACCATGTATCAGAAATTCATCATCAACCAGGACGGCGTGCTCCGCTTCGGACACGTATATCTCCACCGCGACATGCTTGCTCCCGGCGAGCGGTGCGTCTACGGGGGCGGCCGGTGGAAGATCGACGAAGGGCGCGGCGCCATCCTCCTCTACGGGCGTTCGTTCGACTTCGGCCCGCCCGACTTCGACTATGTGCGGCGCATCGAATGGAGCGGCATCGGCGGCAAGCCCGTCGCACTGTTCTACCTGCCCCACTGGCCCGACGAAGACCTGCTCGAGCCGGTGTATGCCAAGCGCTGACAGCCGCACCACCCGGAAGACATTACGCAGAAACAAACAACAGAAACAACACACATCATCACATGAGACACATCATTTCCACCGCCCTGCTGTTTGCCACGCTGGCCGTAGGCCTCGCGTCGTGTGGCGGCAAGGCCAACGGCAACAGCCTGAAGTCGGTCATCGAAGAAACTAAGACCATCGCCGCAGAGAGCGGCAACACCAGCGGTGCCAAGGAGTCGGAAGCCGCCGTAGAGACCCCCGACGGCGTGGAGATCCCTGCCCCGCTGAGCGGCACGCCCGAGCAGATCCTGCAGCGCGAGGGCTACACCGTCTCCTACAACGCCACCACCATGCAGCCCAACTGGGTGGCCTGGCAGCTCACCGAGAGCCGCACCGAGGGCACCGCCAAGCGCGGCGACTATCCGTTCACGGCCGACGAGGAGGTGGACGAGCCACGCGTCGACACCTACGACTACCGCAGCTCGGGCTACGACCGCGGCCACATGTGTCCGGCCGGCGACAACAAGTGGAGTGCGAAGGCCATGGAGCAGTCGTTTCTGATGACCAACATCTGTCCGCAGGCACCCAGCCTCAACCGCGGCGACTGGAACGAGATGGAGATAGCCTGCCGCAAGTGGGCCAAGCGCGAAGGCACGCTCTACGTGGTGTGCGGCCCCATCTTCTACCGGTCGGCCCACAAGCGCATCGGTGCCCACAAGGTGCCCGTGCCCGAGGCTTTCTTCAAGGTGGTGCTCAGCACCAGCGGCACCCCCAAGGCCATCGGCTTCATCTATAAGAACGGCGACGGCAACCGTCCGAAGGGCGACTATGTCAACACCGTCGACGATGTGGAGCGCATCACCGGCATCGACTTCTTCCCTGCCCTCCCCGACGACGTCGAGAAGCGGGTGGAAGCCTCCTGCAACCTCGACGACTGGGAGTTCTGACGCACACCCGTCCTCCCTCGAATGACCTAATAAGCCACGATGCAGCAACCTTCCCTTATAAGATTGCTGCATCGTGGCTTACTGGGCTATCCGCTGCGCATCTCACGCCTGCCGATAGCTCTTGCGGTCGATCTTGCCGTTGAAGGTGCGGCGTATGGCCGTGGCCTGCTCGTAGAGCGCCGGCACCTTATGGGGCTCGAGATGCGTCCGGAGGAAGCGGGCGAGGTCGCGGCTGCTGTAACCGTCGGCCGCCACGACAATCAGTTTGAGCACCATGCCCATCACCGGGTGCGCAGCCGCTGTGCACACACACTCGCGCACCAGGGGGAAGGCCAGCGCCGCATCTTCCACCTCGGAGGGCGCCACCTTAAACCCGCCAATGTTTATCACGTCATCGTTGCGCCCCAGCAGGTGCAGCCGTCCCTCGGCATCGATGCGCCCGAGGTCGGCGGTGTGCAGCATGCCGTCGTGCAGCACACGGCGCGTGGCCTCCTCGTCGTGCCAGTAGCCGGTCATCAGCGTCGGTCCCTGGCAGGCAATGAGTCCGTCGGCGGTGACGACAAACGACGAGTGGCGCATGGGGCGCCCCAGGCATCCGGCCATGCACCCGTCACCCCCATTATAGTTGTAGGTGGCGATGATGCCCGTCTCCGTGGAGGCATACGTGTTGTAGAGGCGTGTGGCAGGCAGGATGTCGCACAACGTCTGCATGTCGGCCTGCGCCATGGGTGCCGCGCCGGTCTCGATAAACTCCAGTTTCGGTGCCGCCGCCACCATCTTGTCGCGTGCAAAGGTCATGAGCATGCGCAGGCTGGCCGGCACCAGGAAGGTGGCCACACGGCCCGGTGCCTCGTCGACCGCCTGCCAGAAGGCCGCCATGTCCTTCATGCCGGCCAGCAGGTGCACCGTGGCACCGGCATAGATGGCGGCCTGCACCTTCGACAGACTGCCGATGTGGTTGAGCGGTCCGCTGACCACAAAGGTCAGGTCAGGCCGATAGCCCTGTGCCAGCACCAGGTTGTCGGCATTGGCCATGATGGCCTCGTGGCCCACCATCACCGCCTTCTGCTTGCCGGTGGCGCCGGTGGTGTGGAGGATGTCGGCCACGCCAGCGGGTGCCGTCTGTGCAGCACACGCGTCGACGAAGTGGCACCACTCGGCATCGGGCAGGTCCTTGGCCAGCGGCACCGCCACACCGCCAGCCATGTGGGTGGCAAGATAGTCCACCAGAAACGCATACGCCGGCATGGCCCGCAGCGGCCGCAGCGCACCCGGCGCGAGCCGCAAGTCGCCTGCTGCCGCGCACACGTCGGCCCAGAGCTGTCCGTAGGTGTAGGCCCGGCCGTCGCAGCGCACGGCCGTGCAGCCGGGGGCCGCGTCGGCATGCCGGTGCAGTTGGTCGCAGAGCGTCATTGGCCTTGCTGTTTGCGTGCCACCATCTCCACCAGACTGTCGAGCGTCTTGAAGTTTCTGGGGGTGACGTCGGCGTAGGTCAGCTCCACGCCATACATGTCCGACAGCGTCATCAGGATGGTGGTGATCCCGAGCGAGTCGAGCTCTTGGAAAAGGAAGTCGGAGTCGAGGTCGACGATGGGCAGCACCTCTTCAAGTTTCTTTCTTATTTCTTCTTTCATGTTGCTTTAATATGCGTATCAGGGCAAAAGTAGCAATAATATCCGAGATACCCACCTCTTTTCGCCGGAATTTCGCAAGCCACGCTCTCACCGGGGGGGAGGGCGTACCCGCAACAGATGCTGGTGCGGAGGAGTCTACACGCTGTTGCCTTTCACACTCACCCTATTATGCAGGGGAGCAAGTAAAGGCGCTCCGAATCATTCCGACATGAACAGGCGCGGCAGGAAGTCGAGCAGATACTTGCGCCAGTTTTCCCAGCTGTGCGCTCCGTCGGTCTCCTTGTAGACATAGGCGCAGCCCTGCTTGGCGATGCGCTGGCGGAAGATGTCCACGAAGTGTTTCAGCGGGTCGCGCTTGCCGATGGCGATGTAGTAGAGGTCGGGCGGCGTGGCAAACTGCGCCTCGAGCTTGGCATCGAGGTTCTGATAGAAGTCGACATCGGCCACCACCTCGCTGCCATCTGTATATTTGTCGCCCAGCCATCGCGGCAGCCGTTCCTTGATCTTTGCCAGACGGCTGGTGACGCGCTGTATGCTCTTGATGCGGCGGTCGGTCAGCGCATTGGTGGTCTGCGGCGAGAAGAGCCCCACATAGCCGAACAGCTGCGGGTTGTTGGCCGTGATGGCAATGGTGTGGAGCCCGCCCATGGAGAGTCCGGCTATGGCGCGGTGCCGCTTGTCGGCCGCCACCCGGTAGTGGGCCTCCACAAACGCCATCACCTCCGTGGGAAACGCCTTCTCGGTGCGCCCCATCCACGACGACACGTTGGCATGGCTGGCCTTGCCCTCCATGTAGGGGCTCTGGCCGGGTGCCGCATCGAGGTCGGCAATGCCGTTGGGCATGACCACCACCATGGGCTTGGCCTTTCCCTCGGCAATCATGTTGTCCATGATCTGTGCCAGGCGCCCCATCTCGAGCCACGACAGCTCGTCGCCGCCGGTGCCGTGAAGCAGATAGAGCACGGGCAAGGTGTCTGCCGGCTGACTGTCGTAGGCCGCCGGCAGATAGATGGAGAGGCGGCGCTGCTTCATGCCGGCATCAAACGACGAGGGGTACCACAGCTGCCTGACCGTGCCGTGGGGCACCTGCCGGTCCATGTAGTAGGAGCCGGGCACGCCCGGAAGGATGAAGTAGCTCAACGTGTCGTCGATGTCGCGCACGGTGTGGGCATTGCGCGGGTCGGTGACATAGCGGTCATCGTCGAGCACAAAGCGGTAGGTGTACATCTCCGACGGCAGCGCGTCGAGGCGGCAGGTCCACGTGCCGCCCGCGCCCGTCATGTCGCGGCTGTCGCCAAACGAACCCTCCATCTGCACCTGCTCGGCCGCAGCGTTCACATATTCGAACAGCAGCGTGCCGTCGGTCTGCATCACAGGCATCGGCCCGTCGGCCTGCTGGCCACGGGCTGTCAGGGCGACGACGGCGCACGCCATCATGAGAAGATATTTTTTCATCATAAAGCTATCGGGGGGATGGTTCTATAGTTTCTCCACACACTTCAGGTTACCGGCAATCTCGGCGCTGTAGGTGATCAGGGCGCGGCGCTCCTCGTCGGGCTCCACCACCGTGACCTGCTGCTGCGGATGCACCAGCGCATAGAGCAGCGCCATCTCGCCCAGGCTGTCGTTGTGTATCACCACGGCTGTGCCGCTCTCTGCCACATCCACACGGTCGGCATACGCGCCGTGCTTCTTCACGGCGCGCTTCACGGCGCCGAACACCTCGGTGCCCTTGTAGCGGTAGCGGTCGAGCACCAGCTCGCAGAAGTAGCGGGCGTTCTCCTCGCGGCGTGCCAGCCGCTCGTATTCGGCCTGCATCAACTGCTGCAGCGCACTGCTGTCGGTCTCGGCGGCCGGCAGGGCGGGCAGCATGCTGACGACGATGGTGCCTCGGTAGACACCCATGCCATCGGCCGGCACCACCAGGTCGAGTCCGTGGACGACCACGGGCTGCAGCAGCGCCTGCCGCTCACGGGCCAGGCCTACCGCCTCCTCGACCGACGTGACGATGCCCTGACGGCGCAGCCAGCGGCGCGCCAGCGGATGGAGCGGTGCGGCAGGCTGGCACACACGCACGACCGCAGGTACGGCTGTCGGCCGCTCACGGCCGTCGTCCACCAGCACCTGCACGCCGGGCACGCGAGCCAGACGGCCGCCACACAGCCATGCCCACACCAAACGGGCCACAGCCGGCAGCGTGAGCGGGCGGCGGCGGTAGTGGCCGTCGCGCGACTGCACCAGCCACCTGAAGATGAGCGGCGGGAAGATATAGGCCATGAGCACCACCGAGAACATGCCGGCAATGGTGACCTCGGCCAGCGAGCGCAGTGCCGGATGGCGGGCCACCACGAGGGTGCCGATGCCAACGAACATGATGAGGGCGGAGAGGATGATGCTGTGCTTGTAGGAGGCCAGCATCTTGCGGCGGTAGGCATACTCGTACATGGAGCCTTCGGTCATGAAGATGGTGTAGTCGTCGCCCTGTCCGAAGATGAACGTAGCGAGGATGACGTTGACAATGTTGAACTGCATGCCGCACAGCGCCATGATGCCCAGTATCCACAGCCAACTGACGGCCATCGGCACAAACGACAGCACGGCCAGCTCGATGCTGCCCATCGAGAGCCAGAGGAAGAAGAACACGATGCAGCCGCAGGCCAGTCCGATGTAGTTGAAGTCGTCGGAGAGGTGGTTGGCAATGGCGCTGTTCATGCTGGCCACGTCGAAGCAGTAGGTGCTGTCGGTTGCCGGCAGGCGTGTCTCCACGTCGGCCACGCGGTCGTCGGCCACCGACAGCACGCTGACCACGCTGTAGCGCCCGCCCTCGCTGTCGCTGCTCAGGTTGGCGGCAAACACGGTCTGTGACAGCGGTGCAAAATAGCTGGTCGGCTGCGGCTGCCACGGCCGCTGCAGCAGGGCCATGAAGTCGTCGAACGAGGCGTCGGCGAAGCCCTCGGCCTGCATGGCGGCGCGCAGGCGGTGCTGCAGCGGCTGGGCGTGGCGCTGCCAGAAGGCGTGCCACCGCGCGAGGCGGCGCTGCTGCTCGGCCTGCGACACGATGAAACGGCTGCACGAGGCCACCTGCTGCACCTGTCCGCTGCGCACCAGCGCCTCGAGGGCGGGCTGCAGGCGCTGGCTCTTGTCGAGGGCAGCGTCGAGCGTGGTGTCCTGGCACACGGCATACACCTTCTGGCTGGTGCCGCCGGGCGCCATGGTGCGCTGGAAGTAGGCCATGTCGGCCTTCTGCTCGTCGGTCATGTAGTTGATGTGGCTCATGTTGGCATCGAAGGTGGTCTGCAGACTGAAGTAGCCCAGCACCACGGTCAGCACCGCCACCACGGCCACGAGCGCCGGTTTGTTCTCGAGGCGTATGCGGCTCAGCCGGTCGATGAAGGTGGCGGGGGGCGCCTCACGCGAGGTGCGGGCAAGGTGTGGCAGGGCCAGCAACACGAAGACGATGGTGCCCACGAGCAGCAGCGAACTGAAGAGGCCAAGGTCGCGCAGTGCCACCGACTGCAGGGGCACCAGCGCCAGGAAGGCCCCCACCGTGGTGACGTTGCCCACGAGCAGCGGCATGACGATCTCGCTGAGCGCCTTGCGGCGGTCGGGGGTGTGCGAGAGGTGTGCAATGAAGTGGAGCGGATAGTTGACGGCAATGCCCAGGATGACCGAGGAGATGCCGATGACGATGACCGACACCGAGTCGTGCAGCAGGGCCAGGCCGGCCATGGCGAAGAGCCACCCCCACCCTATGGAGAGCACGATGAGCAGCAGGTTGCGCACATGGCGCAGGGAGAAGATCAGCAAGGCCAGGATGAGCGTCACGGAGATGCCCACGGCCAGCAGACTGTCGTGCTTGATCTGGCGTGCGTTGCCCACGGCGATGACGGGTCCGCCGATGATGTGCACCGCCACCTCGGGGTGCCGTGCCTCGGTGCTGTCGGCGCAGGCCCGCAGCATGTCGGTCAGGCGGGCGTTGTGCTCGGTCTCGCTGGCCCCGTAGGGCGAGTCCATCATGACGATGGCGCGTGTCATGTCGGGCGAGAAGATGTGGCCGTCATACATCTCATAGTGCAACTGGCTGCCGTTGCCCTGCAGCTGTTGCACCACGGGCGTGAAGAGGTTGAGCGGGTCGCGCTGTATGTTGTCGGCGAGCAGGCCGCCGGTGGGAAACATCAGCATCTGCTTGTCGGCCTTGAGCTGCGCCGGCACATAGTCGGGTCGGCAGAGCAGGCTGTCCATGCGGCGGTAGTCGGCCTCGGTGAGGAAGTAGGGTATGTTGGCATAGACGAAGTCGGCCACGCCGGTCATCTGCTCCATGTCCACCTGCGCCGTCATGGCGGCGAGCATGCGGCTTGTGTCGGCCGCCTGCACACAGGCTGCAAAATGGTCGGCGGCGGCCACCAGCAGGTCGGCATCGGGGGTGGCGTGGCGTGCCGTGTCGCGGTGCTGCACCACGGCAAACACCTTGCCGGCTCCGGCAATGTCCTGATAGACCTTCAGCGCATCGTGCTGGCGGCTGTCCACGGGCAGGAAGTCGGCAATGTCCTCCTTATAGTGGAGCCCAGCCACCGACAGCACCATGAGCAGCGTGAGCACCATGCCGCCGAGGAGCGCCGTCATGCGGTGCGCCTTCAGGAGGGTGTAGGTCTTGAGAATGAGGTCGGTCATCGGTCTGGCGGGGTTGGCTTACTTGTTGTTTACGGGGTTGGCATAGATGCCGAGGAAGATGTCCTTCAGGCGGTCGATGTCGCAGGTGTCATAGCGCTCGAGCTTGGCCAGGCGGTGCTCGAAGGCCGCCTGCTGTTCGGCGGTGTAGGCATCGCGGTAGCGGGTGGTGCCATAGCGCAGGTCGTAGGCTATGTAGTTGTTGGGATAGAGGCGGTAGGCGGTGTTGATGCGACTGTCGATGAGCTGTGCCACCGCCTTGTGGTACTCGTTGTTGGTGCAGCGCTCAAACTTGGCCAGTTCGGCATGGGCTATGGGGTCGCAGAGTTCTATGTGCACACGGCCCTTGGGCTGCACGATGCCGGTGAGGATGCTGTTGAGGTCTTCGCCGGGCTTCTTGGTGTACTTGGCAAACTGCGACTCGTAGAGTTCGAGGGTCTTCAGGATGTCGCACGACTCCCACTCGTAGGATATCGACACGGGCACGATGTGCAGCTGGTCGATGGCCCGTATCTTGTCGTCGGGGCACGACATGCAGAACATCTTGATGATGCCCTGGTCGGTGGCGTCGTTGCCGTCCTTGGTGCGCCCGTTGCGCTGGGCGATCCATGCCGACTGGTGCTTCTCGGTGATGACGAAGCGGATGTAGTCGGAGAGGTGGCGCGAGCAGCGGTAGAACTCCTTGATGCTGCCGCCGGGGCGCTCCACCTTGAACATCTTGTTGCTCTTGCCGATGTCGATGATGAGGTCGTTCATCATGAGGTTGGCGCCGAAGGTGATCTCGGTGGTGTCGAAACCGTGCTGCACCAGGAAGTACTGCAGCAGGCTGGAGTCGAGCATGATGTCGCGGTGGTTGGAGACATAGAGGTACTGGCGGTCAGGGCTCAGCCTGTCGAGGCCCGAGCAAGAGAACTGGGTGATGCTGTTCTTGATGACACGCTCGTTGACCATGCTCATCGTCTCCTCCTGAAACTCGCGCACGGTCTGGTAGCCGGCAATGCGGCGGCGCACCTGGTCGAGCGGTTCGTCGGGATAGACGTAGGCGGCCAGGATGGGAAACGACGTGCTGGCGGCAATGCGCTGCATGGCTGCCGGTATCTCGTCGGGGTTATAGGGACGGATGTCGTCGAAGTCGGATATGTTCATGATGTGGGATAATGCGTTGGTTGTTGTTAGGATGGTGGGAGCGGCAGGGATGTTAGCGTGTGGTGCCTCGCATGAGCGCCGGCAGGGCGGCTATCCACTGCAGAAACGCGTCTTTCCACGCGCGGCACTCTGCGGTGCCCTTGTGGTCGGTGGCGCCGAAGCCGTGGCCTCCGGTGCGATACTGCAGGTAGGTGTGGGGCACCCGGCGGACGGTGAGGGCCGAGTCGAGAAGCTCAGCATTGTGATACTTCACAATGGGGTCGTCCTGGCAGTTGACGAGAAACACAGGCGGACAGTCGGCCGGCACATGGCGCT
>CAVAXH010000082.1:0-10850 GCA_963592505.1 Bacteroidaceae bacterium
ATGCCAGGATGACGCGCATGCCCTGGCGTTGTGCGGTCATCAGAGCCTCTCGGGTCTTGGGTGTTATCTCTTTCTTGCTGTTGGTCAGTGTCCCGTCGAGATCGAGCACGATAGCTTTGTAAGTCATTGGTATGGATGTTGAGATATGAATCAGTTGTGTTTATTTATTGTTGGCCTTTCGCTTCACGCCCCTCACGGCCTCGGCCTCCAGAGGGTTGTCGGGCCAGTGGTGCTTGGGGTAGCGGCGGCGCATCTCCTTGCGCACCTCAAAGTAGGCGTCGTCCCAGAAGCTGCGCAGGTCCTTGGTCAGCTGCACGGGTTTGAAGCCCGGCGACAGCAGTTCCATCAGCACGGGGCGGGTGCCGTTGTCCACGCGCGGCGTGTCGGTCATGCCGAAGCACTCTTGCAGTCTGACGCTGAGCACCGGTGCGTCGGCCCCCTCGCGATAGTCGATCCTGATGTGGCTGCCCGTGGGCACCACGATGTGCGAGGGCGCCAGGCGCTCCACCGCCTGTTGCTGCTCGTAAGAGAGCTGTGCCCACAGCACCGCCGCCATGTCGATCTTCTTTAGTTCGGTGGCCGTGACCGCCCGTCCGGCATAAAGGGGCAGCCACTCCTCCGCCCGCGCGACGAGGGCGTCGAGCGCCACGTCGGGCAAGGCGAGCTCCGGGTGCCACAGGGCGCAGGTGCCGATGCGCCGTTGCAGTTGGCTGAAGCTGTCGGTGAGGCGGAGCAGGCTGCGCGCCTCCCGTTTGAGCGTCTGCACCACGATGGCGATGGCCTGGTCGTAGGCGACGGCGTCGAGCGGCTTGGCCGACAGCACGATGCTGCCGATGCGCCACTCGCGCGTTGCCACGACGCGCCCCGCGGCATCGTCCCATGCCACACGGTCGTGTGTGGTTGCCAGACGGCTGATGGCCTCTTCGGCCACAGGTGCTGCGAGAAAGACCTTTCTGCCCACCGCCGCTATGGCCAACAGGCCATAGCCATGCATGCTGTCGCCGGTGTCGAGAGCAGCATGCTCGCCGTTGGCCAACTTGTATGTGCCGTCGGGTTCAGCCTTGGCGATGCGCTCCGGATAAGCCAGAGCGACCAGCTGCCCCACGTCGTAGGGCGACATCACCTGGTTGTCTTCCGCGACACGTACCATGCGCCTGTATTGCTCGGCAATCAGGGCGATGCGTCGCCATCTGCCCAGCGTGTGCCGCCGCCGTGCCTCACGCAGTTCGGTGATGCGCCGGTTGAGGTCGGCATCGTTGTCGCCAGTCAGCGGGTCGCGCTCCTCGAGCAGTGCGGCGATGTCGGTGGCCAGCGCTTTCATTGCTTTGCTGTCAGCCTCGACGAGCATCTGCGCTATTCGTGGGTGGCAGGGCAGCTTCGACAGGCCCGTCCCATGCGCGGTGATGCGCCCCCGGTCGTCGATGGCGCCGAGACTTTGCAACAGCAGTTTGGCCCTGCGCACGTGGTCGGCGGGTGGCGGTGTCATCCAGGGCATGCGCTCCATCTCGGTGCCGCCCCACGCCGCGATGTCGAGCGTGAGGGCGGTCAGGTCGGCCGTCATGATCTCGGGTGTGCGGCAGGGCTCCATGCGAGCTTCTGTGGCCCTGCTCCACAGGCGATAGCACCGTCCGGGAGCGACGCGCCCTGCACGGCCCGTGCGTTGCTGGGCCATGTCCAGAGAGATGCGCACGGTCTCCAGGTGTTCCAGGGCGTTGCTCGGGTCGTAGACCATCCGGCGGCAGAAGCCGGCGTCGACCACCACCGTGACGCCCTCGATGGTGATGGATGTCTCGGCGATTGGCGTGGCCAGCACCACCTTGCGCTCGCCACTCCCCGCAGGGGCGATGGCCGCCCGCTGCTCCTTGGGCGACAGGCGGCCGTAGAGCGGATAGATCGTCGTGTCGGGCGTGAAGGCGCCCTGCAACAGTTCGCTGCACCGGCTTATCTCCGCCTCGCCCGGCAGGAAGGCGAGGATGCTCCCCGTCGTCTCCCGCCAGGCCTGGCACACCGTGGCCGCCACCGCCTCGGCACACTGCCGAGGGTCGATGTCGTCGGCATGCGACACCTGCACGTCGAACATCCGGCCGCGACTCTCCACCTGTGGCGCCTTCAGCGCTAGGCAGAGGGCATCGGTGTCGATCGTTGCCGACATGACCACGATCTTCAGGTCGGGACGGATGGTGCGCTGCGTCTCGCGCACCAGGGCCAAGGCCGCGTCGGTGATGAGGCTGCGCTCATGAAACTCGTCGAAGATGACCACCGAGATGCCGTCGAGCGTCGGGTCGTCCACCATCATTCGGGTCAGCACGCCCTCGGTCAGCACCTCGATGCGTGTGGCAGCCGACACCTGGCTCTCGAAGCGCACCCGATAGCCCACCCGGTCGCCCACGGCCGTGCCGGTCATCTCGGCCATGCGCTCCGCAATCTGTCGTGCGGCCACGCGCCGTGGCTCCAGCAGCACCACCTTGCCGGCGGCCGGGGCCAGTCCTCGGTGGATGGTCAGCGGGAGCAGGGTCGACTTGCCCGCTCCGGGCGGCGCGGTGACGACCACGGCAGGGTGGTTGCGCAGTGCGTCGTCGACGTCTGGCACCACCTCGCCGATGGGCAGTGCGCTGAGGTATCTGTCTAATGATGGGTCTGTCATGAGAATGGTGTTCTGTTGTTCACGCACACAAATTTAGCCATAATCGGGGAGAAACGTGTGTGAAACGTCAGAAATCTTTGTCTTTGGCCCCAAATCGTGGTCTCCCGCGCTCCGTGGCCGTCGGTTGTCGCCGCTCACCGCCCGTAGCTTGTTGCCGCTCACGAATTTGTTTTTTTTTGACGACAGATAACTGCAAAGCATGTGGTGTTCTTCTTTTTTTTTCGTATTTTTGCACCCAAATCGGAAACTATGTCAGAAACAACAAACGAGGCCGCCGCACAGCGCCCCGACCGCGCCGCAATAGACCGCCTGACCCCCGAAGAGGTGGAGGCACAGCTTGAAACGCGCCTGAAGCACAAGAGGCTCCACACCGAAGGGCTGGTGAAGCGCTACGGCAAGCGCACCGTGGCCAACGGTGTGACATTCGACGTCAAGCAAGGTGAGATAGTGGGCCTGCTCGGTCCCAACGGAGCCGGCAAGACCACGTCGTTCTACATGACCACAGGCCTTGTCATCCCCAACGAGGGCCACGTCTACATCGACGATGCCGAGATCACCGGCTACCCTGTGTACAAACGTGCACAGGCAGGCATAGGCTACCTGCCGCAGGAGGCCAGCGTCTTCCGCAAGCTCAGCGTGGAAGACAACATCATGGCCGTGCTCGAGATGACCAAGCTGACCCACCAGCAGCAGCTCGACAAGCTGGAGAGCCTCATCGCCGAGTTTCGCCTGCAGAAGGTTCGCAAGAACATGGGCGACCGCCTCTCGGGCGGTGAGCGCCGCCGCACGGAGATAGCCCGCTGCCTGGCCATCGACCCCAAGTTCATCATGCTCGACGAGCCGTTTGCCGGTGTCGACCCCATTGCTGTGGAAGACATCCAGCACATCGTGTGGCGACTGAAATACCGCAACATCGGCATCCTCATCACCGACCACAACGTGCAGGAGACGCTCTCCATCATCGACCGTGCCTACCTGCTGTTTGAGGGGCGCATCCTCTTCCAGGGTGAGCCCGAGAGCCTGGCCGCCAACCAGATAGTGAGAAAGAACTATCTCAGCGAGAACTTCGTGTACCGCAAGTTCCAGTCGAACGAGGAAGACCGGGCGTTTGCCACCGAGGCACGCCGTGACCTGCTGGCAGAGGTCTGTGAGTGAGACGCTTCGCCGTCGCTGCAGGCATTTGTGGCATGTCAGGGATGCAAACCGTCATGATAATGGCGCGGCATCGCATGGGTGTGAGCATGGATGAATGTCCTTTGGCACATTTTTTACCTATATAATTAGGGAAATCCGCCAAAAATGCGTAATTTTGCAAATCAAGTCCGCATGGCGGTTAATACAAGATTATTCATAAAATCAAAAATACAACTTAAAAGATGAAAGTTTCATTTGAGAACCCCGACAAGATCAATGGTCTGCTGACCATTACCGTTGAGGAAGACGACTACAAGGCAGAGGTCGAGAAAACCCTGAAAGAATACCGCAAGACGGCCAATGTGCCCGGCTTCCGTCCCGGACAGGTGCCTATGGGCATGATCCGTCGCCGCTTCGGCACAGCCGTGAAGATGGATGCTATCAACAAGGTGCTGGGCGAGAACCTGCAGAAGTATATCTCTGACAACAATATCGCCATGCTCGGCGAGCCCCTCTCTTCAGAGAAGCAGGAGCCCCAGGATCTGGAGAAGGAAGCTCCCTACACGTTCATGTTCGACATTGCCGTGGCTCCCGAGTTCGACATCACGCTCGATGCCAACGACACCGTCGACTACTATGACATCACCGTCGACGACGCACTCATCGACCAGCAGGTCGACATGTTTGCATCGCGCATGGGCCAGAACGTCGAGGCCGACAACTATCAGGACGGCGACTCGCTCGAGGGCGACCTGCGCCAGCTCGATGCCGAGGGCAACACCCTGGAGGGCGGCGTGACCGTCGAGGGCGCTCTCGTCATGCCCAAGTATCTGAAGAGCGACGAGCAGAAGGCTCTCTTCGAGGGCTGCAAGCCCGGCGACATCATCACCTTCAACCCCAGCAAGGCCTATGAGGGCAGCGACTATGAGCTGTCTTCACTGCTGAAGGTGGAGCGCGACACCGTGAAGGACTACACCGGCGACTTCAGCTATCAGATCACCTCTGTGAAGCACTTCGAGAAGCACGCCATCGACCAGGAGCTCTTCGACATCACCCTGGGCAAGGACACCGTGAAGGACGAGAAGGAGTTCCGCGAGAATATTGCTGCAAGCCTGAAGGAGCAGCTGTCGCTCAACAGCGATGTGAAGTTCATCCAGGACGTGCGCAAGTATGCCGAGGACAAGGTGGGTCAGCTGACCTATCCCGACACGCTGCTGAAGCGCATCGTGAAGAAGAACAACCCCGACAAGAGCCAGGAAGACCTCGACAAGAACTATGAGCCCAGCGTGAAGGAGCTCAACTGGAGCCTCATCCGCAACAAGATTGCCGTGGCCCTGGATGTCAAGATCAACGACGACGACGTGAAGGATGCAGCCCGCGAGACAGCCAAGGTGCAGTTTGCACAGTATGGCATGACCAACGTGCCCCAGGAGTACATCGACAACTATGCCGACGAGATGCTGAAGAAGGAGCAGACGGTGCAGCAGTTTGTTGACCGTGCTGTCGACAAGAAGCTCATTGCTGGTCTGAAGACCGTCGTCACGCTGAACAGCAAGCCCATCTCTCTCGACGAGTTCAACAAGATGATGACCGAGTAATCGGCCACGACATAACACACACAGATAAAACCCACGCCGGCAGCTCCTTTGCCAGCGTGGGTTTTCTGTTTCGTAACCTAATCTACATAATTTATAGGTGTGTCTGCCGCACGGCCCCACACCGTCGGTCACACGATGAACGTGTTGAACGAGTGGGGAGCGGTGGTGATGTTCAGATACTTGCCGCCGATCTTCACGGAGAGTGTGGCAGCCTTGTCGGTGAAGTTGCCGGCCGTGACGATGTATTGTCCGGCTTTGTTGCGAAACACCACCACGGGAGTGTCGTTATACTGTCGGCCGGCATAGGCCAGCATCTCTGTGCCCTTCACCACGAAGTGGCTGAAGTGCTTGTAGGCATAGTATTCGGCGGTGTAGCGCGGCTTGCGTGTGGTGCCGTCGACCTGCACGAGGGCGTTTTGTGCCCATCCCCATGGCGACACGCCGTTGTCCTTCAGTATGAAGTTCCAGTTGTAATACTCGTCGCACCCGTTGCCGAGGTTGTCGGAGAGCAGCAGGAAGGTGTGTTCGCCAGCCTTCCAGTCCATCGCTCCGTTGCCACACTCGCTCTCGCTGACCATGAAGCGGTGGTTGGGGTAGCGCTGCCGCATGTCGGGCAGGTTTTGCCGGCACTCCCATTGTGTGCCGATGCCTTTCACGTTGGCCTGCAGCGTCTTGTCGTCGAGGATCGTCTCCACATAGTCGAGCCGGTTGGTGTTGAACGTGCCGATCCACAGCTCCACCTCAGGATGCCGCTTGGCCAGCGTGGGTGCGAGATAGTCGTTGTTGAAGCGCAGCGTGCCCTCGGCCGTCCATGCGCAGCCGGGGTAGGGGGTGTACGAGTAGGCCTCGTTCTGGTACATCACCTTCGTGATGGGCAGTCCCTCAGCCTTGTAGAGCTCTATGAAACGGCAGAACATGTCGGCATACGACTGCAGGTAGCGCGGGTCCTGTATGAAATAGTCTTGTGTGGCGAGCCGTCGCGGGAACACCCCGTTGCGGTCGCCCGTGAGCTTCATCTCGTCGGGGTCCAGCTTCCGGCCGTCGTCTCTGTAGAGCAGATAGCCCTGCCGCTCGTCCATGTTGTTGTATCTGCTTGGCGACACCGGGTAGTCGTGGTTGATCTTCATCCAGACGGGCGGCGACCACGGACTCATGAAGAGCTGCAGGTCGGGCTGGTACTTTTGTGCGGCGCGAGCCAGCGGTATGATGCCCTGCTTGTCGTGCTCGATGTTGAAGTACTTCAGGTCGAAGTCGCCCGTCACGTCGTCGCAGCTATACCATGCCCTGGCATAGTCGTTGGCATTCATCGACACCCTGCCGTGTGTGAACTTCAGGTCACCGTCGGGTGCGAAGATGCGCTGCATCAGTTCGTCCTGTTCATTGCGCGACAGCATGTTGAAGGCATCCCAGTCGAGTTCGTTGAAGGTCGTTCCGAAGGCCACGAATGGTGTGCCGTGGCTGTTGGCTCCCACCTCTGCCACGACCGTTCCGCTGGCCTTTGCCGTCAGCGTGGTCTTGCCTTTGGCCCATGCGTTGGCCTCGGTGGTGGTGTAGGTTGTCACTTTCTGTGCATACAGCGCCGTGTGGGCGAGCAGTGCGGCTGCCAGCAGTGCTTTGCAGCGAAGATGTTGTTTCATGATGGTTGTTGTTAGGATGATTGCGGTTGCAAATGTAACGAAAATATTGGGAACCACCTTCGTGCCAGGCATGCGATTGGCATTTCTCGGTGTAAAAAAGTTAAAAAGTCCGGCAATAAGTGGGCATCGGGCGCAGAGATGTAGCAGAATAGTCGTAAATTTGCAGTAAACAAACGAATATGAAAGTCGGTTTATTTGTACCATGCTATGTGGATGCGCTCTACCCCGAGGTGGGCGTGGCGACCTACAGGCTGCTGAAGCACTACGGTCTGGAAGTAGACTATCCCGAGCGGCAGACCTGCTGCGGCCAGCCCATGGCCAATGCGGGGTTTCAGGACAAGTCGGAGCACGTGGTGGAGTCGTTTGATGCGCTCTTTGCCGGCTACGACTATGTCGTGGCGCCGTCGGCCTCGTGTGCCGCATACGTCAGGGTGTATCATCCCAAGATCCTCGAAGGCAGACACGCCTGCATGTCGTCGGCCAAGACGATGGACATCGTGGAGTTTCTGCACGACGTGCTGCACGTCAGCCATGTGCCGGGCCGTTTCCCCCACCGCGTCAGCGTGCACAACAGCTGTCACGGCGTGCGCGAGCTGGGCCTCTCGTCGCCCTCGGAGCGCCATGTCGCCCCGTTCAACAAGATCATCGACCTGCTCCGGCTGGTCGACGGCATCGACATCTGCGAGCCCGAGCGCAAGGACGAGTGCTGCGGCTTCGGCGGCATGTTTGCCATCGAGGAGCCTGCCGTCTCCACCCGCATGGGGCACGACAAGATCCGGCGCCACATGGCCACCGGTGCCGAGTATGTCACCGGCCCCGACAGCTCATGCCTCATGCACATGGCGGGCATCGCCAAGAAAGACCGGCTCCCGGTGAAGTTCATTCATGTAGCACAAATATTAGCAGCAGGACTATGAGTACGCAGCATTCCAAGCGCGCTGCGGTCTTCAACCGCGACAAGGAGAAGACCACCTGGCACGACAACACGTTCTGGGCCGTCAGGCAGAAGCGCGACGCCATGGCCCACGGCCTGCCCGAGTGGGAAGAGCTCCGGCAGCTGGCCTCCGACATCAAGGCGCACACCATCACGCATCTGGCCGACTACCTGGAGCAGTTCACCGCCCAGCTGGAGAGCCGCGGCGTCATCGTGCATTTCGCCGCCGATGCCGCCGAGTTCAACGCCACGGTGCTCGGCATCCTGCAGCAGCACGGCGTGAGCAAACTGGTGAAGTCGAAGTCGATGCTCACCGAGGAGTGTGAGATGAACCCCTACCTCGAGCAGCACGGCATCGATGTGGTGGAGACCGACCTTGGCGAGCGCATCATCCAGCTGCTGGGTCAGAAGCCCAGCCACATCGTCATGCCGGCCATCCACCTCACCCGCCAGGAGGTGGGCCGCATGTTTGAAGCGAAAGGCATCTCCCGCGACACGGGCAACTACGACCCCACCTACCTCACCCGCTGTGCCCGCGAGCATCTGCGCCACCAGTTTATGGAGGCCGGCGCCGGCATGACGGGCTGCAACTTTGGTGTGGCCGCCACGGGCGACTGCGTGGTGTGCACCAACGAGGGCAATGCCGACATGTCCACCTCCATGCCCAAGCTCCACATCGTGGCCATGGGCCTCGAGAAGCTCGTGCCCGACTACCGTTCGCTGGCGGTGTTCCAGCGGCTGCTCTGCCGTTGCGGCACCGGCCAGCCCACCACCACGTTCACCTCGCATTTCCGTCAGGCGCGTCCCGGTGCCGAGATGCACGTGGTGCTGGTCGACAACGGCCGCAGCGACATGCTTGCCGACCCCGACCACTGGCAGACGCTGAAGTGCATGCGCTGCGGCGCGTGCATGAACACCTGTCCGGTCTACCGCCGTTCGGGCGGCTACAGCTACACCTATTTCATTCCCGGTCCGGTGGGCGTGAACCTCGGCATGCTGCGCGACGCCCGCCGCTACAGCGACAACGTGTCGGCCTGCACCCTCTGTCTCTCCTGCGACAACGTCTGTCCGTCGAAGGTGGGGCCGGGCTCGCAGATCTACGTGTGGCGCCAGAGCCTCGACCGTCTGGGCAAGGCCGACCCCGTGAAGAAAGCCATGTCGGCAGGCATGGAGCTGCTCTTCGACCACCCCGCGCTCTACACCACCGCCCTGCGGTTTGCCCCGCTCGCCAACCTCGTCCCCGCGAAGCTGACCGGCATGGGCGGCCTCAACGCCTGGGCCTACGGCCATGCCATGCCCGAGTTTGCAAAGAAATCGTTTCACCAGTTATGGAAGGAGGGAAAGGTAAAATGAAGAAAGACGACTTGCTCAACAAACTGCGTCGCAACACGCACACGCAGTATGCCATGCCCGACATCCGCATCGACGGCATCCGCTACGACGCTCCGCTGGAGCAGTTTGTCAGCATGACAGAGACCGTGGGCGGCCGCGTGGTGCGCCTCGAGCCCTCGGCCAGTGTGGCCTCGGCCGTCCACGACGCCTATCCCGATGCCCGCATCTTTGCCTCTAACCTGCCCGAGGTGTCGGCCGAGGCGCTCGCCGCTGCCGTGGGCGACGGCGTGGAGCTGCGCAACCCCGACACCGTGGCCGGCGCCTGCGACCTCAACGGCGTGGAGGTGGGCGTGGTGCGCGGCGAGGTGGGCGTGGCCGAGAACGGCTGCGTCTGGATACCGCAGACCATGCGGGAGAAAGCCATGCTCTTCATCTCCGAGTATCTCGTCATCATCCTCGACCACCGGCAGATCGTAGACAACATGCACGATGCCTATGCCCGCATCCAGATGGACCCCGCCTACAACTTCGGCACCTTCATCAGCGGACCGTCGAAGACGGCCGACATCGAGCAGGCGCTCGTCATGGGAGCGCAGGCAGCCCGCGGGGTCACCGTGGTGCTGGTGTGACCCGGCCGTCGCGTCTCTCCCCCTCTCTCCCCTGACGAACCCACAACAACGATAACCGCCCCTCCTATCTTATATGGAATACATGTCACAGGAAGGCTACGATGAGCTCGTGGCCGAGTTGCGCCAGCTCGAACAGGTGGAACTGCCGCGCGTGCGCGAGGCCATTGCCGAGGCGCGCGCCATGGGCGACCTGAGCGAGAACTTCGAGTATCGTGCCGCCCGCCGCGAGCAGTGGCGGCTGCTCGGCCGCATACGTTTCAAGCAGCGGGTGCTCGAGCATGCCCGCATCATCGACAAGTCGCGCCTGCAGGCCGACAGCGTGGGCCTGCTGAGCCGTGTCACCATCACCAACATGGCCACGGGGCGCACCATGACCTACACCATCGTCAATCCCCACGAGGTCAACCTGCGCGAGGGCAAGATCTCCATCAAGTCGCCCGTGGCCCAGGCCCTGCTCGGCAAGCGCCGTGGCGACGAGGTGACGGCAACGGTGCCTGCCGGCGTGCTCCGCCTGCGCCTGGAGAACGTGGAGCTGTAGCGGGGCGGCGCGAGTGTTTTCCGGTGCTGAGAAAGGCATCACCGCGCGAGCCTTCTGTGTGATCAGTGCGATCTGCTGTTTGAAAAACATCATTGCGGTCGCCGGCGCGGGCCGTATGATGCATACCCTTTTACATCCATGCGTGTCGCTCGTTTGAGCAAGAATCCTGAGGAAATGATCCGCACGCCCTGACACTGGAGTCCTAAGGCCCTGACACTGGAGTCCTAAGGCCCTAACACTGGAGTCCTAAGGCCCGAAGGACCCCAGTGTTAGGGCCTTAGGACTCCAGTGCTAAGACCGAAGGACTCGAGTTCCAAGGGCAAAGCATAGGGTGTTCAAAATCGGCATTTTTTAGTGAGACGTTTTGTGCTCGTTTTAATCCCTTTTGCACTATTCACGACGCG
>CAVAXH010000083.1:0-10680 GCA_963592505.1 Bacteroidaceae bacterium
ATCATTGTCCCAGCTCTGCTATGTCGTCGGGGAAAGGCTTGGCGCTGATGCTGTGCAGGTTTTTCAGCAGTTGCTCGGTGCTGCTGGCCCCCACGAGCACGCTGGTGATGCCCGGCTGATGGAGGATCCACGCCAGCGACATCTCGGCCAGGGTCTCGCCACGGCTTGTGGCGGCGGCGTTGAGGTGTTGCAGGTAGGCCAGCAGCTGGGGTGTGAGCCGCTCCTTCTTGAGAAAGTGGTTCTTCGCCATGCGCGAGTCGTCGGGGATGCCGTGCAGGTAGCGGTCGGTGAGCAGCCCTTGTGCCAGTGGCGAGAAGCTGATGAAGCCGATGCCTTGCTCGCGGCAATAGTCGAGGATGCCCTCGCGCAGAGGCTCACGGTCGAGCAGGTTGACGCGCCCCTGATAGATGAGCAGCGGCACGTCGTGGGCCTGCAGGTAGTCGTGGGCCACGCGCAGCGCCTCCAGAGGCCAGCGCGAGATGCCGATGTAGAGCGCCTTGCCCTGCCTGACGATGTCGACCAGCGCCTGCAGCGTCTCCTCGAGAGGTGTCTCGGGGTCGTAGCGGTGGCTGTAGAACAGGTCCACGTAGTCGACACGCATGCGCCGCAGACTCTGCTCCACGCTGGCCATGAGATACTTGCGCGAACCCCAGTTGCCGTAGGGGCCCGGCCACATGTCGTAGCCGGCCTTGGTGGAGATGAACAGCTCGTCGCGGTAGGGGCGGAAGTCGTCGTCGATCAGACGGCCCAGCGTCTCCTCGGCAGAACCGTAGGGTGGGCCATAGTTGTTGGCCAGATCGAAGTGGGTGATGCCGTGGTCGAAGGCACACCGGGTGATGGCGCGTGCGCGCTCAAGGCTGTCTTCTGCGCCGAAGTTGTGCCAGAAGCCCAGGCTCACCTTGGGCAGCAGCACGCCCGACCGCCCACAGCGCCTGTAGAGGCTGTCGGCATCGTCGTAGCGCTGGGCAGAGGCTGTGTAGCGGCTGCGCAGCTGCATCTCGTTGATGGATCGTCCTTGCATGTTTTCTAAAGTTTTGAAGGGTGGGGCAGGGGTGTGCTTGCAGCGCTTATGCCTCGCCCGCCTTGCGGTCGCCCTCGATGAGTGCCAGCAGATGGTCTACAGCCTCATCTTCGGGAATGTTCTTTTCCACACACGTCTGTCCGCGGTAGAGCGACACGCGCTTGGGGCCTGCACCCACATAGCCGTAGTCGGCGTCGGCCATCTCGCCCGGACCGTTGACGATGCAGCCCATGATGCCTATCTTCAGGCCTTTCATGTCGGCCGTGGCCCGGCGTATCCTTGCGATGGTCTCGCGCAGGTCGTAGAGGGTGCGGCCGCAGCCGGGACAGGAGATATACTCGGTCTTGGAGGTGCGCAGACGTGCTGCCTGCAGTATGCCGAAGGCAGTGTCTTCGATGTCGGCTTGGGCAATGTTGCCGTCGTTCATCAGCCAGAGGCCGTCGGTCAGTCCGTCCATCATCAGGGCGCCCATGTCGGCTGCTGCCTGCAGCTGGAACTCGTCCTTGTCGTTGAGCCGGTACATCTGGGCAAACACCACGGGGTTGCAGACGCCTGCCGTCATCATCTCGTGCACCAGCGCCCGCTGGTCGCCCAGGCGGTTCTGGTGGTTGCTGACGCACACCACCACCACCTCAGGATGCGCCTTCAGGCAGGCCACATACTCGTCGGCGGGGGTGCCAAACTGCAGCACCAGAAACTTCATGTCGGCCTTCACCATGCCGATGAATGGCATGGCGGCTGTGGGGAAGATGGGGTAGAGGCGGGCAGCCCCTGTGCCCTCGCCCTGCGGCTCGTAGGCCTTGGTGCCGTTGGCGGTCAGCGAGGCATACACGTTATAGTCTGTGATGTAGCTTGCGAGCGTGTCTGTCGGCGCTTGCGAACCGGTGTACACAAAGTCGGCCTTTATGTCCGTGGCCGCGGCACGCTGCGGTGCGGCACCCTCCTGGGCTGCCTGTCGGGAGACGATGACCGCCGGCACATGACTGCCGCCGATGGATCCCACGGCCGTGGTGGCACGGCGTGAGGGGTGCAGCCAGTCGAACGTGGCGCAGGCCTTGCCGGGGATGTGCATGTGGCCCGCCTTGCGCCCGATGTAGTCCACCAGATGGCGAGCCACGGGAATCTCGGCCTCGGGCTCCTCGGAGAGCGACACGCGGATGGTGTCGCCGATGCCGTCGGCCAGCAGGGCACCGATGCCCACGGCGCTCTTGATGCGGCCGTCTTCGCCCTCACCGGCCTCGGTGACGCCCAGGTGGAGCGGGTAGTGCATGTCTTCGCGGGCCATGGTGTCGGCCAGCAGCCGCACCGACCGCACCATGACCACCGTGTTGCTGGCCTTGATGGAGATGACCACGTCGTCGAAGTGCTCGCGCTTGCAGATGCGCAGAAACTCCATGCAGCTCTCCACGATGCCCTCCGGCGTGTCGCCGTAGCGGTTGCGTATGCGGTCGGAGAGCGAGCCGTGGTTCACGCCGATGCGCACGGCGGTGTGGTGCTCGCGGCAGATGCGCAGAAACGGCACGAAGCGCTCTTCGATCTTCTGCAGTTCCTGGGCATACTCCTCATCGGTGTACTCGTGCTTCACGAAGCGGCGCGCCGGGTCCACATAGTTGCCGGGGTTCACACGCACCTTCTCGGCGATGCGGGCGGCCACGTCGGCCACGTTGGGGTTGAAGTGGACGTCGGCGCAGAGCGGTGTGTTGAAGCCGTCGCGGCGGATGGCCTCCTGGATGTTCTTCAGGTTCTCGGCCTCGCGTATGCCCTGTGTGGTGAGACGCACCAGTTCGCCGCCGGCCCTGATGATGCGCTCCGACTGTGCTGCCGAACCCTCGGTGTCGTCGGTGCTGGTGGTCGTCATCGACTGTATGCGGATGGGGTTGTCGCCTCCCATCTGGAGCGGGCCCACGTGTGCCACGCTGGTCTCGCGCCTGTGGTAATTGAAAAGTTCCATGTCGTCGGCGGTTATCAGCACTTGAACTTATAGTCGTTGATGGCGGCCAGGTCTTCGTTGGCTTTCTCGATCTTCTTGCCCAGGCCGGCCTTCCAGGCATCGACCTTGGCGGCGATGGCCTCGTCGCCCAGCGCCATCATCTCGGCGGCCAGGATGGCTGCGTTCTGTGCGCCGTTGACGCCGACGGTGGCCACGGGGATTCCCGGCGGCATCTGTATGATGGAGAGCATGGCGTCGAGGCCGTCGAGCATGCCCTTGATGGGCACACCGATGACGGGCAGCGGGGTGGAGGCTGCGATGACTCCCGGCAGTGCTGCCGCCATGCCTGCTCCGGCGATGATGACCTTCACGCCGCGTGCCTTGGCACCCTTGGCAAACTGCTCCACGGCGTCGGGGGTGCGGTGTGCCGAGAGGGCGTTCATCTCAAACGGAATCTGCTGGTCTTCGAGCCATTTGCAAGCCTTTTCCATTACCGGAAGGTCGCTTGTGGAACCCATGATGATGCTGACTAATGGTTTCATGGTGTGTATGTCTTTGTTGTGTGTGTTTTTTGTTGTTTGCTTATGTGTGTTGCGGTCGTCTGCCTGTCGGGCGGCTGTGTCCGCGGTGTGTCAGATGATGGCCCAGAAGCCCAGGACGACGCCTGTGAGAAATCCGGCGATGACCTGCGACAGCGAGTGCTGGCGCAGTATCATGCGGCTGGTGCCCACCATGCCGGCTATGATGATGATGGTGCAAAACCACCACAGGGGGTTGAAGGCGAAGAGGATGGAGTAGGCCACCAGGGCACCGGCTATGCCGCCGATGGCTGCGCTGTGTGTGGAGATCTTCCACCACACGTTGATGATGGCACAGGCTATCTGGATGAGGAGGGCGGCCACCAGAATGTTGGCCATAAACTGGGGGATGCGGACGATGCTCATGAGGTAATAGCACACGAAGTAGCACAGGATGGTGATGATGTAGGGCACCATGCGGCGCTCCTTCTGTGCCATCTGCGACGAGGTCCAGCCCTGGTAGCGCCGGTAGGCGTGTATGAGCAGGGTGGGGAGCAGGATGGTGAAGAAGTAGACCATCGTGAGCAACGTCAGTTTGAAGGCCATGGGCATCAGGCTCATGTAGCTGAAGAGAAACAGCGCCAGCAATCCTGCCAGGGGCAGATAGAAGGGGGTGAAGATCATGCTCATCACCCGGGCGGCCAATATGATGTTTTTTTCTTTCATTCTTGCTTCTTGCTTCTTGTGGGGGTGTCGACGTGGCGTTGTCATATCTTGCGCAGCCGCGCCACGGGCAGGTGCATCTGTTCGCGGTATTTGGCTATGGTGCGGCGCGCCACGGGGTATCCGCGTTTCTTCATCTCCTGCGCCAGCACATCGTCGGGGAGGGGTTTCTTCTTGTCTTCGTTGTCGATGAGCTCCTTGAGGGCAATCTTTATCTTGCGCGTCGACATCTCCTCGCCGTCCTTGGTGACATAGCTGTCGGTGAAGAAGAAGCGCAGGCGGAAGGTGCCCCAGCGTGTCTGTGCATACTTCTGGTTGCTGACGCGGCTGATGGTGGAGATGTCGAGGCCTGTCTTCTCGGCAATGTCCTTGAGGATCATCGGCTTGAGGTCGGCCTCGTCGCCCTCCTGGAAAAACTTGCGCTGCCAGTCGATGATGGCCTTCATCGTCACGAAGAGCGTGTGCTGACGCTGGCGGATGGCCTCTATGAAGCCTTGGGCCTTCTCCACCTTCTCCTTGGCGTAGAGCAGTGCCTCCTTGTCGGTGCGTGTCATCGTCTGCCGGTTGTTGCGGTAGTGGGCCACCATGTCGGCAAAGTCGGGGGCTACGCGCAGGTCGGGCACATGGCCGTGGTTGATGGTGAACGACACGCGGCCCTCGTCGTCGGTGTCGATGATGAAGTCGGGGGTGATCTGCTGGATGTTGCGGCCCATGGTCTCGCTGAGCGCGGCGCCCGGCTTGGGGTTGAGCCGCAGTATCTCGCGGTGCACGGCTTCGGCCTGTTCGTCGGTGAGCCCCAGCGATGTGGCGATGCGGCCCCAGTGTTTCTTGGTGAACTCCTCGAAGTGGCTGGTCAGCACGCGTGTCATGAGGTCGCGCAGGCGCCCCTCGGGCTTGCGCTGCACCTGCAGCAGCAGACACTCCTGCAGCGAGCGTGCCCCGATGCCTGCGGGGTCGAAGGTCTGCAGCAGGTGCAGCATGTCGGCGAGCTGTGCGTCGGTGCAGTCTATGTCGTGGTAGATGGCCAGCTCGTCGGATATGTCGTCGAGTGGTTTACGCAATATACCGTCGTCGTCGAGCGAGCCGATGATATACTCCATGATGTCCTGTTGCTCGTCGGTCAGTTCGAGCATGCCCATCTGCTCCTTGAGCTTGTCGTAGAACGATGTGGTGTCGCCCCAGACCATCTCTTCGCAGTCGTCACTGTCGTTGTTGGCGGCAGGGGTGTAGGCTCCGTCGTATGTCATCTCGTCGTCGCTTCCGAGGTTGGCCAGTGCGTTGTCGAGCGCTTCCTCGCGTTCTTCGCGTTCGCTCTTTCGCTCATAGAGGTCGTCGTCGGCAGCATCGGACATGTCGTTGGCGGCATCGGGCGTGTCGTTGGCGGCATCGGGCGTGTCGGTGGCAGCATCGGGCGTGTCGGTGGTGTCGGATGCGTCGGTGGCCAGGGGGTAGTCGTCGAGGTCGTCGCGCATGGGCTCCAGTGCGGGGTTGTCGTCGAGCTCCACGGCAATGTTCTGCTCAAGTTCGGCGAGGGGCATCTCCAGCAACTTCACCTGCAGCATCTGTTGCTGCGAGAGTCGTTGTTGTTGTGTCTGGGTCAGCGCCTCGGTTTGTATGAGTTTCTGTGGCATTGCTTATTTCCAGTATTCTATGAGTTGTGCGGCCAGTGCGGCCGTTTTGTCGGGGTCTTCGTTGCCGTAGCGTTTCCACACCTGCTGACAGGCATCGAGCAGGGCGGGGGCTACGGGCTGTGTGTGGTGGATGTAGGGGTCGCAGACCTGGTAGGCTTTCATCGTCTGCACGATGTCGGCGGGTGTCAGCTTCAGGCACTTGGCGAGACTGGCCACCTCGGGCGTTGCCGCCACCATGGTGTTGGGCGTCAGCCGGAAGTAGAGGTCGAGTATCACGATGAGCATGACGGGTGTCAGTCCGTCGATGGGGCTCGTGTCGATGGGCTTGAAGTCTTTCTCCCACGACTCGTTGACGGCCACACCGGCATAGAACTCGCTGGCTGCACCGAAGCCGTCCATGTGCCTGAGCAGCTGCACCTCGTGCCTGAGCCGCTTGGGGCTGTCGGCATAGGTGTTCCAGAGGCGTTGCAGGCTTGGCGTGTCGATCTGCCTCAGTTTGAACATCTTGCGGTAGAGATACGTGGGAGGTATGTGCAGCTCGAGCGCCAGGTCCACGAGACCTCGGCTGTAGAGCGACTTCATGCCCTGCGGATGCTTCAGATAGAGCTGCATGAGCATGAGCCAGTATTCGTCGTGCCAGGAGGGATGTTTTGCCATATCTGTCGGTGTTGTTTCGTGTAACGCAAAGTTACGTCTTTTATGCGATGCGGCCTTGTTTTTCCACTTGTTTTTTAGCTTGCTTCAGCTGGTTTTTGCTTGTTTTATAGCCGCTTTGTCACCACTGCAGTCCTTGGTCGGCCATCTTCTCGCTGTCCCAGGGTGCGGGGGCGCCGCCGAGATACTGGTGGAACCACTCGAGGTGTGCGTTGTAGTAGAGCGGCATCGACAGCAGGTTGGAGGGCCAGTGGCCGTCGTTCTTGAAGACGACGAGGCGCGAGGGGATGCCCAGCGTCTGCAGGGTGGAGAAGTATTGCAGCGACTGCGTGTACGACACGCGGTAGTCTTTCTCGCCGGTTATGATGAGCGTGGGCGTGGCGAAGTTGTCCACATATTCTGAGGGGCTCCATTTCTTGTAGAGCGCCGAGTTCCAGGGCTGTCCTTCGAGGTCGAAGTTGGGGAACCACAGCTCTTCGGTCGTTCCCCACATGGAGCGCAGGTCATAGAGGCCCATCGTGGAGGCCAGGCAGCGGTAGCGCTTGGTCTGACCCTGCAGCCAGTTCATGAAGTAGCCGCCATACGACCATCCCATGGCTCCCATGCGTGTGGAGTCGACATACTGCAGCTTGGCCAGTTCGTCGGTGACCTTCATCACGTCCTCGAAGGGGCGTCCGCCCCACGAGCCGCTGATGGCGCGGCAGAACTGCTGTCCGTAGCCGGTGGAACCGTGCGGGTTGGGGTAGGCCACCACATAGCCGGCTCCGGGGAACACCTGCCAGTCGGGGCGGAAGGAGTCCATCCACTGCATCTGCGGTCCGCCGTGTACGTTGATGACGAGGGGATAGCGCTTGGTGGGGTCGAAGCCGTGGGGCTTCACGATGAAGTATTCCACGCTGTCGCCGTCGGCGCCGATGACCCAGTGGGCTTCTGAGGGGCGTATGTCGACCTCGGCCTCGAGGGCATCGTTGAGATGTGTCACCTGCCGTTCGGCAAAGCGCTTGCCTGTCTTGCCGGGGGTGGCGGTGTGGTAGAGTGCCACGGGCTTGCCGGTGGTGGAGTAGGTGTAGTAGAAGCCGCCTTTGCCGTCGGGCTCAAAACTGCCGATGGCGCGGTTGGCCACGAGGCATGTGCGCCGCTTGTCCTTGATGCTGACCTGATAGAGGGGCTGGTAGCCGCGCTCTTCGCCCAGGAAGTAGATGCTCTTCGAGTCGGCTGCCCACCGGTAGTCGTCCACCCAGTTGTCGTAGTCGTCGGTGAGCACCTGCTTCTCGCCAGTCTTGCGGTTGATGAGGGCGAGCACGAAGCGGTCGCTCTCATAGCTCGGCGTGCGCTGGAAGCGGTAGGCTATCCACTGGCCGTCGGGGCTATACTGTGGGCTGCCGTCCCATGCCTTGTTGTCGGCCGTGAGGTTGCGGGCCTCGCCGCCGTCGACACTGACGGTCCAGAGGTCGCAGTTGGTGGAAGCCTCGGGGTGGGCGTCGTGGTTGCTGAGATAGCAGATCTCCTTCGAGTCGGGTGAGAAGACGAAGCCCGAGGGGCCGCTGGGCGAGAACACCGGACTGTGGAAGCGGCCGGGCGTCACGTCGGTGTAGGTTTTGGTCTCCGTGTTGTAGACGATGATGTGCCAGTAGCGTCCGTCGCTGTAGGTGGTCCAGTGGCGGAAGAGCAGGTTGTCGGCCACGTGAGCCTGTATGGGGTTCTTGGCGCGTTTGTCGATGGCTTCCTTGTTGGCCTTGCCGTCGGCACCGCCAATCTCGGGATACACCTCGGCGGCAAAGGCCACCAGACGGCCGTCGGGCGACACCACCGGGCCGTCTACGCCGAGGGCATAGTCGGTGAGCTGGGTGGTCTGTCCGTTGCTGTATCTGAAGAGCTGTGTGGCTCCGTCGACACTCGAGCAGAAGTAGAGGCTTTTGCCATCCTGCGACCACTGGGGTGAGTAGCTGCGGTCGTTGGTCGTTATGGGGGTGGGGGCGTCCTTGCCGTTGTTGGTCGCGATATAGATGTTGCTGTACGATTTCCGGGTCTTCAGATCCGAGCGACTGGTGGAGTAGGCGAGGGTGCCGTCTTTTGCCACGGTGGGCGATGACACATACTGCACGCGGTAGACGTCTTCCACCGTGAAGGCGCGCTTCTGTGCTGTGGCGGTGAGGGCCATGGCGAGGGCCACAGCCGTTATGATGTTCTTCTTCATGTTTTGATGGTTGTGTATTGCATGCAAAGTTATAGAAAATATGCTTAACTGCCGATTATCCGTAGGATAAATGTGCTGCCGGATGGCTCAAACAGGCAAAGTGCGACAAAAAAGTGACAAGTCGAGATTGCAATTTTGACTATCTGGGGCTCTTTTCGAGTCTTTTTCGTGTTCTTTCGTGTCTAAAGGCTGGCCTGCTGACCGAAAAGGCGAGTGGCAGCCTGCTTTTCGGTGCGCAGAAGGAAGCTTCCGGTACACAGGAGGGTGATTTTGGTATAGAGGAGGAGTGTTTTCGGTATAGGGGAGGGCGGTTTCGGTGCCGGGAAGGGCGCGTGTGGGTGCCGGGAAGGGCGCAGGCGGGCGGAATGGCGACCGAAACAAGGAGAATTCGGGGAAGATCGGATGGTTGTTTTGGTAGCAATTGTGAATGCGTTGCTACCTTGTTGTTTGTTGCCTTTTCCGTTATAGGTTAAAGGCATGCCTCACCTCACCTCGTCAAAGCTTTACCCTGCCGCCTTCATTGTGGGCTGTGGCGGCGGCACGATAGGGCTCTGGTGAGGGCACGATAGGGCTCTGATGAGGGCACGATAGGGCTCTGATGAGGGCACGATAGGGCTCTGATGAGGGCAGTATGTGGCCTTTGTGGTCAGAGCAGGTCTATGAGCTGGCGCATGCCTTCCGAGGCACCTTTCTCGATGTGGGTGAAGGGTCGGCCTACGTTCATGTTCACGGGATTGGGGTCGATGAGGTACACGGGGCAGTCGCGGCGGGTGTACTGCACGAGTCCGGCGGCAGGGTAGACGTTGAGCGACGAGCCGATGACCACGAACACGTCGGCCTCGGCAGCCTCTTGTGCAGCGGGGTTGAGCATGGGCACACTCTCGCCGAAGAACACGATGAACGGGCGCAGCAGCGAGCCGTCGTCGGCCTTGGTGCCGGGCACCACGTCGCTGTCGTCGGGCGTGAGCTCGCGGATGTATCGCTCATCGTAGGCGTTGCGGCTCGAGCACACCTTGGTCAGTTCGCCGTGCAGGTGTATGACGTGTGTGCTGCCTGCCTTCTCGTGCAGGTTGTCCACGTTCTGTGTGAGCACGCTCACCTCGCACCGCTCCTCGAGAGCGGCTATGAGGCGGTGGCCGTCGTTGGGCTTGGCATCCCAGAGCTTGCGGCGCATCATGTTGTAGAAGTTGGTGACCAGTGTGGGGTCGGCTTCCCATCCCTCGTGCGAGGCCACTTGCTCCACGGGATAGTTCTCCCACAGTCCGTCGTTGCCACGGAAGGTCTTGAATCCGCTTTCCACCGACATGCCGGCGCCGGTGAGGAAAACCACTTTTTTCTTTCTTTCCATAAGTAGTCAGTTTTGTTCGGGTGCTGCCACGGCCATCCCGTGCGGGTGAGTGTGGCCACCCGACATTAGTTATTATTCCACAAAAATAGCAAATTTTCGGGTATAATGGTTCAGTGTACTAATTAAAAATAGTAACTTTGCGCTTAATTTGTATTTCAATAACCGAAAAGAATGGATAAAGTTAGTTATGCTCTTGGTATGAGCATCGGCCATCAGTTGCAGCAGATGCAGGCCTCCGACGTGAATGTAGACGATTTTGCACAAGCCATCAAGGATGTGTTTGCCTCAAAGGCTGCACTCACCGACAGCGAGGCCCAGCAGGCCATACAGGCCTTCTTCAAGGAGAAGGAAGAACAGCAGGCCGCTGCCGCCAAGGCAGAAGGTGAGCAGTTTCTGGCTGAGAATGCCAAGAAGGAAGGTGTGGTGACCCTGCCGTCGGGTCTGCAGTATCAGGTGCTGCGCGAGGGCAATGGCCGCAAGCCTGCCGCCACCGACCAGGTGGAGTGCCACTATGAGGGCACACTCATCAACGGACAGATGTTCGACAGCAGCTACCAGCGCGGACAGACAGCCACGTTCGGCCTCAACCAGGTCATCAAAGGCTGGACCGAGGGTCTGCAGCTCATGCAGGAGGGTGCCAAGTACCGCTTCTTCATAC
>CAVAXH010000084.1:0-10434 GCA_963592505.1 Bacteroidaceae bacterium
GTATGAGCCACGTCCAGAAGAGATAGTCGCCCGAGGCTGTCACCACCTCGGTGTCGCTGGTGATGAGGTGCAGCAGGGGCGTGCCCGCAGCCACATAGCCCACGGTGAACACCAGGGCCATCAGCCACCCCCACCCCATCAGCCGGCGGGCCACCGCCAGCAGACCGCTGCCGTCGGCGGCTCCCCACGCCTTGCCGCCCAGCGCCTCGCCGGCAAAGGCAAAGCCGTCCATGATGTAGGAGAAGAAGGTGAAAAACGTCATCAGCAGCGTGTTGACAGCCAGCAGCAGGTCGCCCTGACGGGCTCCCAGCGTGGTGAACGACAGGTTCACGGCCACCAGGCACAGCGTGCGCACAAAGATGTCGGCATCGCCGCGTGCGGCTCGCCAAAACGACGTGGAGGGACGCTGCCGTCTGCCGCCTGCATCGGCGGGCACCTGCTGCAGCCTGCGCCTCACCATCACCGCTGCCAGTGCGAAACCGCACCACTGGGCCACCAGCGTGCCGGCAGCCACACCGGCTATGCTCCAGCCCAACACAAAGACGAAGAACAGCGACGCCACGATGTTGACCACATTCTGGAAGATGGCCACCCACATCGGGATGCGTGTGGTCTGCATGCCCACCGACCAGCCGGTGAGGCCGTAGATGCCCAGCATGGCCGGTGCGCCCCACACCACTATATTAAAATAGGTGGTCACCAGCGGCTCCACATTGTCCGACGCCCCTATCACCCAGAGAGCAGCGTGCAACAGCCCCCGCTGCAGCACCACCAGCGCCACACCCACCAGCAGGCCCACGCGCAGGGCTCGCCGCAGGGCTTGTCTCACCCCCTGCCAGTCGGTAGCGCCCACGGCCTGCGCCGTCATGCCGCTGGTGCCCATGCGCAGGAAGCCCATCAGCCAGTAGGTCACACTGAAGATCATCGTTCCCACGGCAATGGCGGCTATGTAGGCTGCCGAACCTATATGTCCCACTATCGTCAGGTCTACAAGGCCCAGCAGCGGCACCGTGATGTTGCTCACGATGCAGGGCAGTGCCAGGCGCAGGATGTCGTTGTCGGTCGAAGTCCATTTCATATCTCACAAAGTTAGCAAAAAGAATAGACACCGCAGGGCTTCAGTGACCGAAATATTTCGTAATTTTGCAGACTGATGAAACACTTATCCCTTTCCCCGCGCCGACTGTCTGTGTTGGCCGTCGCACTGCTGCCCGTGGCCGCCCTGCTGTGGCTGGGCTCGCGCCTGCTGCCCTCCAGCGAGGCCGACATGCGGCGGGCCGTCTGTCTGGTCGACGGCGTGGCGCAGCTGTGCGTGGTGATGGACAGCGACACCACGGTGGTGTGGACCGACTCCGTACACACCGAGGGCGTGTGGGTGGCCGACAGCTGGTGGCGGCCCGGCACTGGCCGGAGCATCCTCACCGTGCAGCCGTGCAACCCTTTCATCCAGCGGCTTGCGGCCGACAGTGTGCCGGCGCTGATCGCCACCCAGACCGACTCGCTGCAACGGCTGCTGCAGCGAAAGGAGATCGAACGCAAGGAGCTGGCCTACTATCTGCGTTGTCACGGCGTGCAGGACGACGGCTATCAGCACATTGCCGAATATGCTGAGCGACAGTTTGTTGAACTCGATTCGCTGCAGCATATCTACAACGCGCTGAACACCTTGGCCAGCCGTCAGCACGCCCAACTGGTGCAACGCTCACGCTGCTCCGCCTCGTGGACAGATGCCGCTGGCCGCCTCCAGCACGTGGCCTGCCGGCCCACCGTCACCCCTGTGGCGCCTGCGGACCCGCTGCTCACGCTGCACCCCATCTCTGACAGCCGCACGGTGGGCGCACACGTTGTGCGCTCGCTGCCATGGGCTGCCCACCTGCTGCCCTCCTCCATCATTGCCGTGAAGGCCGTGTGCAACGACACCACCCTGCTCACGCTGCTGGTGCCCGCGACGGCCTCCGACAGCACACACCACGATCTCCCGCATCTGTTTGCAGCCGACGGCAGTCCGGTCTTCAGCAGCCGCGGATGGTTTGTGGGGGTGATGGCTGGCGGCAACATCCGGCTCAGCAAGAAGTGATGAACATCCTTTGGTTTTCAAGTTTTAAGTTCCGTCGTATGGCCCATAAGATCATCAAGCACGTCTGCCTGTCCCTCATCGTCTGCATGTTGGGGGCCTGCGAACTGCATCCCACCGACATCAGCGTCATCGAGCACGGCAACAGCTGCTATCGGGGACAGACCGTCGGCGGCAAGCCGCACGGACTGGGCACGCTCACCGTCGGCGACTCGCTCGTCTACAGCGGACAGTGGACCAACGGCATGCGGCAGGGCTACGGCGAGACGCGCGACGCACAGCAACGCACCATCGCCGGACAGTGGGACCACGACACGCTCGTCAGCGGCACACGCCACGATGAGGGAGGTGTCTACTGCGGCAGTTTCGACCGGCTGCTCCGCGCCAACGGCTACGGCACCTACCACGCCACCGATGCCACCCACTACGAGGGCATCTGGAAAGACGATCGCCGCAACGGCTTCGGCTTCTCCTCGCAAGACCGCTACTTCAGGGTGGGCGAATGGAAAGACGACGTCTTCAAGGGCGAACGGCTCAACTACACCACCGACCGCATCTACGGCATAGACATCTCCAAGCACCAGCATCTCGTGGGACGCAAGCGCTTCGCCATCGACTGGGACCGACTGCGCATCATCCATCTGGGGACGCTGTCGAAGAAAAACATAAGGGGGGCGACCGACTACAAGGTGTCGTTCCTCTTCATCAAGGCTACGGAAGGCACCACAGTGCTCAACCCCTACTACGCCGCCGACTACCGTGCTGCACGCCGACACGGTGTCCCTGTGGGGTCCTACCACTTCTTCTCTCACCGTACCTCAGGCGCTCTGCAGGCACGCTACTTCCTGAAAAACCTGCATCTGCAGCAGGGCGACCTGCCGCCTGTGCTCGACGTGGAGCCGTCGGCGGCTCAGGTGGCACAAATGGGGGGCGCCAAGGCCATGTGGCAGCAGGTGCGCCAGTGGCTCACCGCCGTGGAGCGCCACACGGGCATGCGCCCCATACTCTACATCAGTCAGATGTTCGTCAACAAATACCTCAACCTGGCGCCCGACATCAAGGGGGGCTATCCGGTGTGGATAGCACGCTACGGTGAGTATAAGCCCGATGTGAAACTATGGATCTGGCAACTGGCACCCGACGGTCGGGTGGCTGGCATTCACGGCTCCGTCGACATCAATGTGTTCAACGGTTACCAGGACGAGTTCGAACAGTGGTTGCACGACACGCAGAAACGCTGAGGTGCTTGGCGTATAGGTCAGGCGTTTCTGCTCCTCCCCCTTCTCTCTACTCCATCCGCTGCATCAGCAGGCCGTTGCCGGCATCGATGTAGCGGTGATCGCGGTCCAGGCGGTAGACGGTGGGCTTGTCGTCGTCGCCAAAATCGCAATAGAGCGCGTTGGCGTGATAACGAAAGGTGCCCTTGCACGTCTCGCCGTCGGTGGTCTCGGTGATGGTGTGGCCGCTGATGGTGACGTCGATGCCTCCATAATCGGTGTAGATATGCCAAGAGCCTTCCACCCAGTCGGGCACCGCCTCGTCATTGTCTTCTGCCCATCCTGGCAACGTGTCGGCCGGCGTGTCGTCGTTGTCGGTCCGGGAGTAGGATCCGTAGCGCTCCTGCCGACGCACCAAGTCGGTGATTTCTTCCTCGTCGAGGGGTGGGAATGGGGTGTCGGAGTCCATCATTTGATAGGCGCAAATCAAACTGCCTATCACAATCACGGCTATGCCAACCACACAGCCCATGCTAAGTCTGGCGTTTGGCGCACCGCCCCTGGGCCGTGCCTCACCCCAAAGTCTTGAGTCTGTGCTCAATGGTGCCTCATTCCAACGTCTCGCATCGCTGCCGCTACGCTGCCCGTCGCTCCTCGACGTGGCACTGTCGCTACCTGTCTGCGGCTCGTCGGTTCCCGAAGCGTCAACGTCCTTCCCATTGCCGGTTTCCCGGCGGTCGCCCTGCACGCGGCGCTCTGCCTCCCATGCCTCGGCATCGGTTGGCAAGCCGGGGCCAAAGGCTGGCATGTTCTCCACCGACTGACCGTCCTGCAGGTCTGGCATGCCCGTCAGGTCGTAGAAAAACGGCTGGCCACACCGCGGGCAGAAACACTGCAGCGTGGTGAAACCCGGTGTAAGGGCTGAGTAAAAATGAAAACGGCAGCGAGGACATTTCACTTGCATGGGCGAGACTCCTTCTATTTACGAATTATTATACTATACTTATTTTTTACCGGCAGGGTTCAGACAAACCAACTAGCTGGGGGCAGACAAACCAACTGGCTGGCGTCAGACAAACTGCACGGTGGCCTTTCGCACCACCCGCCACACACCGGCCTCAAACTGCACCAGCCCCTCGTCGAGCGTGTCGATGTGCTGGGGCTGGCGACGTGTGTTGCCCTCTATGCGGCAGACGGGCTTCACAAACTGGCTTACGCTGATCATCGCCGTAGCGATCGCGTCGGGGGTCGACAGCATCGTGAAGCGGCCTGTACGGCCGTCGACGGTGGTCATCCGGTAGATGCTCTTCCCCACCTGTTCCTGGGCTGTGCTTTCGGCAAACGCACCGTCGGCGGTGGGCATGGAGAAGAAGCGGACCGAAGGCTCCTCTGTCTGCTGCTGCGGTCGCACAGGGCCTTGTCCGGCCGGCTGTGCCGCAGGCTTCTCTGCGGGGCTGTCGGTCGCCTCCGGGCCGGATTCTCCGCGGGCCTGGAGCGATGCCATGAGCGCGTTTTGCTCATTCAATATCTTGTGGAGCGATTGCAGTGCAACGGCTTGTTCTTCAACTACTTTCTCAAGTTCTGCGATGCGTTGCTCTAGCGGGCGGAGCTTTTCCTCCACCTGCTCTTCTGTCATACTGGCCTTGTTTCCAAACATACTCAGAGGTTCTCTATGAGGTTATCGCGGATGCTGCCAATGATGGGATAGAAGAACATCGTGTCCTCTATCTTGTCAGACGCACTGCGCGGCGCTTCGTTCTTGTTGACATAGTTCCAACCGTTGAGCAGATGATGCTCCAGGTCTTTGTTGACCAGTTGCTTGAAGCGCTCCAGGCTCTGCGTGTCCACCAGGAAACGGTCGACGACCTGCAGATCGTCGCACAGCTGGCAGAAGAAGTCGTTGAATGTCCTCACGGCATCCACCAGTTGTCGGCGCACGGCAGCATCGTCCATATCGGCATAGGTCAGGTCCTCACGGTCGATGACCGGATAGTTGTACTTCACCTGGTTGTCTATGCCGTCCATCAGTCGGTTGAGCTGGTCCACGCTGGCACAGCCGCTGGCATCGCGCACCTGCATGAGGGCTCCGCGACACGTGATCTGCTTGGGTTCCTTGCGCTCCATCACCACCGAGAAGCCGTCGGCATCGTAGCGCTCGCCATACACCCGCTCAAAGATGGTTTGCGAGATGAGGTCGAGGTCGCGCTTGCTGCCCACGATGTCGAGCACCTTCGAGCCTGTGCCTGAGAACATCACCGAACGGGGCTTGTCGAAATGCCGGTGGTGCATCATGCGTGCTACATAATAGATAAGCGTGGCGTAGAAATAGATAAACACGATCTTCAGCCGTCCGTCTTCGTTGAGACGCAGGTTGTAGGAGAACACGTCGTTGCCGCCCACCGCCTTGCTGTTGATGACCGAGAACAGGAACGCGTTGATGTCCTCGCTCTTGCGCTTGGCCGTGATGTCGTCGAGTATGCCGTTGAGCTCGCCGTAACGGTCGTCGTCAGCATCGAAGAGGCGCCGGAAATAGTCGACGTAGCGGCTGAGCATCGGGTTGGTGTCGCCGTGCGGCACCTCCGAGAAACCGTCGCCAAAGAGCACGTTGGCCGCAAAGCGAAACGACGTGAGGATGGTGGGCTGCTGCGCATTCGAGTCGAAGACTGCCACATCGCTCGAGCCGCCGCCGATGTCGATGGAAGCCACCGTGGATGCTGCGCCCCTGAACTGGCTGCTGCCCCGATAGAAATAGTAGGGGGCCACCGACTCGGGCATCTGCACCAGCGTGCGCTCGTCGGGCTCCACGCCAAACACCTCCTGGAAGGTCTTGCGCCACATCTCGCCCATCTTGCGCACGTTGCCTACCTTCATTGCCAGCGGATAGAACCACACGAGGCGTGTCTTGCGGATGTCGCCGCTCTCGAGCAGCACCTTCGTGCGCATGAGCAGGGCCAGCTCGGTGAGATAGGCGCGCACACGCTTCGAGGTTGCCATCTCCGTCGACCACTTCAGGTTGGGCACCACGCGGTTGCCGTAGCCTATCGATTCCTTCTCGTAGATGAAGGGGATGTTGGCATCGCCCAGCGCCACCATCTCGTCGACATTCTCGGCATCCAGACGGTCGGTCTCCGAGAGGACGGTGCGTTGGGGGAAGCCGTAGTTGCCGCCGATGTTCTTGGGCAGAAACTCCTGCTTGAGGATGACATCATAAAGGATATGCTCGCCATTGTAGAGCGTGGCCAGCAGCCGCTCCTTGGCATCGGAGCTGATGGCCAGCGGTTCGGGCATCTGTCCTTGCCGCATGCACTCCACATGGGTGTTGGTCGTACCAAAGTCTACAGCGAAGGTGAACGCATCGTGCCCCTCCACAAACACCGGCCAGCGCGGGCACACCACGCCTTCGCAGAGCAGCGTCTGCCGCTCGTCGGTGAGCGTCACGGTGGCATAGTCGAACCCTTCGGCCAGGCGGTAGTAGTCGGCGCCCACGCGCTTCTCGCTCTTCAGCGAGCGCGAACGCTTCAGGGCTGGCACCCCGGCGGTGCCTCCTGTGGCTCCGAGCTTGTGGAATGCCAACTGCAGACTGCAGTTTTCGAGCAGTCCCAGCGCACGGTCCACCAGCTGCACGTTATACTGCCGCAGGTCGGCGGTCTTCACAAAGGGGAAGATGCTCAGGCCGAAGGGCACCGTGAGATAGTGTCCGCGGTCGTTGACCGTGTCGTAGCGCATGTCGACACCGGTGGCCGGCACGTAGGTGCGTTCGAGGGTGATGAAACGCCCCGACTTCTGCACAGGCACACGCAAGACGACCTTCACCTCGTCGTGCTGGCCGTTGCGCGTGTGTATCATCTCGAAGCGCGGACGCCCGCCGATGGTGCCCATCAAGTCCTGCGTGGTGAAATACTTGAAATAAGTGGGTGTCAGCGGCAGCAGGAAATCGTTGGGATCGGTGTCTCTGCTTCCCAGCGAGAGGTTGCCGTTAAAGAAGCAGTCGTGGTCCATCGTGTAGTCGAGACGGATGAGCGCCGGCTGGAAGAAGTCGGCGGCCGTCAGCCACGGATACTGGTGTGTGGTGGCGGGCAGCACACGCTTGTCGGGGTCCGGCGCATAGTCGGCGGCAGTGATGGTGATGAGATCATCCCAGTCGGCCGTGATGTATCGGAACGGTTCGGTCTGCGAGGCATGCAGCTGGTTTTGCAGCACCAGCGGCAGGCGTTCGCCCTCGGGGCGCACGGTGGGCTCGATGAGGAAATCGCTTTCCTGTATGGCTTTCAGGATGTCGGTGGGGCGGGCGCAATAGCACGGCACGCCCAAGGCCTGTATGCCGCCCTCGGCGGGCGCATAGTGGGCCGAGAGAAACTGCAGGGCTCTGTCCTGGTTGGCCAGGTCCATAGCCTTCGGGTTGCCGATGTCGGTCAGTATCTGCTGCTGCAGGGCGACCGGGAGCCGGTCGAAGCAGGTGATGAGATAGGCGTTGACCTCTCCGCACAGGTTCTTCAGGTCGGGGTATGCCGTGAAGAGTGCGTAGAGACACTTCACAAACTTCGGCTCGCGCATATAGAGCGGACGCGTCAGGTCGAAGAGATTGACGTTCTGCTCCACAGGGATGTTCCATTGGCCGGGGCACGCATTGGGTGTGGCCATAAAGAGCGTGGTGGGCGATGTGCCGCCCACTACCTGATTGCCGTAGACCAGAAAGTAGAGCCGGTCCATACGGTCGAAGTTGAATGCTTCCTTGTCCTGTTCGAGAAACATCGCCATCGTGTCGGCCAGCAGCCGGTGATGTGGGTCTGCGGCCAACAGCTGCAGTGCACTGGCCTTGTTCCATTCCACCACGTGCAGCACGGTCGACAGTTCGGGCAGGTTGAAGAACAGCTGCGCCACATCGAGCGCATTGCCCACCAGCCGTTCGTCCATCAGCTCGCCATTGAGGTTGGCATCCATCGCCAACCGCCGGAACGCATTCTTCACCAGGTCCATCTGGGCGAATGGTGAAGGTATGGCCGTGCGCGGCTTCACGGACAGTCCGCCGTTGGGATCGTCGATCATGTTGATCTCATCGGCACTATATTGGTCGGAGAGGGAGATCCAGCCCTCACCGGATGTCTTTTTATTGTATGAAAGTATCTTGCTCATAATGACTATAGGCGTATCTGAATGGTTGCGGGGTGATTTGGCTATATGCAGCCGTCAACATTATATGGTGGCTTGGCTATGTGTAGCTGGCAACATTATATGATGGCTGTTTACTCTGCTTTTGCCTTATACCAGTCCGTTGTATCTCTCCTCCACCACACTGTCGAGGGCTTCGTCGAGCAGGGTGAAGAGGCGCAGCACCGTCTCGTTTGACTGGAAGCGACCTACCTTGACCGCTGCCTGCGATCCTTTGTTGAGTGCGCCAAGCAGCGTCTTGTAGTTTACCTCGCCACTGAAGAAGCCCTTCCGGGGTGTCACCCCGCTGACGGCATCGGCCATCTGCGCAGTGAGGAGGTTGAACGGTTCGAAGCTGCGCTGGTTGCCGGCGAGCTCGCGGAGCCAGGTGCGGTAGGCCACAAAGAAGTCGGCGGTGAGCATATTATAGAATGTCGACGACAGCAGCGACTTGGTGATCTCGGGCTTGTCCTGCGTGTAGCCGCGCCCTATGTCCTTGCCAAACTGGTTGGTGATGTACTGATAAGCCAGATAGAACTTCGCCATGCTCTTGTTGACCAACTGTCGTGTGGGGGCTCCAAAGTCGTTGAGCGTCAGCGTCTGCCGGTCGTTGGCCAGGCCATACTCCTTGTAGATGGGATTCTGTGCATTGCCGCCGCGGGTGACAAGCTGCTCATCGGGAATCGACAGGAAATCGATGACCGACAGGGCACCCACATACTCCACCACATGAGCGTCGTTGCGCTGGCCGTTGCCTCCGGGATCGTTGAAGTAGGGAGTCGACGGCACCTCGTCGCCCACATAGTAGCAGGCATTGATCTTCGACTGCTGCAGGTCCACCCCACCCTGGCGCAGGCCCGTGAGGTTGTCGTGGTAATAGAACAGGGCCGACTTGGTCTTCGAGATAAAATCGGCTCGTGAGATAGGACTGTTCTCGTCTTGCTGCACATTGAAATAGGGCAACACCGTCAGTGCGCCGATGCGTGCGTCGCGCAGGTCGCCCCGGTTGTTGATGGCTGCATTGCTGGCCGCATTGCGAATGTTCTTCACGATGATGGGATAGCCGGCAGCACCTGTTCCGCCGAAGATCGACGACACGATGAAGATGCGGTCGTTCTTCTGGAACACGTTGGAGAACTGGCGGAACTCCTCGCTGTCCTTAAACTGGTTGAGTGCCACCGCACCGATGTTGGGCGACCCCACAAAGCCGATGTCCATCTTCGTCTGCAGCTGGTCTTCGGAAAACATCATCGAGCAGAGCGCCTGGTTGGCCGTGTCGAGGGTGTTGTAGGCGATGAAGTCCTGAAACTTCTTCGACTCCACGGTGCCGAGGTTGAAGAGAAACGTGTCGCTCAGCGGCGAGCCGGCCGGCACGATGTCGCTCAGCGTGGATACCTTCACCGAGAAGAAGCCGCGCGCCACATCTGTACGGGTGCCGTAGAGGGTCTGTCGGATGGAGCGGTACCAGCGCAGCAGGTTCTCCGTACGCTTGAGGTCTTCGTTGGCCTTATGCGGGTCCACAATGATGGGCACCACCTCGAGCGGCAGGGGATTCCCTACTTCGTCGAGGGGGTGTATGCCGGCGGCAAACTGCATGAGGAGCGGGCGCATCACGCGCGATCCTGTGCCACCTACAAGAAAAAGAAACAGTCGCATTCGAGTCTTTATTGTGTTATATGTGCGCGTGACGTACATCGCCAGACTGTGAGGCCCTTTGAAAAGCCTTTCACCGCCTCTTCAGAGAACGTCCACGCCACTTGGTTTGACATTGTTGTCTCTCTCCCTACGCCGGGCTATTCGGGAATGGGAGTGTGGCGGCAGTTGGAGCTCCACCACCGCATGGCGAAACTGGCAGCCACAAACAGCACGGCAGCAAAGGCAAAGGCGATGATGCAGAAGCCGAACAGCTGCACGGAGAAGTCGTAGCCCATGCCGGAGAATACCCCGTTGGGATACACATAGCATACGGCTGCGCTCACGGCCGAACTGACACCC
>CAVAXH010000085.1:0-10357 GCA_963592505.1 Bacteroidaceae bacterium
TCGACAGCGGCACCAACCCCGACGAGTGCCGGCGCATCACCGACCCGGTGGACGACCTGTGCCTGGGCTACAAACTGCTCGGTGCCGGCGGCGGCGGTTATCTGTATCTCGTGGCCAAAGACCCCGAGGCGGCCGCACGCATCAAGACCCTGCTCAACAGCCATCGGCCCAACGCCAATGCCCGTTTTGTGGACATGACGCTCAGCCATAAGGGCATGCAGGTGTCGCGCAGCTGACCTGACGGGCAGTGGCGCCACCCCATAAAAGAACAGATATAAAAAAAGGACACCCAGCAAGATGATGAACTTCACGACCCCTGTCGACATTCCCCAACCGTCGTGGCAGATATCGCCATGCGAGCGCATGCTCTTTGTGGGCTCATGCTTTGCCGACAACATGGGGCGGCGCTTCAGCCGTGAGCGGTTTCGCGCGGTGGTCAATCCCTATGGCGTGATGTATAACCCCGCCAGCATCGTGCACACCGTGGAGCGGCTGCTTGCCGACGGTGCGATGCCCTTCTGCGAGGACGAGACCGGCACATGCGTCTTCACCCTGGGCACCAACCATGTGTATGTGCTGAAGGAGACCGGCGAGATCGTGGACAACTGCCAGAAGCGCCCGCAGCGCCTCTTCGACGAGCAGGTGCTCGACATAGGGCAGTGTGCCGCACATCTGCAGCATGCTGTCGGCCTCGTGCACAGGCGTTACCCACAGGTGAGGTTTGTCATCACCGTGTCGCCCATCAGATATCGGAAATATGGTTACCACGAGTCGCAGCTCTCCAAGGCCACCCTGTTGCTGGCCATAGAACAGGTGAGGCGGAGGGCAGAGGGTGTCACCGTGGATTACTTCCCCTCCTACGAGATTGTGCTCGACGAGCTGCGCGACTATCGCTTCTACTGCGAGGACATGCTGCACCCCACCCCACAAGCCATCGACCATATCTTCGAGCGGTTTGGCAACACTTATTTCTCAAGCCAAACACACGCCTTCCTGAAAGAATGGCGCCCCATACGCGAGGCGCTGGGGCATCGGCCGTTTCATCCGGAGTCGGAAGAGTATGCCGCATTTGTCCGTAAGACGATGGAGAAGGCGCGGGCTCTGCAGGCCCGGTTTCCCGAAATGGGAGACGTCGACGGGCCGGAGCTGTTATAAGGCCTGGCGCATGGGCTCTATATTGCGGTGCTAATTTTACAGAACCGCCCCATAATCATTTCTCGCGCTGGCGCACAGCCTCGAAGAGCAGGATGGCAGCACTGACCGACACATTGAGCGAGTCGAGCCTTCCCTTCATGGGTATGCGGATGTGGGCATCGGCAGCCTGGCGCCACTGCGGGGTGAGGCCGGTGGCCTCGGTGCCCATCACGAGGGCCGTGCCGCAGCGCATGTCGGTGTCGTAGTAGAGATGCGAGTCCTGCAACTGCGCCGTGAGAATGCGGATGCCACGGTTTTTCAGAAAGGCTATGCACTCTGCCGACGAGCATGCCACCGTGGGCACCGTGAACACAGCACCGATGCTCGACCGTATGAGGTTGGGGTTATAGAGGTCGGTGAGCGGGTCGCACACTATCACGGCGTCGGCCGCAGCAGCATCGGCCGACCGCAGCACAGCTCCCAGGTTGCCGGGCTTCTCCACACGCTCGAGCACCATCAACAGCGGATGCTCGGGCAACTGCAGGTCGGCCAGCGTGGTCTGCCGCACCTTCATCTCGGCAATGATGCCTTCGGTGGAGCCGCGATAGGCCATGCGCTCATAGACGGCGGGCGTCACCTGCAGCGCATGGCTGTCGGCGATCACACGCTTGAGCTCGGCATCCTCGCCATCGGCAAACAACAGCGACGGACAGTAGAACAGCGTGTCGATCTGGTAGCCGCAGTGCAGGCAATGGAGCAACTCGCGCCGCCCCTCGAGCACGAAGACTCCCTCGCGCCGTCGTTCGGAAGACTTCTGCTGCAGCAGGATGAGTTTTTTGATGCGGGCGTTTTGTGTGCTGGTGATGATGCCGTCTGAACTGTTCATGTCGTTTGCTTGCTCTTGATGGTTTGTTGATTGCTTGCAAAGGTAGCGAAAAAATGGAGTATCCGCCTATCGAAACCATGTTTTTTGATGTGCACGCCCCCCTTTGACAGTCAAAAAAACGACAGCATGCACAATGATGGGCTTGTGCAGGGCTACTGCTTGAACAGGAACCGCGCCAGACCGTAGACGTAGCGGCGGAAGCCGGGACGATAGGCCAGCAGGCGGTCGAACCAGCCCAGATGGCGGCCGGCCATGCGCACCACCGTGCCCACATACAACATGGCGAAGAGGGTGCCTATGCCCACGATGTGCCACAGCCAACGGCCAAAAAACACATAGCAGAAGGCCACGGCCAGCGCCACCAGCGTGATGTCGACCACAATCTTCATCTTGGCAAACTCTATGCCGGTGACCTCACTGACGGCCACGGGAAAGCCCTCGCCCGGCATGGTGACCGACCCGCAGCGCACCTCCAGGGCGATGCCCACGCCAAGCACCGTGCAGCCGGCTATCTGCGCCAGCGCTTTCTGCCACAGCACGGTGGGCACGAGCCACGACGTGAGCGACATGTTGACATCGATGAGCGTGCCAAACACAAACCCCACCAACAGCTGGAAGAGCTGCACCAGTTCGAAACGGCTGCGCAGCACGGCTATCTGCCCGAGCACCAGCACGCCATTCATTATATAGGTGTACTGGCCAATGGTAAACTGGGGGATGCCCATGCCACCCGCCTTGCCTGCCGACTCGAAGACATAAGGCAACGTGGATATCACGCTCGAGCCCAGCATGCTCCGCACGCACACGGCCACACCGAAAGTCATGATACACAGTGAAACCAGCAACAACAGATGTTGCCACAAAAACGAAACTATCCTGTCTTTCTTACTCATATCCTCATACAATCTGTTGCAAAATTACAAACAATCAATCAAAAAGCGTGCGGAAGCAACCCTGATGTGTGTGTTGCCCGCACGCTTTTTGTCTATAGTGTGTCTTTCGACTTATTCCTTGTTGGAACGCTTGCGCTCAAGATGATCGAGAATGATCTTGCGCATGCGGATGCTCTTCGGGGTGACCTCCACATACTCGTCGCCCTTGATATACTCGAGGCACTCCTCCATGCTCATGACGGTCTTCGGCACGATGCGGGCCTTGTCGTCGGAGCCGGAAGCACGCACGTTGGTGAGCTGCTTGGCCTTGCAGACATTGATGACGAGGTCGTTGTCGTGGATGTGCTCACCGACCACCTCGCCGGCATAGACATCCTCACCCGGATCGATGAAGAACTTGCCGCGGTCCTGCAGCTTGTCGATGGCGTAGGCATAGGCCGTGCCGCCGTCCATGGAGATCATCGAGCCGTTGGTGCGGCGCACGATGTCGCCCTTGTAGGGCTGGTACTCCTTGAAGCGGTGTGCCATGATGGCCTCACCCTGCGAGGCTGTGAGCACGTTGGTGCGCAGGCCGATGATGCCGCGCGAAGGTATGTCGAACGTGATGTTCACACGGTCGCCCTCGGTGTCCATGCTGGTCATCTCACCCTTGCGGCGCGTCACCATGTCGACCATCTTCGACGAGTAGTCCTGCGGCACATTGATGTCGAGCTCCTCGACAGGCTCACACTTCACCCCGTCGATCTCCTTATAGATCACCTGCGGCTGGCCCACCTGCAGCTCATAGCCCTCGCGGCGCATGGTCTCGATGAGCACAGAGAGGTGGAGCACACCACGTCCCTTGACGATCCACTTGTCGGTGGAGTCCTCGAAAGGCTCCACACGGAGGGCGATGTTCTTCTCGAGTTCGCGCTGCAGACGGTCGTTGATCTGGCGCGAGGTGCAGTACTTGCCCTCACGGCCGAAGAACGGCGAGTCGTTGATGGTGAACAGCATGCTCATCGTGGGCTCATCCACGGCGATGGGCGGCAGCGGCTCCGGGTTCTCGAAGTCGGCGATGGTGTCGCCGATCTCGAAGTTCTCGAGGCCGATGACGGCACAGATGTCGCCGCTCTCCACGCTGTCCACGCGCTGGTGGCCGATGCCCTCAAAGGTGTGGAGCTCCTTGATCTTGGTGCGCTCACGCGAGCCGTCGCGGTGGCAGATCACGATGTTCATGCCGTCGGTCAGCACACCACGGTGCACACGGCCCACGGCGATGCGGCCCGTGTAGTTGCTGTAGTCGAGCGAGGTGATGAGCATCTGCGGCGTGCCGTCGATGTGCTTCGGGGCGGGTATGACCTCCACGATCTTGTCGAGCAGGTAGTCGATGTTGTCGGTAGGCTTGTTGAAGTCGGCACCCATCCAGCCGTTCTTGGCCGATCCGTAGACAACGGCGAAGTCGAGCTGATCCTCGGTGGCATTAAGGTCACACATCAAGTCGAACACCATCTCGTAGACCTGCTCGGGGCGGCAGTTGGGCTTGTCGACCTTGTTGACCACCACGATGGGCTTCAGGCCGATCTGCAATGCTTTCTGCAGCACGAAGCGCGTCTGCGGCATCGGGCCCTCGAAGGCATCGACCAGCAGCAGGCATCCGTCGGCCATGTTGAGCACGCGCTCCACCTCACCGCCAAAGTCAGAGTGGCCCGGAGTATCAAGAATATTTATTTTGACGCCTTTCCAGTTGATGGAGACGTTCTTCGACAATATTGTTATCCCTCGTTCACGCTCCAGGTCGTTGGAGTCGAGCACTTCTCCGCTGTTGTCCTGGCCGTCACGGAACAGTTTGCCAGCGAGCATCATCTTGTCGACCAATGTCGTCTTTCCGTGGTCGACGTGCGCAATAACTGCGATGTTACGAATGTCTTGCATTATGTTACCTTAAATAAAATACCTGTATTTATTTTGCATGCAAAATTACTAAAAATATTCGAAAGGCTTGTGCAATTGAATGAAAAGTTGTACCTTTGCACCGCATTTTCGGAAAACCCGGAGCATTTGCGGTTGCGGATGGTTGTTTGATTAAGGCCATTGCGCTACCAAAGGATGTCAATGATGCACCCATTTATTAATCAACAAACATCATGTATCTTAACTCACAGAAGAAAGAAGAGATCTTCGGCCAGTATGGCAAGTCAACAACCGACACAGGTTCAGCAGAGAGCCAGATTGCTCTGTTCACCTATCGCATCAAGCACCTGACAGAGCACGTCAAGGCCAACCACAAGGACTTCGTGACCACACGTTCGCTGACTCAGCTCGTCGGTAAGCGTCGTCGTCTGCTCACCTACCTGAAGGAGCGCGACATCACCCGCTACCGTGCCATCGTGAAGGCCCTCGGTCTGCGTAAGTAAGAGGCGGAAGGCCATCGGCCTTCACCCCCACCACGCTAAGAGAGAAATAGCAATAGCCGCATTGTCCGTCAGGACAGTGCGGCTATTTTGGTATTCTGCAATTTTCGGATCTTCAGTTATATGCGTAGATTATGGCAAAAGAAGGCAAGGTGAACAGCATGCAATAGGATGCCTATGAATTAGCTTAACCACCAACGAGAAAAGCGGAAGAATCATAATTGCCTGTTTAAGACCTACCTGTCCGGTTATATATCGGCCAGAATCTCGCGCAGCGGTATCATGACAAAGTCGCGTTCCCGCATGTGGGGATGGGGAATGACGAGGTCGGGCTCGTTGACGCAGATGTCATCATAGAGCAGTATGTCGATGTCGATCACGCGGTCGCTATAGTGTCCGTCGGTCGACTTCATGGTGCGCCCCATCTCGCGTTCGATGGCCTGCGTGCTCTCCAACAACTGGCGCGGGCTCTGGGTCGTCAGGCAGCACACGCAGGCATTGATAAACTTGTTGGGCGTGCTGAAGCCCCACGGTTCGGTCTCCAGCAACGACGACTGCCGCTCCACCACGCCCACCCGTTCTCCCAGGAGGGCGATGGCTTCGCGAACCAGCCGTTTGCGGTTGCCAAGGTTGGAGCCAAGGCTGAAATAGACGCGGTGCAGCATACGCTTCAGGTCATTTTATGCGACGACGACGGCGATGCCTTAGTCGACGATCAGAAGGCTGTCGCCAAAGCATCCGAACATGTATCCGTGCTCCACAGCCTTGTTGTAACACTCCATCACGGCATCGTAGCCGCCAAAGGCAGCTGTCGACATCATGAGGGTCGTCTCGGGATGGTAGAAGTTGGCCACCATGCTGTCGGCCAAGCCGAAGTCGTAGGGCGGGAAGATAAACTTGCTGGTCCATCCGTCATACTCCTTGAGCATGCCGTCGGTGCCGACAGCGGTCTCTGTGGCTTTCACCACACTCGTGCCGATGGCACACACCTTATGTCCGGCCTGCTTGGTCTGGTTGACGATGTCGCAAGCCTCCTTGTTGATCTTCATCTGCTCGGAGTCCATCTTGTGCTTGGTGAGGTCCTCCACCTCTATCTGCGAGAAGTTGCCCAAGCCACAATGCAGGGTGATGTAGGCTGCATTGACGCCTTTGATCTCCATGCGCTTCATCAGCTCACGGCTGAAGTGAAGACCGGTGGCCGGTGCGGTGACCGCGCCCTCGTTCTTGGCAAAGATGCACTGGAAATCATCCACGTCGTCGGCCGTGGCATGCGAGCGCACATGCATGTTGGCCATTGTGGGATCCTCCGGACGGCCGTTGAGCACATAGTCGGGAAGGGGCATCTCGCCCAGCGCAAACAGGTCCTGCTTGAACTGTTCGTGCGAACAGTCGTAGAGGAAGCGCAGCGAACGGCCGCGGCTCGTGGTGTTGTCGTAGACCTCTGCCACCATGGTGCCCACCTCGTCGAAGAACAGCTTGTTGCCGATGCGGATCTTGCGGGCAGGCTCCACGAGCACATCCCACAGGTGTGTCTCCTCATTGAGCTCGCGCAGGATAAACACCTCTATCTTGGCATCGGTCTTCTCCTTGGTGCCATAGAGGCGTGCAGGAAACACCTTCGTGTCGTTCAGGACAAACGTGTCGCCCTCGTCGAAATAGTTGAGGATGTCACGAAACTCTATATACTGTCCTTCTATGGGGTTACCTTGTTCGTCTTTCTTGAACATCTCGATCTCGCCTGTCTTGCGGTGAAGCACCATCATGCGGGCCTCATCGCGCCGTGAGACACGAAACGACTCCTTGGAGCCATCATCGTTGGTGAACTCGCGGACAAGACTGTGCGGGTAAAGGGCAATCTGCTCTTCGGGCAGCTTAAACCTGAATTGTGACAGTTTCATTTTTCTTTGACGTTTGAACTTTTAACATTGACGACGCTGTGTCCCGGATGCTTCCGGACGGGGCCCCGTACAGCGACCGCTGCATCGTCATGGATGTATTTGGGGTTATGGTGGTGTGGCGGACATCCGCCGTTTCTTTTGTTGTTCGGGGTTACATGTTATGTGTTTTGGGGTGCGGTCACCAGCTCCTGCGCCTCCAGCCACTCGCCGAAGCGGTCGAAGGCAATGGCGGTGTCGGCCGCGAAGTCGCCCACCTGCGTGCGGCGCAGGTCGGTGAGGTAAGCGCCGCTCCCCATGGCGCGTCCCAGGTCGCGTGCCAGCGCCCTGATGTAGGTGCCCTTGCCGCAGACCACGCGGATGGTGATGCGGTGGTGCTCAGCGTCATAGTCGGTGAGCTCTATCTCGTCGATGCGTATGCGCTTGGGCTTCAGCTCCACCTGTTCGCCGTTGCGGCGCAGCTGGTAGGCCCGCTCGCCGGCCACCTTGCAGGCGCTGTAGGTCGGCGGCACCTGGTCGATGTCGCCCACAAACTGCTTGATGGTCTCGAGCACCAGGGGCTTGGTGATGTGGCGCCAGGGATAGGTGTGGTTCACAGTGTGCTCGCGGTCATAGCTGTCGGTGGTGGCACCGAGCTGCAGCGTGGCCACATACTCCTTGGTGTGGGCCTGCAGCTCCTCGATGCGCTTGGTGCAGCGCCCCGTGCACAGGATGAGCACACCTGTGGCCAGCGGGTCGAGCGTGCCGGCATGTCCCACCTTCACCTTGCGCTTCAACCTCTTGGAGAGCAGATAGCGGATGTGTGCCAGCGCGCCGAAGCTCGACATGCCGTAGGGCTTGTCGATGGCTATGATCTCGCCTTGTATGAAGTCCATTTGCATGCGATGGTTGTGTGGCGTTCTACATCAGTGAGGCCGCGATGGTGACTGCGCCCACCACGGCACAATAGATGGCGAAATAGATGAGCTTGCCACGCTTCACGATGTCCACCATCCATCGGCATGCCAGACATCCGAAGACGAATGCTGCCACGAAGCCCACGGCCAGTGCCGACACCGAGATGTCGCCCATCACCGAGGCCACACCGCTCTTGGCCATCTTGAGCACGTCGAGCAGTGCCTCGCCCAGGATGGGCGGTATGACCATGAGGAAAGAGAACTGTGCGAGTTTCTCCTTCTTGTCGCCCAGCAGCAGACCGGTGGCAATGGTGCTTCCCGAGCGCGAGAGGCCGGGCATCACGGCACAGGCCTGGGCCAGACCGATGATGAAAGCGTCCTTCATGGAGATCTTCTCTTTCTGCCGGGGCTTGGCATAATAGGAGAAGGTGAGCAGGGCTGCCGTGAGCAGCAGCATGAGGCCCACGATGAGCAGGCCGGAGCCAAAGATCTCCTCCACCGTGTCTTTGAAGAACACGCCCACGATGCCGACAGGGATCATGGACAGCACGATGAGGGCCGCATAGCGGGTGCCCTCGTTCCACTCAAACTTGAAGAGGTCGCGGAAGATCCACACGATCTGCTTCCAGAAGATGACAAGTGTGCTCAGCACCGTGGCCACATGCACGGCAACAGTAAACATCAGGTTGTCGGCTCCCGACACGTCCATCATGGTTGACAGGATGGTCAGATGACCGCTGCTGCTGACGGGCAGATACTCGGTGAGGCCCTGGATGACCCCGAGCAGTAATGCTTGCAGTTCGTTCATGTCTTACTTTGCGTCTTCTACTTCGATGCCGGTCTTTTCAGCGGCGCTGTCCTTCGGCTGCGCCTCATCCTTCTCTTCAACGCTGTCTTTGGGTTTGCGGATGACAGCATAGATCATGGAGACAAATCCCACGAAGCACACCACCGGTGCCACCTTGATGCGGCGCACGCTGAAGATGTCGGGGTTGAAAGCCTCCTCGGTCGATGACGGACCGCTCATCAGGATAAACCCGATAACCACAATGGCGAAGCCGATGGCCAACAGAATGAAGTTGGTGCGGTCGAATGCCAGATTTCTTCTATCCATAGTTAGATTTTCTTATATGTACAATACGTTGTTTTTTCTGCGATTATAGCGACACCTTATTATATCTTATAGAGCTCGCCGGCCTTCATCTTCAGGAACTTGTTGACGGAGATGCCGGCGCACAGCGCCGTGATGATGATGCCGAAGAGAAACACGGCACCGGCCGTGATGGCCAGCTCCACCCACGAGATGACGGTCAGCACGTCGGGCTCATAGCAGTAGAGCAGATACATGCCGCCGCCGAGCACCACGCAGGCCAGGAAGGCTGCCAGCAGACCCGAGACGACGGCGCGGCGCACAAACGGCCACCGTATGAAGCTCCACGAGGCGCCCACCAGCTTCATGGTGTGGATGGAGAAGCGGCGCGCATAGATGTCGAGGCGCACCGTGTTGTTGATCAGCGAGAACGACACAAACGTGAGCAGCACCGCCAGCACGAGCAGCACCAGGCCGATCTTGGCAAGGTTGCGGTTGACCGTGTCGATCAGGTCGCGCTGATAGTTGATCTCCGACACCTTGGGATACTGCTTGAGCTCCTTGGCTATCCACCGCAGCGAGTCGTTGTTGGCATAGTCGCCCATCAGCGTCAGGTCCACCGACGACGGCAGCGGGTTGACACCGTCGGTAAACTCCGACGGGTCGGCGCCCATGGCCTTGGTGGCTTCCTGCAGCGCCTGCGTCTTGCTGATGAAGTTGACACTCTTGATATAGGGTCGGTTGGCCAGTGCGCGGCACATGGTCTGCGCCTCGGTGTCGGTCATGTCCTGTTCGAGCAACAGCGTCACCACAAGGTTTTCCTTGACGTAAGACGACAGGTTGCGCCCCAGCAGCGTGGAGAACACCACCAGGCCTAAGAGTATGAGCACCAGCGCCGTACTGATGCAGAGCGTGACCGACTGCAGGCGTCCCGACCGCCTACTGCTTCTTTTTCGTTTATGTCCCATTTATCAATTGGCTATAATAACCCAAATTTGCATGCAAAGTAACGAAAAAAATATCACAAACAAGAGAGTTTAACGTGTGTTAACGTCAAAAGCAACCACCCGCAACTTTTCCGTTCCCCATCTGCCCCTGCTCCGAGCGAAGCGGGAAAATAACATTTGGGCGCATGGGTCAACATTTGCCATATAGGGTGACGCCTGAGGT
>CAVAXH010000086.1:0-10139 GCA_963592505.1 Bacteroidaceae bacterium
TCACGATGCCCTTGATACCTGCGGGCAACACGCTCTTCACCATGATGGCGAAGGCAGCGTCGGTGTTCTCCATTGCGATGTCGCCTCTGGAGGCCAGGGCAGCAGCAATCATGCCGGGGATGAGGAACATGAAGCAGGGGAGCACCTTGAAGAAACCGGCGGCGATGGTGCCGCGGCGTGCGCGCTTCATCACCTCCTCGTTGCTCTCGCCGGGCACCTGTCCGAGCACACGCTGTACGATGTGCTGGTCAGTGCACCAGTACCAGAAGCCGATGATTGTGGCGCCGATGAACACCACGAAGCCGGGATACTCCTGATACATGCCGTCGCCCTGTTCCCAGTGGAACATGTGTGTGGTGCCGTAGCCGTTGTTGAGCTTGCTGCAGTAGTCCATCATGGTTGTCCATCCCTCGCCGATGCTGCCGCCGCCGAGCGTTGAGAGGCCGAGGAACAGCACGAGGAACGAGCCGATGACGAGGATAGGAGTCTGGATGGTAGACAGCGTCATCACACCCTTCATGCCGCCGAACACGGTGAAGATGGTGGTGAGGACAATCAGTCCGATGGCGCCTACCCAGAAGTTCAGGCCCCAGAGATACTCGAAGAAGATACCGCCGGTCAGTGCCGTGACGCTCACCTTCGTGAGGATGTAGGCCACGAGGGTGATGATGGAGAGCCAAGAACCCGTGCGCTGTGTGTAGCGGAACTTGAGGAAGTCGGGCATGGTGATGATCTTGCCCATCTTGTTGATAAGCAGCTGATAGAAAGGCACGAAGAGCCAGCCGAGGATGAGGATCATCCAGCCCTGCATCTCCCAGTGGGCCATACCCACACCACTCTTGGCACCGGTGCCGGCGAGGCCGACGAGGTGCTCCGAGCCGATGTTGGCGGCAAAGATAGCCATACCTATTACATACCACGGCTCACCCTTACCAAAGAGGTATGCCGACGAGTCTTCGCCCTGCTGAGCCTTTCTGTCTTTAACGATAGCATGCCAGACAGCCCAGATCACGCCAACAACGCCGATGGCGAGCACTGCCCAGTCGAGCCAAACGAATTCTGTTGAATTCCAATTCATAATTGATATAGATTGTTAAGTTTGTTATTTGTCCTTTACTTGATGTTGAACTTACAAGCCAGGTGTGCGGTTGCAGCCTCTTACTTGATGCTGAACTTATAGGCCAAGTGTGAATAGTAGGTCTCGCCGGGTTTGAGTGTGGCGTCGGTCCAGTCCTTCACGCCCTGGGTGATCTTGGTGGGCGAGTCGGGGTATTTCTGGCTTTCGAAGCAGACGCTGACGTGCTTGGGATACTTCACGCCGTGCTTGCAGGCGATGCCGGTGCCCTGGAAGTTGCCGGTGTAGACCTGTATGCCGGGCTCATTGGTGAACACCTCGAGCAGGATGCCCGTCTTGGGCGAGTAGAGGCTGGCGCAGACGGTCTTGTCGTCTCCCTTGCCGTCCTTGTAGGTGTTGAGACACCAGTTGTGGTCGTAGCCGGTGGCATTCTTGATCTGGTCGTAGGTGGTGTCGACGATGGTCTCTCCGATGGCGTGTGCCTTGCGGAAGTCCATCGGTGTGCCGGTGACGTCCTTGATCTCGCCGGTGGGGATATACTTCTCGTCAGACGGTGTGAACTTGTCGGCATTGATATACATCACCTGGTCGACACCTTCCTGCGACAGGTCGCCGTTGAGGTTGAAGTAGCTGTGGTTGGTCATATTGATGACGGTCTCCTTGTCGGTGGTGGCTCCGAAGGTGATGTCGAGCGTGTTGTCGCTCTTGACCACATAGGTAGCGGTGGCCTGCACATTGCCGGGGAAGCCATTCTCGCCGTCGGGGGCGCTGATGGCAAATGTCACAGAGCTGTCGGTCTTCTCCTTGATGTCGTAGACCTTGTTGATCCATCCTGTGTTGCCGCCTCCGTGCAGACAGTTGCCGTTGTCGTTGGCACGCAGCTGGTAGGTCTGTCCGGCGATGACGATCTTCGAGTCTTTGATGCGGTTGGCATATCGGCCTACGCTCGATCCGTAGTCGGAGGGGCTGTTGAGCGTGTCGGCATACTGCTTGATGTTGTCGTAGCCCAGCACGACATCGGTGGGCTTGCCGTCCTTGTCGGGCACGCAGATGCTTACGACGCGTCCGCCGTAGTTGGTCAGGCATACCTCCATGCCGTTGCTGTTCTTGATGGTGACCAGCTCGGTCTTCTTGCCGTTGAGCGTGGTGTCGAAAGCTGCAGGGTCGAGTCCCGACACTGTCTCGGTGGTTGTCTTACCGCCGCAGCACGATGACAAAGCGACTACGGCCAGTCCGGCTCCGTACATCAGATTCCTTAAGTTTTCCATACAAAAGTGTTGTTAGTTATTGGTTCTTGGTATTTGTCGGTAAAGATACTACTTTTTCGTGAAAGTGGTACTCTTTTATGCGTTTTTTTTTGAAAAAGGGTAAGAATTACACTCGTTGACCTATATCAACCCTTGCTTTATGCTTCCCGGATGCCAGATAGGGGGCATAAAAAAGACCTGCTGCTCCCCGTTAGATGGGGGAACAGCAGGCCAATATGTGTGTGCTGTAGCCGGCTGCCTACGCTATGTGCAGGCAGAAGGCACAGTGATTAGCAGATCTTTCTTGAACCGTCGCCGATGACCACGTTGATCACCTCGGGCTCGTGTCCGTACTTCTCGTTGAACTTCTGCTTGGCATCGGCGATGAACTTGTCGTAGACTTCGTCCTTCACGAGGTTGATGGTGCAGCCGCCGAAGCCGCCGCCCATGATGCGCGAACCAGTCACGCCGTTCTCCTTGGCGAGGTCGTTGAGGTAGTCGAGCTCTTCGCAGCTCACCTCATACTCCTTGCTGAGTCCGTAGTGGGTCTCAAACATCTTCTGTCCGACGGTCTCATAGTCGCCCTTCTCGAGCGCAGCGCTGACAGCCAGCACGCGGTCGACCTCGCCCAGCACGAAGTGTGCGCGGGTGTAGTCTTCCTCGCTGACGACAGCCTTCACGGCCTCCAGCTCATCCCAGTTGGCATCGCGGAGCGTTTCAAACTTCTTCTCGGGGAACTTCTCGCTCAGTGCCTTCACGACGTTTTCGCAAGAGTTGCGGCGGTCGTTGTAGGGCGAACCCTTGAGCTCGTGCTTCACCTTGGAGTTGAGCAGCACGAGCTTGTAGCCCTTAGGCTCCCAGGGGAAATATTCGAACTCGCGGCTGCGGCAGTCGAGGCGCATCAGTTTGCCCTTCTGTCCGAAGACCGATGCAAACTGGTCCATGATGCCGCAGTTGACACCGATATACTTGTGCTCTGTGGCCTGACCGGCAAGCACCATGTCCCACTTGGAGACCTTATTGTCGCCAAAGAGGTCGTTGAGCGCACAAGCAAAGCAGCTCTCGAGTGCAGCCGACGATGACATGCCGGCACCCAGAGGCACATCGCCTGCGAAGGCGGCGTTGAAGGGCTTCACGTCTACGCCGAGGGCTCTCATCTCCTGCACCACACCGTAGATGTAGCGTGCCCATGTGGCCGACGGACCTTCGGGGTCGTCGATCTTGAAATGAGCCATATCCTTGAGGTCGATGGAGTAGATGTTGCATGTCTGCTGTCCGTTGGGACGCACCTCAGCCATAATGCCCTGCTCGACAGCTCCCGGGAACACGAAACCACCGTTGTAGTCGGTGTGCTCGCCGATGAGGTTGATGCGGCCGGGTGAGTGGTAGATGTTACCCGTCTTGCCGTCGAAATGCTTGATGAAGCGACTTCTTACATATTCAATATCCATAGTTCAAATTTTTAAAAAGTTAATAGGAACTTATTGTCTTGTTGGTTATTCACAGTTATTTTCCCAGTCCGATCTTCGATCCCCAGATGCAGAACCAAACGATGTAGGCATAGAAGATGAAGAGGCAGCAGCTGGCCACCACGACGCTCGTAGAGTCGACGAGTGTGCCCATGAGGGGCATGAGCAGTGCAGCACCGATGACACCCGTGTTGATGACACCCGTTGCCGACTTGGTGTGAGGACCGAGCTCCTGCAGACCGAGGTTGAAGATCAGCGGCCACATCACCGAGTGGAACAGTCCGGCAGCTATCATACACCAGATGCCTGTCATGCCCGGCAGCACCACGCTCAGCAGGATGCAGACAGCACCGAGCGACACACATGCGGTGAGCAGCTTGCGGGGCTCAAACTTGGCCAGGATGGCAGCACCGATGAAACGGCCGACCATCATGCCGCCCCAGTAGAAAGCCAGGTAGCTGGTGGCCAGACTGGTGTAGTCGGCACCCTCGCCCACGAGGTCGCGGAACTTGTAGGGCAGCATTGAGGGCACGCCGATCTCCACGCCCATATACATGAAGATGCCGAGTGCGCCGAGCCATACGTGCGGATACTTGAACACCGAGCTCTTGTACTCGCGGTGCACACCCTCGTCTTCAGCCTGCTTGCCCTCGTCGATCTTGGGGAGCTTCAGGAACACCAGGATGATGCAGATGAGCAGCGTGAAGACACCCAGACCCAGGAAGGGAGCGGGCACGGCCTCAGGCTTAGCCTCCTGTCCGCGAATGATGACGTAGGTGATGAAGAGGGGAGCCAGTGTGGTGGCCACCGAGTTGAGCGCCTGGCTCAGCGTCATGCGGAAGGCACCCTTTTCAGGCGAGCCGAGCACCATCACGTAGGGGTTGGCCACATTCTGCAGCATCACCACGCCGCATGCCACGAGGCACATGCTGGCCAGGAACACGGTGTAGACGTTGGCACCTGCAGCGATGGCCGAGTTGATGCCGATGGAGTTGACCACGAAGCCCACGCCGGCAACGGCCAGGCCGAGGATGAGTGTGCCCTTGTAGCCGATCTTGCTCATGAGCATGGCAAAGGGGATGCTGAGCAGGTAGGCACCATAGAAGGCCGTGTTGACATACTGTCCCTGCTGTGCAGTGAGGTTGAAGGCTTTCGAGCAGAAAGAGATCATCGAGTTGTTCATCGTAGTGATGAATCCGATGAGGAAGCACACGATGAAAACCACGATCAGCGCAAACGTGTAGTTAGGGCGCTGTGTTTGAGGATTTTGTGACATATTTAGTTAAGTTCAGTTATTAGCGGTTTCACAAATAGGGGAGAAAGACGACCTGCGCTACGGCAATCATCCTTCCCCCTTATAATAAAATGGTGTCTTATTTCTCTACACCGAATTTGTAGATGGTCTTTTGCTTATACTGCTCACCCGGTCTGAGCACCACATCCGGGAAATACGGTCTGTTGGGTGAGTCGGGGAAGTGCTGCGCCTCGAAGCATACCGAGGTGCGCTTGGGGAACGTGGCACCACACTGTCCCTCCTTGCCGTCAGCCCAGTTGTCGGTGTAGAGCTGCACGCCGGGCTCGGTGGTGTAGACCTCCATCGTGCGGCCGCTGACGGGCTCCACGACCTTGGCGGCAAAGGCCAGTTCGCCAAATTCCTTCTTGTTGACCACGAAGCAGTGGTCATAGCCGGAACCGTTGCGGATCTGCTCGTCGTCGGCATCGATGTCCTGGCCGAGCGGCTTGGGGGCACGGAAGTCGAAGGGCGTGCCGTCCACCTTGCGGATCTCTCCGGTGGGGATGGATGTCTCGTCGATGGGGATGTAGAAGTCGGCATTGATCTGGCAGACCACGTTGTGGATGGTCGGGGTGGGGTTGGCGATGCCGGCGAGTGAGAAATATCCGTGGTTGGTGAGGTTGATGATGGTCTTCTTGTTGGTGGTGGCGAGATACTCGATGATGAGCTCGTCGTCGTCGGTGAATGTGTATTCGACCGAAACTTTCACCTCTCCTGTGTAACCCTCTTCGCCATAGGGACTTGTGAGGTTGAGTGCCAGGGTGTGCTCGCCCATCAGGTGAGCGTCCCACACGCGCACATTGTAACCCTTCTTTCCGCCGTGCAGGTGGTTCTTGCCGTTGTTGACAGCGAGGTGATATTCCTTGCCGTTGAGTGTGAAGTTGCCATCGCAGATGCGGTTGCCGTATCGTCCGATGAGTGTCGACTTGTAGGGTGAGTCAGACTTTTGTGCAGCCTCTATGCTGTCGTAGCACTGTATGACGTTGGCCAGCTGTCCGTCTTTGTCGGGAACGAACACACCGACGATGGCTCCACCATAGTTGGTGATGGCTACAACGTGGCCTTTACTGTTTTTGAGGAAGAAGAGGTCTGTCTTCTTGCCGTCAACGGTAGCCTGATAATTGGATCTCTTCAGGCCACCGAAGTTTTCTGTTTCAGTCGTGCTCATAATATTTATAGTTTTTAGTTATTACCTACTGCAAAGTAACTAAAAATAAACGGTAATCGCAAGACAAATGACAGAAAATAAAGTAAAGGTAGATGTTAAAAATCGTTTAATGCCAGCAGATCGGCCACCACATAGCTTGATCCGCCCACGAAGACGAAATCGTTTTCGCCTGCATTTTGCAGTGCCGTGCGGTATGCTTGTTCCACACATCCGCAGTCGGTGCCGCTGAGCTGGTGGCGCAGCGCCGTCTGTCTGACCTTATCCGACGGCACGGCTCTTTTGGTGCTGGCCTGTGTCCAGTAGTATGTGGCATCCTTGGGCAGGAGCTCCATCACGGTGTCGATGTCCTTGTCGTCGACCATGCCGAAGACGATGTGCTTGTGCTTGCAGTTCTGTGCGCCGATCTGTCGGGCCAGCCATGTCCATCCGCCGACGTTGTGGCCTGTGTCGCACACCACGAGGGGGTGGCTGTGCAGTGTCTGCCAGCGGCCCTGCAGTCCTGTGGTGCGGCCGACGTTGGCAAAGCCGTCGGCCACGTGCTGCCGCGATATGTTGAAACGGCTGCGGCCTGTGGCGTCGGCCGATGTGCGCAGCAGGTTCACGGCGTTGAGGATGGTGTTGGCGTTGGCAGCCTGGTATTGGCCGCCCAGCGCGCCGTGGATGGTGCCGTAGTGCTCGGTGTGGTAGACGATGCCGCCGTCGGCTGCGGGTTCCCATGCGGTCACCTCGCGCTGCTGCTGGGCAAAGGTGAGCGGTGCCTCTTGGCGGCTGGCCACGTCCTGGAAGACGGGAGCGGTCTCTGCCAGCGTCTCTCCGACGACGACGGGCACACCTCTTTTTATAATGCCGGCCTTCTCAGCTGCTATGCGTGCGAGCGTGTGTCCCAGAAACTGCGTGTGGTCGAGGCTGATGTTGGTGATGACCGAGAGGACGGGCGTGATGATGTTGGTGCAGTCGAGGCGTCCGCCGAGCCCCACTTCGATGACGGCCACGTCGACCTGCTGCTCCTTGAAGTAGAGCAGCGCCATCGCGGTGGTGAGTTCGAAGAACGAGGGGTGCAGCGGTTCGAAGAATGCGCGGTGCTCCTCCACGAAGTCGACCACACGTTTCTGGCTGATCATCTGTCCGTTAACCTTGATGCGTTCACGGAAATCTACAAGATGCGGCGATGTGTAGAGCCCCACCTTGTAGCCAGCCTCCTGCAGTATGGCGGCGAGGGTGTGCGAGCACGAGCCCTTGCCGTTGGTGCCGGCCACATGCAGGGTGGGGTAGGCAAGGTGCGGGTGTCCGAAGTGGCTGTCGAGGGCCAGCGTGTTGTCGAGCCCTTCCTTATACGCAACAGCACCCACGCGTTCGAATACGGGGGTGCTGTTGTATAGATATTCTACGGTCTGCTGATAGTCCATATGAAAATGACAGATGGTGTGCGGTGCTTATGCGAACCAACTCTTGAACGTGTCGAAGATGTTCTTGCGGGCATTGGAGTCGCCCTTGAAGTTCTCGCTGTCGCGCAGCGACTCCACCTTCTTCTTCTCTTCCTTGGTGAGCGTCTTGGGCACATACACGCTGATCTTCACCACGAGGTCGCCCGTGCCCGATCCGTAGCCGCGCAGTGCGGGGAGGCCCTTGCCGCGCAGGCGCACCGTCTTGCCGGGCTGTGTGCCGGGTTCGATCTTCAGCGTCACCTTGCTGCCGCTGATGGTGGGTATCTGTGTCTCGCCTCCGAGGACGGCTGTCGGGAAGTCGAGCAGCAGGTTGTAGGACAGGTCCTGCTTGTCGCGTGTGAAGAGCTCGTTCTTCTCTTCCTCGATGAGCACCTGTATGTCGCCGTTGACACCGCCACGGGGTCCGGCGTTGCCTTTTCCGCTGACATTGACGACCATGCCCTCTTCCACGCCTGCGGGGATCTCGATCTCCACGATCTCGTCGCCCTTGACGACGCCGTTGCCGTCACACTCGTGACACTTGTTCTTGATGATGGTGCCCTCGCCGTGGCAGTTGGGACATTCGGTCTGTGTGGTCATCATGCCAAACATTGAGCGCACGGTGCGGTTGACGACACCTGCTCCGTGGCAGGTGGGACACGTCTCAGGGGTTGAGCCCTTCTCTGCACCGGTGCCCTGACAGTGGCTGCACACCACGTCTTTTCTGACCTTGAACTTCTTGGTGACTCCCGAGGCGATGTCCTGCAGCGACAGTCTGACCTTCAGCCGCAGGTCTGATCCGCGGTACACGCGTTGGCGGCCTGCGCCAGCTCCTCCGCCGAACCCGCCGAATCCGCCAAATCCGCCGTGCCCGCCGAAGATGTCGCCGAACATGGAGAAGATGTCGTCCATGTCCATGCCGCCTCCGCCAAAGCCGCTCTGCGGTCCGTTGAATCCGAACTGGTCATACTGCTGGCGTTTCTGTGCATCGTGCAGCACGTCGTAAGCCTCGGCAGCCTCCTTGAACTTGTCTTCGGCCTCTTTCTTTTCAGCCTCCGACTTGTCGGCCTGCCTGTCGGGATGATACTTGATGGCCAGTTTGCGGTAGGCCTTCTTTATCTCATCCTCGCTTGCGTTCTTGTCTATGCCCAGAACCTCGTAGTAGTCTCTTTTCTGTGCCATTTTGTTGTTTTCGTGTGATTTTCAGATTTCGACTTCAGATGTGTGTGTGCGTCAAGGCGGGCCTTATTGTCCCACGGCCACTTTGGCATGCCTGATCACCTTGTCGTTCATGGTGTATCCGGTCTGCAGACAGTCGATGACCTTGCCTTTCTTGTCGTCGCCCATCCCGGGCACCATAGCCACCGCCTCGTGGTAGTCGGTGTCGAAGTCCTTGTCGGCGGTGTCGATCTTTTTGACTCCCAGGCTTTCGAGGCTTTTCACAAACTTGTTGTAGATGTTGGTGATGCCCTCCTTGATGGCCTGCGGGTCTTCGCTCTTGTCGGCCATTGCCCGCTCGAAATCGTCGAGCACGGGCAGTATGGCGCTGACGGTCTTGGCACCTCCGTTGAGGATGAGCTCCGTCTTCTCCTTGAGCGTGCGCTTCTTGTAGTTGTCGAATTCGGCCAGTGTGCGCAGGTATTTGTCCTTCATCTCGTCGGCCTGGCGCTGTGCCTGTGCCAGCGGATCCTCGGTCTGCTCTTCGCCGGTGACGTCGGTCTGTGCGTCGGCTTCGGGCTGCGCGTCGGCATCCTGCTGCTGTGCATCGGCGGTGTGCAGCTGCTCCTCCGTCTCGATGTCTATCTTTCTGTTGGTGTCTTTTGTTTCTTCCATAAGAGTGTTATGTGCTTTGTTCAGCTGTGTGGCATGCAAAAAGCGTGCCACACGGCTGGCTGAAGCTTGCTGTCAGTGTGTGGGGTGGGGCAGGGCGTCAGGCGTTGTACATCTTGGCTTTCTGCTCCTTGATGGCCTCGTCGTGAATATACTCGTCGTAGGGCATCAGTTTGTCGATGGTGCCGCTGGGCGTGAGCTCTATGATGCGGTCGGCCACGGTCTCGATAAACTCGTGGTCGTGGCTTGAGAAGAGGATGTTGCCCTTGAAGCTGACGAGGTTGTTGTTGAAGGCCTGGATGCTCTCGAGGTCGAGGTGGTTGGTGGGGGTGTCGAGGATGAGGCAGTTGGCGTTTTGCAGCTGCATGCGTGCTATCATACAGCGCATCTTCTCGCCTCCGGAGAGCACGTTGACCTTCTTCTCCACCTCTTCCTGGCGGAAGAGCATGCGTCCGAGGTAAGCCTTCATGGCCACTTCGTTGCCGGGCCCATACTGTGAGAGCCATTCCACGAGGTTCTTGTCGCTGTCGAAGAAGGCGGTGTTGTCGAGGGGCAGGTAGGCGGTAGTGATGGTGACACCCCACTTGTAGGTGCCTGCTGCAGCCTGCTGGTTGCCGTTGATGATCTCGAAG
>CAVAXH010000087.1:0-9508 GCA_963592505.1 Bacteroidaceae bacterium
GAGGTATAGGGTGGTCATGAGTCTGGTTAAAATTAGTGGGAGAAATTGCTAAAAAACACATGGCGGACATGCGTCGGTTATAACTTTTTATTATCTTTGCGGCATGAAAGTTTTTCAAAGCAGCATTTTCAGGGCCCTCTGCGCCATTGTCACAGGTGCCCTCCTTGTGAAGTACCGTGAGCAGACGGTGACGTGGATCACCATTGCCATCGGCGTGATCTTCTTTGTGTCGGGTGTCATCAGTGCCGTGGCCTATCTGTCGGCGCGGCGGCAGGCCACAGCCCAGGGTGTCGACATCTATGATGCCCAGGGCCAGCGGCTGACGCACCCCGTGCCGCCATTCCCCATCGTGGGCATAGGCTCCATCATCCTGGGCGCATGGCTGGCGCTGTTTCCCAACACGTTTGTCAACGGCCTGATGGTGGTGTTGTCGGCCATCCTCATCCTGGGTGCCCTCAACCTGTTTTTCAATCTTGCCGCCGCCACCAAGTTCTCGAGCATCGGCTGCCTGTGGTGGGTGTTGCCCGTGGCCATCTTCCTGGTGGGCATCACGGCGCTCGTGAAGCCCAGCACCATAGCCTCGGCTCCGCTGTTCATCATCGGGTGGGGCATGATGGCCTATGGCATGGTGGACCTTGTGAACACCATCAAGATACACCGTTGCCGCAAGGCGTTTGAGAAGTCGCAGCAGGCCGGCGACGATGTTGTCGTGGCCGAGGAGATCGTCGACAGCCAGACCGAGCAGCCATCCGGTCAAGAGCAGCAGCCGTAAGGCTCGCCATCGGGTCCTGCCGTGCCATTGAGGCGTGTCCTGAAAACATCCTCCCGCTCTCTGAAGGGGGAGACGTTTTTCAGGACACGCCTCTTCTTGTGTGGGGTGTGGCTCGGTCAGCGCTCGGCGTAGCCCTCGGGAATGAGCGTCTTCACATAGTTGGTGAGCATGCCGATGCCCTTCACGTTGTCGCCACCCTGCGGGATGATGACGTTGGCATAGCGCTTGGTGGGCTCGATGAACTGCTCGTGCATGGGCTTCAGCACCTCCAGATAGCGGTCGACCACCATCGACACCGTGCGTCCGCGGTCGATGGTGTCGCGCTGAATGTTGCGTATGAGCCGCTCGTCGGGGTCGCAGTCTACGAAGATCTTCAGGTCCATCATGTCGCGCAGCCGCTTGTTGATGAGCGTCATGATGCCCTCGATGATGATGACCGGCTTCGGCTCCACGTGTATGGTCTCGGGCAGTCTGTTGCTGAGGATATACGAGTAGGTGGGCTGTTCCACGGCATGTCCCTGCCGCAGGTCGTTGACCTGCTTGATGAGCAGTTTCCAGTCGAAGGCGTCGGGGTGGTCGAAGTTGATGGCCTTGCGCTCCTCGGGTGTCATGCCCGTGGTGTCGTTGTAGTAGCTGTCGAGCGGCACCACGGCCACATAGTGGGGTGGCAGCGCTTCCACGATTTTCTTCACGACCGTGGTCTTGCCCGACCCTGTGCCGCCGGCAATGCCGATGATGGTCACTTTATTTTCCATGTCTTTTGGTATTTCAGAGTTATTGTTGGCTGCGGGGAGAGCCATGCAGTTGGCGAGCCGCCCTCCCCACATGCCTCTTAGTGTGCGTCCTTGTCTTTTGCCTCGCGCTCCAGCTTCTCCTGCTCACACTCGGCGATGTTCTGCTTCTCGGCCTCGGTGAAGTCGGGCAGCAGGCAGTCGCCGGCGTCGGCCGTGGCCACGCCCTGCTCCTTCATGAGGTATGCCACCACCGGCAAGTGGTCGGAGTAGCCGTCGAGCCACACGCCGCCGGCCGTGGTGCGCTTGGTGCCGCCCTTGTATTTGCCCTCCGTCTGGAAGAGGTAGGGCATGCGCTGCACCTCACACTTCCAGTATTTCAGCGAGGTGGCATCCTTGCTGCCCTTCTTGTTTATCAGGCTGCGGTCGAGGATGATCTGGTCGAAGAGGTTCCATGAGCCTTGGTACATCAGAGTGCCCGTGCCCTGCTTCACCAGAATGTTGTACCAGGGGTTGTACATGTCGTCCTTGCCCACCTTGTCGATGTCCTCCTTGGCCGAGAGCGCCTCGTACATGCTCTTGTTGTTGGGGTCGTCGTTCATGTCGCCCATCACGATGATCTTGCAGCCAGGGGTCTTGGCCAGTATGCGCTCCTTCAGCGCCTTGATCTGTGAGGCGCCCACCTCGCGATAGAAGGAGGCGCTGAAGCGGCTGGGCAGATGGGTCACGATGACCACCACGTGCTCGCCGGCCATCAGACCGCTGACGGTGAGAAATCCGCGCGTGCGGAACTTGGCGTCCTGCTTCTCCGAGGGGATGTAGGGATAGAGGCGCACGTCCTTCACGGTGAAGAGGCTGGGCTGATAGAGCAACGCACAGTCGATGCCGCGGTGGTCGGGGCCCTCCACGTGGCAGTAGCGATAGCCGCGTGCCTGCAGCTCGGGCTGGCTGCAGAGGTCGGTGAGCACCTTGTCGTTCTCCACCTCGCTCAGGCCGATGAATGTGCAGCCCACGCCTTGCAGCGTGCCGGTGCCCATGTCGCTGAGCGCCTGTGCCATGTTGTGCAACTTGTGGCTGTATTTCAGTCCGTCCCAATGGCTTGAACCGTTGGGCAGATACTGGTAGTCGTTCTTGCCGACATCGTGGCACGTGTCAAACAAGTTCTCCTGGTTGTAGAAACCCACGGCATACACCGAATACTTCTTTTGTGCCGATGCCGTGACGAACAGCACCAGCATGGCCAAGAGGGCCCAAAAATGTCTTTTCATCTGCGTTAATGAATTTTTCTGCAAATATCGCAAATAATATCCGAAATGTCGTTATGTTTCGTGAAAAATTAATAAAAAACTCTTCGCTATTCAAAATATATTTCGTTACTTTGCAGCAAAATATATTAACAAAATAATGTAAGATTCGTCAGTTATGCAGAAAACGCTTCTTTTTGCGCTGGTGGCAATGAGCATGGCCCAACATGCCTGGGGACAGACCGACTCCATCGGGCAGCCATCCATCTCCATTGGCGAACAGGCTTTCACCTTCACCGAGGCGCAGCTGGGCGAGGACGAGAACGTGACACAGAGCGTGTCGATCATCTCCTCGAACACCAACGCCTATGCCAACCAGGTGGGCTACCGGTGGAGCCCCGCCCGCTTCAAGTACAGAGCCTACAACGCCAAGTACAATGACATCTATATCAACGGCAACCCTGTCAACGACCTCGAACGCGGCGAGTTCAGATACTCCTTCGTGGGCGGCCTGAACAACCAGACACGCAGCGTGGAGTCGGCACTGCCCTTCGAGAGCAACAGCTTCTCGATGACCGGCCTGGGCGGCAGCAACAACTACAACTTCCGGCCGTCGGCCATGCCCGTCGGCCACCGTGTGTCGGTGGCAGCAGCCAACCGCAACTACACCGCCCGCGGCATGTACTCCTACAACTCCGGCCTCAACGCCAACGGCTGGGCATGGTCGGCAGCACTCACCTACCGATGGGCCAACCGCGGCTATGTGGAGGGCACGTTCTACAACTCGCTGTCCTACTTCTTCGGCGTGGAGAAGGTGTTTGGCCGCCACTCGCTGTCGCTCGTCACCTGGGGCAACCCCACCGAGCGCGCCACGCAGAGCGCCTCGACCGACGAGATGTACTGGCTGGCCAACAACTACTGCTACAACCCCAACTGGGGATACCAGAACGGCAAGGTGCGCAGCAGCCGCGTGGTCAACGACTATGCGCCGGCCGCCTTGCTGACATGGGACTTCAAGATCGACGACAAGACGAAGCTCACCACATCGCTGCTCGGCAAGTACTCGATGTACAGCAGCACCCGTCTCAACTACAACAACGCCAACAATCCCGCCCCCGACTACTACAGTCTGATGCCTAGCTATTTCTATGATGTGTGGGGCGGCAGCGGGTCGACGGGCGACTCCGACCTGGAGGCCTGGCAGACAGCCGCCAACTATCTGCGGGCATCGAAGGCCAACCGCCAGATCAACTGGGACAAGCTCTACTATGCCAACAAGATGGCATCAGCACAGGGCGCCGACGCCATGTACTACCAGCAGGCCTACCACGACGACCAGCTGGCGCTGACGCTGTCGTCAAACCTGCACAAGGACCTCACGCAGCACAGCTTCCTCAATGCCGGCATCAACCTCAGCACCAACAAGGGCATGCACTACCAGACCATGGAAGACCTGCTGGGTGCCACACAGCTGCACAACACCAACTACTATGTGGTGGGCACCTACGACATCACCGACCCGCGCGCCCTCTACGACGTGCGCGACGGCAACAAGGCCGTGCATGAGGGCGACCGCTTCGGCTACGACTACAACATCTTCGTGAACCGTGCACAGGCATGGGCCGGCTATCAGGCTGAGGTCGACTGGGCACGCTTCTTCATCAGCGGAAAGATTGCCGGCACCACCCTGCAGCGCGAGGGAAAGATGCAGAACGGTCTGGCCATCAACAACTCGCTCGGCAAGAGCGGCACGGCCTCGTTCCTCGACGGCGGTGCCAAGGCCGGCACCAACCTGCAGCTCGGCAACGGCAACACGCTCTCGCTTGGCGTGGGCTATGAGTGGAAGGCGCCCGACGCACGTGTGGCCTTCGCATCGCCGCAGATCAACAACGACTTCGTGGAGGGACTGGCCACCGAGAAGATCTTCTCGGCAGAGCTGGGCTACCAGTATCAGAACAGCTGGGTGCATGCCAACATCCAGGGCTACTTCAGCCGGCTGGCCAACGTCACCGAGTACAGCATGTACTACTATGACACCAGCAACTCCTTCTCATACGTCTCGCTCACGGGCATCAACAAGCAGTACTACGGTGTGGAGCTGGGCCTCGACTTCAAGGTGACCTCAGCCTTCAGCATCAACACGCTGGCCACCGTCAGCGAAGCCAAGTATGCCAACAACGCACGGGCCACCTACATGCTCTCTACCGACGGCGCCTACTATAAGGACATCGTGGTCAACAAGGGCATGCGCGAGGGCGGCACACCGCTGTCGGCCTACTCCGTAGACCTGGCCTACCACTCGGGTGGATGGTATATAGACCTCATCGGCAACTACTATGACCGCATCTACCTCTATTACACCCCCGTCACCCGCTACTACAAAAACCTCCCCACGCTGAAGGACGAGAGTGGAAACATCGTGATGGACGAGAACAACGAGGCCATGCACGACGTGAGCCAGGCTCCCTCGCAGGCCAAGGGTCACGGCGGCTTCATGCTCGACGCATCGATCGGCAAGAGCTTCTACATCGGCAAAAACTCGCTCTCGGTAAACCTCACGCTTACCAACGTGCTCAACAACCGCAAGATCGTCACCGGCGGCATGGAGCAGAACCGACAGACCTACGACGAGAGCGGTGAGGCCATACGCACCTACAACTTCATCAACAACCCGAAGAAGTTCTACACCAACGGCATCAACGGCATGATCAACGTCACCTATAAATTCTAAAGAAAGGAACACAACATGAAAACGAAAGCAACATACCTTTTCCTCCTTGCCCTGGTGTGCAGCCTCTTCACGGCCTGCATGGACGGCGACTGGGACGAGCCCACCTTCGACGACGGTGCTCCTTTCGGCAACAACAGCATCGTGGAACACAATGTCATCAGCATCAGCGAACTCATCGGCCGCTATCCCAACGTGTTTGCCAGCACCGACCAGAACGCCCGGATCGCCGAGGACATACAGATCAAAGGACGCATCACCAGCAACGACATCGGCGGCAACATCTACAAGCAGGTGACCCTGCAGGACTCGACGGCCGCCATCATCATCGCCATCAACGACGGCGGACTCAACGGATACCTCGCCGAGGGTGCCGAGATCCTCGTAGACCTGAAGGACCTCTACATCGGCGGCTACCGCAGACAGCCCGAGCTGGGCGCTCCCTACAACGGCAACAGCATCGGACGCATGTCGAAGGACATCTGGGCCAGCCACTATAAGATTGTGGGCACGGTGGACACCACCGTCATCAAGGCTGTCGACTTCAACACCATCAAGGACGACCGGGATGCCAACTGTGCCAAGCTCGTCACGCTGAAGAACGTGACGTTCAAGAACGCCGACGGCAAGACCACCTTCACCACCGGCACCGCCTCGGGCAATGCCGTCAACCAGAGCCTCAACGAGTATGGCTCCGATGTGGTGGTGCGCACCAGCACCTATGCCGACTTTGCCGCCATGGCACTGCCCTACGACAGCGTCAGCCGCAAGCCGGCCACCGTCGACGTGACGGGCATCGCCACACGCTACAACAGCACGTGGCAGATCCTCATCCGCAAGACCAGCGACATCAAGGTCGTGAAATAAACACTTTTCCAACACACCAATCAATCATAGAACACCACTATCATGAAAGCGATATTCAAATCAGCCCTGGCCCTGATGGCCATCTGCACCTTCACGGCATGCTCTGACGTGCCCATGCCCTACAGCGACCCTACAGCCGGCGACAACAGCGGCGAGACGACGGGCATCTACCTCGACGAGACGTTTGAGAGCGACTTCGGCAAGTTCTCTGCCTACACCGTGAAAGGCACGCCGTGGGTCATCGACTACAGCACAGCCAAGGCCACCGGCTACGACAACAACGCAAAGGTGACCACCGCCTCGGAGGCCTACATTGTGTCGTCGGCCATAGATCTCTCGGCCAGCACTGGCGCCTATCTGCAGTTCGACTACATCCTGCGCTATGTCACCGCCGGTCTCACCCAGAACAAGGTGCTCATCACCGACGCCTACACGGGCGACCCCACCACCACGGCATGGACCGACATCACCGGCACGATGACCGAAGGCTCCGACTGGTCGACCTTCTCCACCTATAAGAAGAACATCCCCACGGCCTTCATCGGCAAGAACAGCGTGGTGGTGGCCCTGATGTACTCGTGCACCACCTCGTCGTCGACCATCGAGGTGAAGAACCTCGTCATGAAGGAGGGACAGGTCGAGGAGAGCGGCGACACGCCTGTGGTGAACACCGACCTCAACACACCCGAGACGGCATGGACCGTGGCCGAGGCCATACAGAAGATCACCGAAAACGGTGGCGAGGCACTCAGCGGCCAGGCTTATGTGAAGGGCATCATCTCGTCGGTCGACTACTACAATGAGACCTACCACAGCCTGTCTTACTACATTTCTGACGACGGCACATCGGCCAACACCCTGCAGATCTACTCGGGCAAGGGCATCGACGGTGCCGACTTCACGTCGAAGAACGACCTGAAGGTGGGCCAGACCGTGGTGGTGAAGGGCACACTGAAAGACTTCAACGGCCAAAAAGAGATGGACAAGAGCAGCACGCTCATCTCCATCACCGGCGAGGGACAGGAGGCACCTGCCGAGACCGGCCTGAACGCCACCTTCGCCTCGGACGACGAGGGTTTCACCATCAAGAACATCTCGATCAGCGAGGGCTTGAGCTATGTGTGGAAGTATGACGCCACCAACCACTACATGAAGGCTGGCGCCTATGCCAACAAGACCAACTATCCGGCCCAGAGCATGATCGTCTCGCCGGCCTTCAGCCTCGAGGGACTCACCACAGCCACGCTGACCTACGACCAGGCTGCCCGGTTCATGACGAACCCTGCCGACGAGCTGCAGGCCCTGGCCTCTACCGACGGCACCAACTGGACCAAACTCACCCCGTCGGCCTATCCCGAAGGAAAAGACTGGACCTTCGTCAGCACCACCTGCGACATGAGCGCCTTTGCCGGACAGAAGACCGTCTATGTGGCCTTCCAGTACACCAGCACCAGCGAGTCGGCTCCCACATGGGAAGTGAAGAATGTGGTGGTGAAGTAAAAAAGATTTGGCAAAAACCACAGAAAACCTTTGGCGGGTTGCAGAATTCTTAGTAATTTTGCACCCGCTAATTGTATATAGCATATTAATCACAATACAACAATAAACAAAATGAAAAAAGGTATTCACCCTGAAAACTATCGCCCCGTCGTGTTCAAGGACATGTCCAACGGCGATATGTTCCTTACAAAGTCTACATGCAAGACTAACGACACAGTAGAATTTGAAGGCGAGACTTACCCCGTGGTAAAGGTCGAAATTTCGAGCACCTCTCACCCCTTCTATACAGGTAAGAGCAAGCTCGTCGATACTGCTGGTCGCGTTGACCGCTTCATGAACCGTTACGGTAAGTTGAAGAAGTAATACTCGACATACAATTACATGCGGTAAAAGCATTGAGAGGTGCGGTCGAACGTAGTTGCATATGCGTTCCACCGCACTTTTTTTGCCGCCTCACTTTTCCATGACTCACAACAAACCCATACACCACCATGAAACACCTGCGCTTGGCCTCACTCTCGCTGCTGGCCCTCGTCTTCGCCTGCTTCTCCTGCCAGGAGGACAACATACTGCCCAATAAAAAGAATGACACCGATGCCACGGCCAACATAAACCGCAATGCCACCACGATCAACAGCAACTATGGCCGCCTGGAGTTCCCGCACCTCTCGACCGCGGGCAACAACCTCGTGCTGGTGCACAGCGTCGATGGATATGGTGTGAACTTTGCCGTGGAGTGGGACTGCGACAAGAAGGCCCAGCGATGGACCTGCTACCAGATGAATGCCACCAACAGCGGCACCAACTGGAACCGGCAAAACTGGAAAAACACCGAGTGGGGCGGTGACCCGTTCCAGGAGGACACCATCATACCCAAGGCCTACCGCACCACGCTGGCCGACTATCGCGGGTCGGGCTACGACCGTGGACATATCTGTCCGTCGGCTGACCGCCTCAACTCGAAGGAGGCCAACGAACAAACCTACTATCTGAGCAACATACAACCGCAGATCAACGGCTTCAACACGGGCATCTGGCTCAACATGGAGAACATGCTGCGCAACACATGGAACACCAACACCTTCCGCGATGTGCTCTATGTGTGTAAGGGCGGCACCATCGACAAGAGCAACCAGATAGCCGGTTACACACCGAAGAGCGGACTCATCGTGCCCAAGTATTATTATGTGGCTGTGCTCGCCGTGAAGAATGGCAAGTATCACGCCATCGGCCTGTGGTTTGAGCATAAGGGAAACACCGACACCAAGCTGCGCAACTATGCCGTCACCATCGACCGCCTGGAGCAGCTCACCGGCCTCGACTTCTTCTGCAACCTGCCCGACGCCACCGAGAACGAGGTGGAAGCTTCGTTAGACCTGTCGTGGTGGGGGCTATAAATGAGAAACGGGCATAAGCGCCTGATAAAACACTACACTCCCATTTCTTGAGTCGCCCCACTGCTCCGCTTGGACGGCTCAAGGAATGGGAGTTTTTTTGCGTGACGAATTCTCCGTCCGCTGGTCCGGTTATCTTTACAAAATGGCTGGTTACGTGTCTTCCATCGACATTTCGTTTTTCCTTCCGAATTCATAGTATACCAAAATCCCAACGGGTAGGGTGTTCAAAATCGACATATTTTAGTGAGACATTTTGTGCTCGTTTTTAC
>CAVAXH010000088.1:0-9356 GCA_963592505.1 Bacteroidaceae bacterium
GTCGGGGCGACAGGATTCGAACCTGCGACCACCTGGTCCCAAACCAGGAGCGCTACCGGGCTGCGCTACACCCCGCTTCTGCCGACAGCCTCTGCGGCTCTCTTGAGAATTGCGGGTGCAAAGATAGTGCTTTTTTCCGATGCAGCAAAATTTTGCGGTTGTTTTTTTACTCGTATCTGATGGCTTCTATCGGGTCGAGCCTTGCGGCTTTCTTGGCCGGGTACCATCCGAAGAACACGCCGGTGAAGGTGCAGACGGCGAAGCTCATGATGATGGTCCACGCCTCGATGTAGATGGGCCAGTGTGCCAGCAGCTTGACGGCGTAGCTGGCGCCGATGCCCAGCATGACGCCTATGAGTCCGCCGGTGACGCTGAGCATGATGGCTTCGATGAGAAACTGGTTGAGGATGTCGATGCCTCGTGCGCCGACGCTCATGCGCAGTCCGATCTCGCGTGTGCGCTCTGTGACGCTGACATACATGATGTTCATGATGCCGATGCCGCCCACGATGAGCGAGATGCCGGCCACGCAGCCCAGCAGGATGGTCATCATGTTGGTGGTGGAGTTCATCATCGACGACAGCTCTTCCTGCGAGCGTATGCTGAAGTCGTCATCGTCGCCAGTGGTGGTCTCGGTGGCCTCTTTCAGCTTGTGTGTGCGTCGGAGGATGGTGGTGATTTCATCGGTAGCCTTCGAGGTGACGTCCTCGGTGATGGCCGAGCACTGTATCTCGCTGAGGTAGGTCTGTGCGAGGATGCGCTTCATCACGGTGGTGTAGGGAGCGAGCACGAGGTCGTCCTGGTCCATACCCATCGAGTTGTAGCCTTTCTTCTTGAGCACGCCGATGACGCGGAAGGGGATGGTGTTGAAGCGCACCACCTTGCCTATGGGGTCTGTGCCGTCGGGGAAGAGGTAGTCGGCCACGGTCTGTCCGAGTATGCACACCTTGGCGCTCGACTTGAGTTCCTGGTCGGTGAAGATCTCTCCGTCGCTGACACTGAGCTGTCGGATGTCGAGATACTCCTGGTTGACGCCGTAGATGGTGGACTGCGTGTTGTTGTTGCCGTTGATAAACTGTCCGCTGCTGTTCACCACGGGGCTGATGGCCTTGATGTAGGAACACTCGTCCTTGAGCGTCTCGTAGTCGGTGAGCTTGAGCGTCTGCATAGCCGACGGGTCTTGTCTCACGCCACCTCTCATGTCAGCACCCGGGTGCACCATGATCATGTTTGATCCCATCTCGGCAATGTTGGCCTGTATGCTCCGCTTGGAGCCCTGTCCGATGGCCAGCATGGTGATGACCGAGGCCACACCGATGATGATGCCCAGCGCTGTGAGGAACGACCGCATCTTGTTGGCTGCAATGGCCCTCAGTGCTATTTTGAAAAGATTCGTGTAGTTCATTATTCGTCGGTATTAGCGGGGAGCGCCGCCAGTCCTTCGGCCGCACTCTGGATGTTGTTGTTATACTCGTCGCTGATGACCTTTCCATCGCGCAGCTGAATGTTTCGGCTGGAGTAGTGAGCGATGTCGGGGTTGTGTGTGACGAAGATGATGGTGCGTCCCTCTGCATAGAGCTTCTGGAAGAGCACGAGTATCTCAAACGAGGTGCGGGTGTCGAGGTTACCGGTGGCCTCGTCGGCCAGTATCACTGCCGGGTCGTTGACGAGTGCACGGGCGATGGCCACGCGCTGCATCTGTCCGCCCGACATCTGGTTGGACTTGTGGTAGAGGCGGTCGCCGAGTCCCACGGCCTTCAGTGCCTGCACGGAGCGTTCGAAGCGCTCTGTGGCCGACACGGCCGAGTTGTACATCAGCGGCAGTTCCACGTTCTCCACACTGGTGGTCTTGGGCAGGAGGTTGTAGTTCTGGAAGATGAATCCGATCTTGCGGTTGCGCAGCACGGCACGCTCAGAGCGCGACATGGTGCGCACCGACACGCCGTCGAGGTAGTATTCGCCGGTCGACGGTGTGTCGAGGCATCCCAGCTGGTTGAGCAGGGTGGATTTGCCCGATCCCGACTTACCCATGATGGTGACAAACTCGCCCTCGTAGATCTTGAACGACACGCCGCGCAGTGCATGCACCGTCTCATCGCCCACGAGAAACTCGCGCTTGACGTTCTGCAGTTCGATGACGACCTTCTTGCCTTCGTTGTCTTTGTTGATATGATTGTCCGTCATTGATCGTGTGTTGTGATTGCTTACTTCTTCTTGTTGCCTCCGGGGCGTCCGGGCTGGAAGGGGCTCGACTCGCTGCTGCTTGAATCGTCGGCGTCGGTCTGCTCTTCGCTTTCCACGCTGACGCCGGTGATGACGGTCTGTCCCTCCTTGATGCCGCTGAGCACCTGCGTGTGTGTGCCGTCAGAGATGCCGATGTTGACCTTGTGTGCCACGAGAGTGTTGCCCTCGATGGTCCACACCTTGTTCTTGGCGTTGCTCACGTCCTTCATCTTGCGCTGGCCGATGGTCTCCTTGGTGGGAGTGTAGCGCAGGGCCTTGCTGGGCACGCTGAGCACACCGTTGCTCTCCTGTGTGTAGATCACGACGTTGGCGGTGAGTCCGGGCTTGAGCTTGAGGTCGGCGTTGGGAGCGCTGATCACCACCTCGTAGGTCACCACGTTGTTGGTGGTGGTAGCCTCCAGGCGCACCTGGGTGACTGTGCCCTCGAAGGTGTCGTCGGGGTAGGCGTCTACGGTGAACGTGACGCGCTCGCCCTTCTTCACATCGCCGATGTCAGCCTCGTCGACGTCGGCCACCACCTGCATGTTGGTGAGGTCCTGTGCGATGACAAACAGGTCCGGAGTGCTCATGTTGGCGTTGACGGTCTGTCCCTCCTCCACGCTACGGCTGACGACGATACCGTCGATGGGCGATGTGATGGTGGCATATCCGAGGTTGGTCTGTGCGCGCTGCACCTCCTCCTTGGCCGATGCTATCTGCTGCTTGCGTGAGGCCACGGTCTGCTGGCTGGTCTGGTAGGAGAGGCGTGCGCTCTCATAGTCGTTGGCAGAGATGAGTCCCTTCTGGTAGAGGGTCTTGTAGCGGTTGTAGTTGGCCTTCTGGTAAGCCAGGTCGCTCTCGGCGCTCTTGAGCGAAGCCTCAGCCTGTGCAAGAGTCGACTTGGCGGTGTTGAGCTGGCTGGTGAGGTTCGACTTGTCGAGTTCGGCGATGACCTGTCCCTTCTTCACGACGCTGTTATAGTCGACGTAGAGCTTGCTGACGATACCCGACACCTGTGTACCCACGGTGACCTCATTGACGGGCTCAATGGTGCCAGTGGCTGTGATGCTGTTGAGGATGTTGACCTTCGCCACCTTTTCGGTCTTGAAGTTCACCTCTTCTTTCTTCTTTCCGCCCGAGAGCAGGAAAGCAGCGACAGCGACGACGGCCACGATGCCTGCCGCTATCCAAATCATGCTTATTTTCTTTTTCATTTTTGTGTTGGTGAAATATTTCTTCTGTTGTTTTGCCTGTTTACTTGTTGAGTTGTCCGTTCTCGTAGAACTTCAGCATGTTGATGTTGAGGATGGTGAGATATTTGGCCTGCAGCTCGCTCTGCTGGGCCTTGAGCAGTGCATCCTTTCCGTTCATCAGCTCCACGGTGTTCTTGAGGTTCTGGCGGAACTGTTCGCTGAGCAGTTCGTAGCTCTCCTGTGCGCTCTCGGTGCTGGCCTTGGCGCTCTTGAACTGTGCCTGGTTGTTGACGGCCTGCAGCCAGTAGTTTTCGATGGTGGAGTAGAGTGTGGTCTGCTTGTCCTTCAGCTCGAGCTCATAGGTCTGCTTGGACAGGCGAGCCTTGTTGACAGCCGTCTTTGCCGTGCGGTTGTCGTAGATAGGCACGCTGATGGACACGCCGCCGCCCACGGTGAAGTTGTTTTTGAGCTGTGTGCCCCATGCGTTGTCGTTCATCGATGTGGTGTTGGTGCTCACGCCGGCGTTGATGCCCACTGTGGGCATCCACTGTGCCTTGGCAAGCTTTATCTGCAGGTCACTGCTCTCGATGCCCATCTTGGCGTTTTTGATCTCCGGCCGCAGTCCGAGTGCAGCCTCGTAGACGCCGCTGACGGCGGGTATGTCCTGCAGGGCGGCTTCGTCGCTGGGCACGTCGGCCACCACGTCAAACTCGTCCTGGTCGGTGATCTGCAGCAACTGCTTGAGCTGACGCTTGTAGTCGCGCAGGCTGCTTTCGGCCTGCACCACCGAGTATTCGTCTTGTGCGCGCTGTGCGGTGAGCTGTGCAAGGTCGGCCTTGCTCATGCTGCCCACCTTTACAAACTCCTGTCCGCGCTCTTCGTTTTTCTTTGCTGTGGCGAGGGTGGCCTTGCTGACCTCCACGGCCTCCTTGGAGTAGAGGATCTGCACGAAGAGCTGCGTGATCTGCTCCTGTATGCTGTTGGCAGTGACGGCGCTGTCGAGCTCCGCCTGGTTGGCCGTCACCTTGTTGAGCTTGATCTGGTTGCGGTTGCGGTTGCCGTTCCACACGGTCCAGTTGCCTGAGATGCTGTAGGAGCCGTTGTAGTAGACCTTGTCGACGTTGGTCTGCACCTTGTCGCCTGCGATCATGTAGGAGCCGCTCTCCGGCCAAGGGTTGTAGGACACGTTTTGGGAGGTCGATGCCGACACGGAAGGCAGCAGTGCGGCCTGGCTTTGCTTCACGTCCTCCAGTGCGCTGAGGTGCTGTATGCGCGACTTCTGCAGCGTGATGTTGTTTTGCAAAGCATAGTTGATGCAGTCCTGCAGCGTCCACTCGCGTGCCTCGATGTTTGTGGGGGCGAGCAACAGGAGCGTCAGGGCTGATGCCAAAAACGATTTCTTCATTGTCATCATTTGTGTTGTTTGTTCAAAAAATATTTTGATTGTTTGATGCGTCATCTTGCCGATGGTTTATTGAAATAAGTGTTTGTTAACAATAAATGGGGGAAATGTCACATTTGATAACATTTCCCCCATTGGTCACCTATTATTATATATAAGGTGTGTTTCTTTTATTCGAAGTGCTGCAGGCGTGCGATGTATTTGCCTAGGATGTCAAACTCGATGTTGACCACCGTGCCTGTGCTGATGTCAGCAAAGTTGGTGTGCTGGCGCGTGTAGGGGATGATGGCCACGCGGAAGGTGTTGTCGGTGGGGCTGACCACGGTGAGCGACACGCCGTTGACGGTGACCGACCCCTTGTCGACGGTGAAGTAGCCGCGCTTGGCCATCTCCGGGTCGTTGGCATATTCGAACGTGAAGTATGTGCTGCCGTCAGCGTCTTCCATAGCTGTGCAGACGGCAGTCTGGTCTACGTGTCCCTGCACGATGTGTCCGTCGAGCCGTCCGTTCATCATCATCGAGCGCTCCACGTTGACGCGGTCGCCGGGCTTGAGCAGGCCTAGGTTCGAGCGGTCGAGGGTCTCCTTCATCGCCGTCACGGTGTAGGTGTCGCCCTCTGTGGCCACCACTGTCAGGCAGACGCCGTTGTGCGCCACGCTCTGGTCGATGGTGAGCTGGTCGGCAAAGGTGCACCTCAGTGTGAGGTCGATGTTCTGCTGCCATCTGTTCACGGCAACCACGGTTGCCATCTCTTCTACTATTCCGCTAAACATGGTCGTTGTGTGTGTATAAATGAGATTAATGCTAATTCAATAACTGAAAAGGGAGAACTGAGACGGGGCATCTCCTGCCCGCTGTCCAATTCTCCGCTTGTGTGGGTTGAAAAGGGGGAGCCATACCGATGATGTGATGAAAACTCCACTTGTAAAAGGTGTGAGGGTTCTCCGTCGTTGTAATCCACCGGCACCCGCAGAGGGTGCTTAGCCGCGGCGATGCGGTTTATGTGGCCCGCCATTGATGAGGAGAAACGTCTCGGTTTTCACTGTAATTTGATGAGTATCCCGATCGAACCAGTACCGCTGCCCCCAAAGGGGTTGCTCCTTTTCGTTTGCAAATGTACGGCTTTAGTTTTTAACGGCCAAACATTTCCGTGGGTTTTTGCGGGCATGTGTGCCTCCTCGTGGTGCCATAAGCCTTTCATGCCATTGCCATAAGGCCTCAATCGGCTTGTCATAAAGCCTCAATCGCACTGTCATAAGGCCTCAATCGGTCTGCCATGAGGCCTCTGTCGCAGTGCCATCCTGCTCCGTATCGCCACTGGAGGGATTGTTGTCCGCATGCTTGTCGTCTGGCGCGCTGCTGGGCTTGTCGGCCGGCTTCAGCCGCTCATACTCGTCGAAGGCATATCTGCGCGACAACACGACCGCCCCCCAGAACGTGGCGAGGGCATAGACCGTCACGGCAGCCACGGCCGTCACCTCCACCACACAGGCCGTCCACACGGGTGTGCCGCCCATCACCAGTGCCAGCATCATTGCAGGCGCTGTGGTGAGACACGTGGTGCTCATGCGCTTCATCACCGGCACCAGCGCCGCCTGGAAACCGCGCCGCATGAAGTGGCGCACGGCCTCGCGGTGCGTGGCACCGTTGCCCAGCAGATAGAGGTAGAGCTCGTTGTGATGGGCCACGCCGGCATAGTAGGTGCGCAGTGCCCGCGCCACCAGTCCTGAAGCTGTGCCGACGAGCACGCCGAGCAACGGCACGAAGAAGCGCGTGTCGAGCGGATTGCCCACACCAAGCACCAGCCATGCCACATAGAGCGCCACCACAAACAGCGGCAGCACTCCTGCTATCATCACGGGCACGAGCACCTGCCGCATCGGCAAATGCGACCGCAGCGATGTCACCACAGCCCCCAGCACCGCCAGTGCTACGCCTGCCACGATGCCCGGCCACACGCCGCCGCTGTGCATCAGCACACTGACGGCACCGCCGCACGCCGCCACCGCCACGGCCATGCAAGCCAGTGACCGCAGATAGCGCTGCAGCACGCGCAACTGAAACGCATATATGACATAGAGAGGCAAGGCCAGCAACACGGCGCCGGCCACACATCCAAGTAGAGTGATGTTCATGAAGATACAGAGATATTAACGGTTTTACGCCACGCCGAGCCGCTCGCATCATCCCCGGCGGCGCAGAGCACCTCGGCACCTCCGGCAGCCACCGTCTCCAGCAGCTGGCTGATGACCGGCGTGGGCGGCGGAGCATCCACGAGCACGATGGGGCGCCCGAGCAACGGCACTGCTGCCAGCATGGCCGTCTGCAGCATGCCGGGCTCCACCTCGGTGGTCCAGCGCTGTGCCAGATCGTCGGGCAAGCCAACAGCCGTCCACTGTCGTTGCAGTGCGCCCATGTCGAGATCGGCTACCGCCTCAAGCTGCAGCAGTTCGCCGAAGAGACTGCCCACCTTCATGCGCAGCGAGGGCATGCGGCGCGGCACATAGGCAATCAGCCGTCTGAAGTAGCCGCTCGAGCCCGGCGTGACCAGTTCGCCGTCAATGGTGATATAGCCCCCCGCCAGCGGTTCAAGCCCCATCACGGCCCGCAGCAGCAGCGACCCGGCACCGTCGGGACCGCCGGCAAGGCATGCCACCTCGCCGCCGTCCATCTCCAGCGAGAAGGGCGTCGTCTGCAGTCCGTCGGGCAGACAGACGGTTACGTTCTTGAACTCCAGCATGCGTCAGCGTATTAATGTTTCCACAAAGATACAATTTTTATGTTGTCCGCATGCCATCCGGCCGATTTTTTTTGAATTTTAGCCTATAGTTCATAGGAAATCAGTATATTTGCACCGATAATCCCCCATAGTGCAACCCCCTTAACCACCCAACCGCATGACCATACCCTCCCGCAACACGTATGCACTGCCTGCCGAGTGGGCGCCCCAGAGCGGCATACAGCTGACGTGGCCCCACGCCGCTACCGACTGGCACCCTTATCTGGCCGAGATCACGCAGACCTTTCTCGAGATGGCCCGTGCCATCACGCAGTATGAACAGCTGCTCGTGGTCAGTCCCGACAAGGATGCCACCAGCCGTCAGTTGGCCGCAGCGCTGTCCGGCGAATGCCTGCGCCGGGTGACCGTCGTGCAGGCCGACACCAACGACACCTGGGCACGCGACCACGCCCCCCTCACGCTCAAGGCCGACGGGCAGGGTGGGGAAGCGGCGCCCCGCCTGCTCGACTTCCGGTTTAACGGCTGGGGCGAGAAGTTCAGTTGGCAGAAAGACAACGCCATCAGCAGCGAGGTCCACCGCCAGGGTGCCTTGCGCGGCATGCTCGAAGACCACCAGGACCTGGTGCTCGAGGGCGGTGCCATCGAGAGCGACGGCCAAGGCACCGTGATGACCACCAGCCAGTGCCTGCTGGCCCCTCACCGCAACCAGCCCCTCACGCGGACACAGATAGAGGAGCAGCTCTGCGCCCGGCTCCGTGCCCGCCGCGTGGTGTGGATAGACCACGGACATCTTGAGGGCGACGATACCGACGGACACATCGACACCCTGGTGCGCATGGCCCCTGCCGACACGCTGCTCTATGTGGCCTGCGACGACCCCACCGACAGCCACTATGCAGATCTCGCGGCAATGAAGCGCCAGTTGCAGACGTTCACCACCCTCGACGGCCGTCCCTACAAGCTGTTGCCGCTGCCGCTGCCCGCCGCCATCTACGACGGCCCCGACCGTCTGCCGGCCACCTATGCCAACTTTGTTGTGCTCAATGGTGCTGTGCTGGTGCCCACCTACCGCCAGCCCGATGCCGACCGCTCTGCCATGCACACCATCGGCCAGGCCTTCCCCGGCCGTCGCATCATAGGCATCGACGCCACCACTGCCATACGCCAGCACGGATCGCTCCACTGCCTGACGATGCAGTATCCTGAAGGCGTGATAGCCCCGGCCGCCGGCATCGCTCCGGCAACACACCCCTAGCACACCCCATATTCACAAACCGACAATATATCCGAAACTCATGATACTCAAAACAGGCATCATACAACAGCGCAACACCGCTGACGCCACCGACAACCGCCAGCGCCTGGCCGCCAGCATACGCAGCCTGGCCCAGCAGGGCGCACGCCTCATCGTGTTGCAGGAACTGCACAACACCCCTTACTTCTGCCAGACGGAAGACGTCAGCCGTTTTGATCTGGCCGAGCCCATCCCCGGGCCGTCCACCGACTTTTTCGGCCGTCTGGCCAAGGAGTGTGGCGTGGTCATCGTGACATCGCTCTTCGAGCGGCGTGCCCCCGGCCTCTACCACAACACCGCTGTCGTCCTTGACAGCGACGGCACCATTGCCGGCAAGTACCGCAAGATGCACATCCCCGACGACCCGGCCTACTACGAGAAGTTCTATTTCACGCCCGGTGACCTGGGCTTCCACCCCATCGACACCTCCGTGGGACGTCTTGGCGTGATGGTGTGCTGGGACCAGTGGTATCCCGAGGCTGCACGCCTCATGGCACTGCAGGG
>CAVAXH010000089.1:0-9332 GCA_963592505.1 Bacteroidaceae bacterium
ACCGCGTCGTCGACCATTGGGGCGTACCACGTCGGCGACCGTTGGTTCAGCCCGCGTCGGCTCACGCACTAACACAATCAGCAATTATGGCGGGCAGAACTACTGTCAGTTGTTGGCGGGCATGGCGGCACGCAGGCCGGTGACACCGCGGCGGATGAAGTCCTTGGTGCCGCTGCCGTCGTTGACATAAGCCTTGACCATCTCGGCATACTCCATGGCGTCGAGGAGGCGCTGCGAGGGATGCTCGATGGTGCGAGCCTCCTCGAGGGCCTCGAGCAGCGGCTTGAGGTCGGCAGGCTCGGCGAGGTTGCCCGGGCGCATCATGCTCAGGGCGGCGTTGAGTTCGCTGGTCACGGCGGCTCCGTTGCCCTCGCCGCGCTCGAGGAATGCCTTGGCAGCCTCATAGCGTGTGCGCATGGCCTCTATGCCGTTCTTGGCCCAGGGTGCAAACTCGGGCACCTTACGCTCCATGTTGTCCCACGCCTGCTGTTCGGCCAGGCGCTGCTGGGCCACGTGCATGAGCTGTGAGATGGTGGTGGTGTCTACATACGACGTGTCCTCGATGGCACCGTCGATGCGGAAGTAGTGGGTGACGTGGCGGTCAGCGTCGTAGTCGGGCACGAACGTCAGGCGGTCGGCGTCGGCAGCGCTGCTGAGCGTGGCCTCATCCCACGAGTGGATGTCCTTGGCGGCCATGACCAGCGGTCCGCGCATGAAGGCGGCAGCCCACATGGGCTTGTAGGTCTGGCGGCGCGTGATGTCCATCTTGTCGGGCGTATAGTCGAGGTGACGCGTGTAGGGCATGGTGACCACCACGCTGTCGCCCTTCTGCCACTGTCGGCGGTCGATGGTGACATAGGTGCCGGGCTGATAGCTGTCGGCCAGCTGACGACCGTTGACGGTGACGGAGAAGCCCTCCGTGGCCCAGTAGGGCACGCGCAGCTTCATGGTGAAGGCGCGCTTGCCTTTCTCGATGCGTATCACCGAGCGCTCGGCGGGGAAGGTGCAGTCCTGGCTGAGCGTGATGCCCTGCCATGTGGCGCGTGTGGGCAGGTAGAGACCCACCCAGAGGGTGTCGGCGGCGGTGTAGTAGGCCGCCTCCTGATATTTCACATGGTTCTCGGCACCCGTGCCGCCGCAGCAGGTGGCCTGCGGTGTCTCGTTGCCCCACGGCTTGCTGGCGTCGAGGCCCACGGCATACTGGTAGAGCACGGCATACTCGTTGGGGTTGAGCGATCCCACGAGCTGGTTGTAGAGCACACGCTCATAGTAGTCCATGTAGCGGGCGTCGTTGGGGTGGTAGCCGTTGAGATCCTTGGTGAGCTTGGCCATGTTGTAGGCGCAGCACGTCTCGTTGATGTCGGGACCGGCGGGGTTGGTGGCCATGCTGACCATCTGCTTGTAGGGCTGCCGGAACATCTCGCCGTTGCCCACGCCGCCCATGGCGTAGCGGTAGCGTCCCTGCACGAGGTTCCAGAAGTTGTCGGCGATGTGCCAGTAGTAGTCGTTGCTGTTGGAGCGGTAGGCACGCAGTGCACCGATGATCATCGGGATGTGCTGGTTGGCATGCCGGTCGCGGATGGCGTCGACGCCCTTGGCCAGCGGGTCGTAGAAGGCCGGTGCGTCGAAGAACGAGGCGGCCTCGAGGAGGCGCTGCTTCTCGGTGGCGTCGCTGACCATCTCGGAGAGGCGAGCCATCGACTCCTGCATGCCGCCGAGCTCGCCGGCGATATACATGTTCCACATCTCATAGCGGTTGCCCGGCTTGGCGCGCCGCTCGGCCTGTGTGCCGTCGGTCTTGACATAGGTGCGGTAGTGCAGGCGGTTCCACACCCAGAGGCCCATGTCCTTGGCGATGGTGAGCGCCTTGGCGGCCAGCGCCTTGTCGTCGACGAGGTTGGCCACGTCGATGAGTCCGGCCAGCTGCTTGTGCACGGTGTAGTAGGGAGCCCACACGCCCTCCTCATTGTTGTAGGGTGCATAGCGCTCGATGAGGGCGCAGTGCTGGGCGGGGATGGCGTTGATGTAGCCATAGCCGTAATGGGCATAGTCGGCCTTGTAGCGGTCGAAGTCGGCCCATGTGCCGCCCATGGTCTTGAGCTCGCTCTCGGGTGCCAGGTCGCGTGCCTCACGGTAGCGTCCGAGCTGCTTGTCGTAGACGAAGGTCATCTCCTGGCACGCGCGCATCTGGTCGACCACGAGGCGGATGTTCTTCTTGAGCTGCTGGCGCTTGGCCTTGTCGGGGCACACGGCGTAGGCCATGGCCATGGCCGAGAGGTAGTGGCCGGTGCCGTGGCCCTTGAGCTTGGTGGTGGGCGAGTCCCATCCGTCGCTGACGGGATAGCCGTCGGTGGGCAGTCCGTAGGTGTCGCGGTAGTTGTAGACCTGCTGGCGCGGGTCGAGGGTCAGCAGGTGGTCGATGTCGAGGTCGCGGTTGTGGGTGAGGCGGTTGTCGCCGGTGAGCTGCACGCTGCCCAGGGGCAGGGGTTCAGCCACGGGCTTGGCCTGCGGTGCTGTGGCCTTCTGGGCGCTGACGCTGACATGTGCGGTGACGGGGTATCCGGCCGCCGTCTTGTTGTCGCCGATGATGTATCCCTGCACGTCGTAGGTGGTGCCGGCGGGTGTCTGTGCGGCATCGGCCTGCGCCTGTTCGGTCTCGAGGGCCGAGTTCATCCATTTCACCTGTCGGTACTCGCCCCGTCCGTCGGTGTAGGTCACCCAGAGGCGGTAGGGCAATGTGGGAGCCTGCCCGACGGCTGTGGTGACGCTGACGGGCTTCACGGTCTTGATCTTTGCCTGCTGGGCGGATGCGGTGAGCGCCGTGGTGAGGCAAAGGGCAATGAGTGTTGTCTTTTTCATATCTCTGTTACGGGAATATTTGTTGGCTATACGAGATTGTTTATGTGCAAAGATACATTATTTCAACGAATAAGCGGTCGGCGCTACGATGTTTTTGTACTTGTTTTCAATCATCTTGGACGTTATTGCCACCATGAGCGCACTTGCCTATGACATATATAATAATGTGAAACAAGTTTGATAATGGTGTGAGACCAGATCTATGATCGTGTGAGACCTGTCGGCAACATCTGAACGGGAACGATTTCTTCATGCCGCGCAATGATTTTATGGTGGCAAACTGTTGTCGGTCCCGATGATTTTCGCTAATTTTGTCGCCAGCGTTGCATCCCCCACCACCCTATTCCCTATCGGGGCAGTCTGACGAGGGGGCGTGCCGCCTTTGACTTTAACGACAACCAAAACTATCTAAACCAAATCATTATGGACTACGAATTGGAAAAAGCCGACGGCCAGAGCGCCAACCGCCTGGAGATCACGGCCGAGATGAAAAGCAACCTTCTGACAGCTGCCAAATGGACTAAATTTCTGACAGTGACGGGCACCATCGGCGTCGTCGTCATGGTGTTGTTTTCCTTCATCATAATATTCGCGGGCTCCGTGCTGGCTGCCGCAGTAGACATGGGTCAGACACTGGGCATTGGTGTGACGTATGTGATAGTCGCCGCGACCTGCGTCTATCCTCTGAAGAAAGGCTTCGACTTCGTGCGCCAGGCCCGCAGCGCCTGCGAGAACGACAACAGCCAGGAGTTGGCCGAGATGTTCGCCACCATGAAGAGCGTGACCAAGTACTGCGGTGTGCTCACCATTGTGGTGCTGTGCATGTATGCACTGTTCTTCGTGGGCGCATTGGGCATTGTGGGGTCATGGGCATAGCACACGGCGTCATATAGCCCGGGGCCTGCACGCACTCCGGCAGCTTACGTTTTGCCCGAAAAAGCCGGCAAACGAGAACATCTGTTAACGCAAACAGTGCGAGCGGAGGCAAACTGCAACATTCTCTTCAACTTTTTCTGTAATATGTTTGGGAATTATGCTTTTTTGTAATAATTTTGCATTCATATTATACAACGGGCGGCTCGCGGGGCCGCCTGCACATACACAAAAAGTGAACCATTTATGAGAGTAAGAGAAATGTTAGCAGGCGCATTGCTGGCACTGTCGGTGCAGGCCACGGCGCAGTCTACGGGCACATGCAGCGGCACCGTCGTCGACCAGAACGGCGAACCGCTGGTGGGAGCCCAGGTAAAGGTGAAAGGCTCACGGGAGGTCACGGCGACCGATGCCGACGGCAAGTTCACGCTGCCCGCCAGCGTGAAGCGCGGCGCCACGATCGAGGTGACCTATGTGGGCATGGAGCCCCAGAGCCTCAAGGCACAGCAGGGCATGCGCGTCAGCCTGAAGGACTCGCAGGAACAGCTCGACGAGCTGCTCGTGGTGGCCTTCGGACAGCAGAAGAAATCATCGTTCACCGGATCGGCCGGCGTGGTGAAGGCCGACGTGCTCGACAAGAAGCAGCTCACCAACGTCTTCAGCGGACTGCAGGGCGAGGTGGCCGGCGTGCAGATGACCAACACCTCGGGCGACCCCACCTCCACACCCTCATTTGCCATACGCGGCTTCGGTTCGATCAACGCCGGCACCAGTCCGCTCATCATCGTCGACGGAGCACCCTACGACGGCGGATGGAACAACCTCAACCCGGCCGACGTGGAGAGCATCACCGTGCTCAAGGATGCTGCCTCCAACGCCCTCTACGGCGCACGCGGCGCCAACGGCGTGATCATGATCACCACCAAGCACGGCAAGGCCGACCGCACCACCATCTCGCTCGATGCAAAATGGAGCGCCAACAGCCGCGCCACCGTCGACTACGACCGCATCACCGACCCCGCACAGTACTACGAGACCTACTATCAAGCGCTCTACAACTATAACGTGCGCGACAAGGGCATGTCGGCCTACGACGCACACGTGGCCGCCAACAACACCCTCGGCGCCACCGGCGACCAGGGCGGCCTGGGCTACATCGTCTATGCCGTGCCCGAGGGCGAATATCTCATCGGCACCAACGGACGCCTCAACCCCAACGCCACGCTGGGCAACCGCGTCTACAACAACGGACAGTTCTACACGCTCATGCCCGACAACTGGGTGGACGAGGCCTTCCGCACCGGCCTGCGCCAGGAGTATAACCTCAGCATCAACGGCGGCGGACCCAAGTCGACCTTCTACGCCTCGCTCGGATACCTCAACAACGAGGGTATCGTCTACAACTCCGACTTTGAGCGCTACACCGCACGCATCAAGGCCGACTACCAGCCGGCCAAGTGGCTCAAGGTGGGCGGCAACGTCAACTTCACGCACACCGACCAGAACGACGTGTCGTCGGGAAGCCAGACGGTGTTTGACATGACCACCAACTTCGCACCCATCTACCCCGTGTACCTGCGCGACGGCGAGGGTAACATCATGACCGACGACAACGGCAAGATGTACGACTATGGCGACGGCACCAACGGCTCGCAGCGACCCACACAGCTCGACCCCTCACGCAACTTCCTGCAGGCCGACAAGCTCAACACCAACAACACCTACACCAACGTCTTCACCCTCAACGGCTTTGCCGACTTCAACATCATGGAGGGACTGAAGGCCACCCTCAACGGTACGGTCACCGACAACGAGTGGCACAACACCTACACCCTGCAGCCTTTCTACGGCAACACCGCCACCACCTACCCCGGCGGATATGTCTACAAGGCCGCCTACCAGACCTACACCGTCAACTTCCAGCAGATCATCAACTACACCAAGCAGATCGGCAAGCACAGCATCACCGGCATGGTGGGTCATGAGAACTACAAGTACAAGTACAGCTATCTCGCCGGCGACAAGCAGAACATGTTCTCCTACTTCGGTGCACAGGAGCTCGACGGCGCCGTCACCGAGATCTCGGCCAGCAGCAACACCACCGACTACAACACCGAGGGCTACTTCGCACGCGCCATGTACGACTACGACAGCCGCTACTATGCACAGGCCTCCTACCGCCGCGACGCCTCCTCACGCTTCCACCCCGACCACCGCTGGGGCAACTTCTACTCGCTCGGCGGCGCATGGATCATGAGCAAGGAGCAGTGGTTCAACGCCGAGTGGGTCGACATGCTCAAGCTCAAGGCATCGTGGGGACAGCAGGGCAACGACGCCATCGGCGACTACCGCTACACCGACACCTACTACCTCACCAACTTCAACGGACAGGTGAGCCTCGTGCAGAACACCGTGGGCAACAAGAACATCACCTGGGAGACCAACAGCAACTTCAACATCGGTGCCGAGTTTGAGCTCTTCAAGGGCCGCATCACCGGTAGCGTGGAGTACTTCAGCCGCAAGACCACCGACATGCTCACCTTCGTCAGCGTGCCTATGTCGGGCGGATACTCTGGCTCCTATGAGAACGTGGGCGACATGGTCAACCGGGGCATAGAGGTGGACCTCCACTTCAACCCCATCCGCTCCAAGGACTGGAACTGGATGATCAACCTCAACGCCACACATTATAAGAATAAGGTGACGAAACTCGACGACGAGGACAAGGGCAACCTCCTCGACGGACACCCGGGTTATGTCAACGGCAACTACTTCGTGGGTGAGGGCCTGCCCCTCCACACCTTCCGTCTGAAGAAGTATGCCGGCGTCACAGCCGACGGCGAGGCATCGTGGTATGTCTACGACGAGGCCACCGGCGAGATGACCACCACCACCTCGTCGAGCAAGGCGTCTTACTTCAACTGCGGCTCCAGCGACCCGTCGCTCTACGGCGGCTTGAGCAGCTCGCTGAGCTACAAGGGCCTCAGCCTCTCGGTGACGTTCAACTACAGCCTCGGCGGCAAGGCCATGGACTGGGGCTACCAGGCCATGATGAAGAACCCCTCGACGGGCATCACCGGCTTTGCCATACACAAGGACCAGCTCAACGCATGGTCGGAGAGCAACACCACGAGCAACATCCCGCGTTTCCAGTATGCCGTGAAGGATGTCGACACCAGTTCAAATGTCACCAGCGACCGCTTCCTCACCAATGCCTCCACGCTGACGCTGCAGAACATCAACCTCGCCTACAGCCTGCCCACGTCGCTCATCCGACGCATCGGACTGACAGGCCTGAAGGTGTATGTCTCTGGCGACAACCTCTTCTACATCAGCAAGCGCAAGGGCTTCGACCCGCGCAGCAGCTTCACCGGCAGCGCCTCGGCCACCGGCTACTCGCAGATGCGCACCATCACCGGCGGCATCACCCTGCAGTTCTAACCCCGGCTGCCGATGACACACACGAATGTTGAACAAACAAAAACGACTCCTACAATGAAAAGAAACATAAGACATATCATGATGGCAGCGGGAGCGGCTCTCTCGCTGTGCAGCCTCACGGCATGCGTGGAGGAGGTGACACCCAAGGATGTGGCCACCCCGGAGGTCATCAACACCTCGAGCAAGTCGCTGGAGTATCTGGCCAACAGCCTGCCGGCCTTCCTCACCACATGGGACACCTACGGCACGTCAAACAACACACAGGACTGGGGATACCCCTGCCAGATCTACATGCGCGAGGTCTTCGGCGAAGACTTCCCCGCCAGCGACAACGGCTACAACTACTGGTCGTACTATGAGGACGGCTCGTCGCTGCGCTATGCCTACTATTATCCCTACTACTACTATTACTCGTTTATCAAAAACTGCAACAACGTCATCAGCGTGGCCGCCAGCAGCACATCGGGCGAGGCCAAGCACTATCTGGGTCAGGGCCTCGGCTACCGCGCCATGCTCTACCTCGACATGGCACGCCTCTACGAGTATCGCAAGACGGGTGTGGAGAGCCTCGACCAGGAGGCTGAGACACTGGGGGTCTATGGGCTCACCGTGCCCATCGTGACCGACAGCACGTCGAAGACCGAGCTGGCCAACAACCCCTGCGCCCAGTTCTACACCATGTACCGCTTCATCATGCACGACCTCGACGAGGCCGAGACATGCCTGGCCGGATACACCCGCACCAACAAGGCCATGATGGACCTCAACGTCATCTACGGTCTGAAGACGCGCCTCTGGCTCACCATCGCCAGCCGCGTGGACCAGAGCGCCGACGACCTGCAGAAGATGATCGACGCCGAAAGCAATGCCGACGGCTACGGCAAGCTGGGCATCACCTCGGCAGACTACTGCTACGCCAAGGCTGCCGAGTATGCGCAGAAGGCCATGAGCGGCTACTCGGCACTCACCGAGGACGAGTGGACCAATGTGAAGACGGGCTTCAACACCGAGAACAACGCCTGGATACTGGGCACGCTCATCAACAGCAAGGAGCAGATCAACACCAACTACTGGAACACGTTCCTCGGATACATGGCCTCCGAGCCGTCGTGGGGCATGTGCACCGACAGCTACAAGGGCTTCCGCTGCATCGGCAAGCGCCTCTACGACCAGATGCCGCAGGGCGACTGGCGCCGCAACAGCTGGGTGAACCCGGCCGACGTGGCCGCCAAGGAGATACCCGCCAACTACAAGACACAGCTCACGCCCGACACATGGGCCAAGCTGCCGGCCTACGCCAACCTGAAGTTCCGCCCGGGCAGCGGTGAGCTCACCACGCTCGAGACGGGTCTCATCGCCTCCATGCCCCTCATGCGCTTCGAGGAGATGATGTTCGACTACATCGAGGCCATCGCCCACACGCAGGGTGTGGCGGCTGCCGCCGAGCGCCTCACGTCGTGGGTCAACACCAACCGCTACACCGACGGCTCCTACAGCTGCTCGTCGGCCGACATGACCTCGTTCATCAGCGACCTCATGGTGCAGCGCCGCATAGAGCTGTGGGGCGAGGGCATCGTCATGTTCGACTACAAGCGCCTCAACCTGCCCGTCCGCCGCAGCTACAACGGCAGCAACTATGCCTCAAACCTGCAGCTCAACTCTTACAACGGCTATGTGGCACCCTGGATGAACTACATGATTCCTGAGACCGAGAAGGACATGAACCCCGCCGTCATCATCGGACCCAACCCCTCGGGAGCCATCTCCGCCCAATAACACTCGTCAACAACACACAAGACAACAACACACATAGTATAAATATGAAGACAACATATCATTATATCTGCGCGCTGCTCATGGCCTCGGCTGCCATGATGCTCGGCGCATGCAGCAGCGACGACGACTACCAGCGCGCGCCGCAGGTGGCCGACACGGTGATGAGGGCCTACTTCCCCAACTCCAACACGGCCAGCGCCATCATCACCCCTGAGGAGTATGCCGACACACCCGCCGACACCGTGACGGTGTGCCGCCACTCCACCGACGGCGAGGTCACCGTGCCCGTCATCGTCGACTATGCCGACTCGGTGTTCACCATCCCCACCTCGGTGACCTTCGCCGACGGCGACTCGGTGGCCAAGATGGTGGTGACCTACAAC
>CAVAXH010000090.1:0-9247 GCA_963592505.1 Bacteroidaceae bacterium
CGCCTTATTTTGCAAGTTTTCGCAGTTTCCAACGCCTTATTTTGCTCAACATCTTGCGTCTAAGCATACGTTTCGGGGGGATTCAGGGGCAAAGCCACTGCTTTTTGTTGCAAATCATGGGCAATGGTTACGAGATTCCTCTTGTCTACATACTGATGATTTTGCGCCCGTCAATGCACAGCTCGTCGTATTCATGGCCCGCAAGGAGGAGAAGACCACGAACCGCCTCACGAACCACCCCAAAAGCACAGTTAACTCCTGTTTTGTTTTGTCATATACCTTTTTTATCGTAACTTTGCACGACAGCGCCTCGTCTGCCGCGACACCCGCAGCAGACGGCACGCCAACGACCCGGCCTCAATTAACATGAGCCGGCAAACAATAAAACAAAAGAAAAAGAGTTACTATAATAAACCGTAACCCCTCACAATGTAAACAAACAAAACCAGAAGATGAAAAAACTCATCATAAGCATACTCCTGTTCGCCCTCTGCCCGCTGGGCATGATGGCCCAGTCAAGCATGACCGACAGCCAAGTGGCCGAAATGATACAGCGCGAGATGAAAAACGGCTCGTCGCAACAGCAGATTGTGGTGAAGCTGATGCAGAGCGGCGTAGACATCACGCAGATCCGCCGCGTGAAGAAGAAATACCAGCGCCAGATGTCACAGTCGGGCATGGGCATGACCGAGGGCGATGCCGACGGCAGCTCCGACGGCCGCCTGCGCACCAACAACGGCAAGACACGCGAGGAGATGCGCCAGCAGACCAAGCAAGACAACCAGGACCGCGAAGCCTACACCAGCCAGCGCATGCAGGGCATCACCCAGTGGCAAAGAGAGTATAACGAGGACGACCAGGACTTCATGCAGATGCAGGCCGAGCTGGGCATGATGACCCGCAAGGACTCCATCGACTGGCTCAACCAGATACTGGAGCAGCAGGAGAAGGACAAGAAGAAAGTCTTCGGCCGCGACATCTTCAACAACAAGGACCTGACCTTCGAGCCGGCCATGAACATCGCCACGCCGCAGACCTATGTGCTCGGCCCGGGCGACGCCGTGTCGGTGGATGTCTATGGTGCCTCACAGAAGACCTTCGACTGCACCGTCTCGCCCGACGGACAGATCGTCATCGAGGGCTTCGGCCCCATCAGCGTGTCGGGGCTCACCGTGGCCCAGGCCAAGAGCCGCATCAAGAGCACGCTCGGCGCACGCTACAGCAGCAGCCGCATCAGCCTCTCGCTCGGACAGACACGCACCATCACCGTCAACGTCATGGGTGAGGTGAAGGCGCCCGGCACCTACACGCTGTCGGCCTTCGCCACAGTGTTCCACGCCCTCTACATGGCCGGCGGCACCAGCGACCTGGGTACGCTCCGCAACATCAACATCTACCGCAACAACCGCCTCATCAGCGTCTGCGACATCTACGACTACATCCTCAACGGCAAGATGACCGGCAACGTGCGCCTCAACGACGGCGACGTCATCTCCGTGGGCGCCTACGACTGCCTGGTGAACATCAGCGGTAAGGTGAAGCGCCCCATGTACTATGAGATGAAGAAGAGCGAGAGCGTGGAGACGCTGCTGAAATATGCCGGAGGCTTTGCCGGCGACGCCTACACCAAGAGCGTGCGCATCAACCGCAAGACCGGGCGCGAGTATGCCGTGTTCAACGTCGACGAGTTCGACATGAGCAGCTTCCGCATAGCCGACGGCGACAGCGTCAGCGTAGACTCCATACTGCCGCGCTACGAGAACACCGTGGAGGTCAAGGGCGCCGTCTTCCGTCCGGGCATGTACCAGATGGGCGAGAGCATCAACAGCGTGCGCACCCTCATCGAGCACGCCGAGGGCCTCACAGAGGATGCCTTCACCGCTCGCGGCGTGATGCACCGCATGAAGGAAGACCGCACGCTGAAGGTCATCAGCGTCGACGTGGCCGGCATCATGGCCGGACGCGTGGCCGACATAGCGCTGCAGGAGAACGACGTGCTCTTCATCCCCAACAAGCAGGAGTCGATGACCGAGCGCACCATCACCATTCAGGGCGAGGTGCAGTATCCGGGCATCTACAAATATGCCGACAACGAGACCCTCGAAGACTTTGTGCTGCAGGCCGGCGGCCTGCTCGAGACAGCCTCAACGGTCAAGGTCGACGTGGCACGCCGCGTGAGCGACTCCAAGGCGCTCCAGACCGACAGCATCATCGCCAAGACCTTCACGTTCGCGCTGAAGGACGGCTTCGTCATCGACGGCGAGCAGGGCTTCACGCTCATGCCCTTCGACGAGGTGTATGTGCGCAAGAGCCCGGCCTACTCGAAGCAGCAGACCGTCACCATCGACGGCGAGGTGATGTTTGCAGGCACCTACACGCTCAACAGGCGCAACATGCGCCTCACCGACCTGCTTGAGGCTGCCGGCGGCGTCACCGACCTGGCCTACGTCAAGGGAGCCCGTCTGGAGCGCCGTCCCAACGAGGCAGAGCGCACCCGCATGGAGGCCGCCTACACCATGCAGCAGGAGCAGATGCAGCAGCAACTGCTCGAGCTGGCTGCCAGCAGCAACAACGGCAACAGCGTGCAGCAGGTGGCACAGCAGAACAGTTCCACACAGCTCAAGAAATTCCAGGTGCCCAACACCTTCCCCGTGGGCATAGAGCTCGACAAGGCCCTGGCCAACCCCGAGAGCGATGCCAACATCGTGCTGCGTGAGGGCGACCGCCTCGTGTTGCCGCAGTACACCGCCACCGTGAAGGTCAACGGTGCCGTGATGTACCCCAACACCGTGGCCTACGAGCGCGGCAAGAGCGCCAAGTACTACATCAACGCCGCCGGCGGCTTCGCCCAGAACGCACGCAAGAGCAACGCCTACGTCATCTACATGAACGGCATGGTGGGCAAGGTGTCGCAGGGCGCCAAGATACAGCCGGGCTGCGAGATCGTGGTACCCAGCCACATCAGCCGCAAGATGAGCGTGGCCGAGACCATGAGCATGGGCACCAGCATCGCCTCTATCGCCGCCATGATCGCCACCATAGCCAACGTCAGCAAGTAACCAGCACACCACAGGGCGACACGCACACCATGAAATATCCCATCGGAATACAGGACTTCAAGACAATTCGCACCGAGGGCTACGCCTACGTAGACAAGACCGCACTTGTCTACCGGCTGGCCACCGAGGGCGAATACTACTTTCTGAATCGTCCGCGACGCTTCGGAAAGAGCCTGCTTGTGTCTACGTTGGAGCACTATTTCATGGGCGACGAAGACCTGTTCAGAGGCCTGGCCATCCACAACCTGGAGCACCACTGGCACCGGCACCCCATCTTCCACCTTGACCTCAACACCGCCGACTTCAGCCAGGAGGGCCGTCTGCACTCGCTGCTCAACGACTATCTCTGTTCCTGGGAGGCGCTCTACGGCACACGCGCATCGGAAACCACCCTCGCCCTGCGTTTCAAGGGTGTCATTGCGAGAGCGGCCGAGAAAGAAGGCTGCAAGGTGGTCGTACTCATCGACGAATACGACAAGCCCATCCTGCAGACCCTGCGCAACGAGGCTCTGCAGGAGAAACACCGCAATGAACTCAAGGCCTTCTACTCGGTGCTCAAGACGCAAGACCGCTACATCCGCTTTGCCTTTCTCACCGGCATTACCAAGATGGGCAAGATCAGTGTCTTCAGTGACCTCAACAACCTCATGGATATCTCCATGGACAAGCGCTACTGCACCATCTGCGGCATCACCGAAGCCGAACTGACGGCCAACTTCAAGGACGACATCGCCACGTTGGCCAGCGCCAACGGCGACTCCGTGGAGGGCACCATCGGTCAGTTGCGCACCCGCTACGACGGCTACCATTTCAGAGCCGACAGCGAGGGGCTCTACAACCCCTACAGCCTGCTCAACACCCTGGCCCGACAAGAGTATGCCAACTATTGGTTTGAGACCGGCACACCCACATTCCTCGCCGACCTGCTCAAGGCCCGCCACTACCGTCTGCCCGACCTCACCCGCGAGCAGATAACGGCCGATGCCATCAGCAGCACCGATGCCAGCGACACCAACCCCATACCCATCATCTACCAAAGCGGGTATCTCACCATCAAGGGCTACGACAAGCGCTTCAAGAAGTACCTCCTGGGATTTCCAAACCAAGAGGTGGAAGAAGGCTTCCTCAACTTCCTCCTGCCGCTCTACACCTCGGCAGGCGCGCGTTCACCGTTCTATGTAGACGAGTTTGTGAAAGACGTAGAGGCAGGCCACGTGGAGCAGTTCATGGCACGTCTCACCGCCTTCTTTGCCGACAGCAACTATCAGGTGGCCGGCAACGCCGAACTCTATTTCCAGAACGCCCTGTATCTTGTGTTCCGCATTATGGGGTTCTACACGCACGTGGAATGGCCCACAAGCGACGGACGCATAGACGTCATCATCCAGACATCCGATTACATCTATATCGTCGAATGCAAGTTGGACGGCAGTGCCGACGAAGCCTTGCAGCAGATAGAAGACAAGAACTACGATGCTCCATTCGCCCTCGACCGCCGCAAGGTCATAAAGTTGGGCATCAATTTCAGCAGCGCCACGCGCAGCGTGGACGGCTACCGAGCAAAGACACAATAAATATCAAAACACTATCATATAAAATAGCAATTTCAGCACATCATGAATAACAAGAAAGACACCATCGACCTCCGAAAAGTTGCCGGAAGGCTGTGGCACCGCAAGAAGCTCTATTTCACGGTGTTTGTCATCACCCTCATACTGTCTGTCGTATGGATACTTCCCAAGCCGCGCTTCTACGACTCCAAAGTCAGTCTGGCGCCCGAAATGGCGGGAGCCGACATGGCTGGTGGAACATTGGGGTCCATTGCCTCATCATTTGGTGTCAACCTGGGCGACATGCAGACCAGCGATGCCATCTACCCCGAGCTCTATCCGGACTTGGTGAGCAGCAGTAATTTTCTCGTATCGCTGTTCAATATCAAGGTGAAGACCGAAGACGGCACCATCTCCACCGACTACTACACCTACCTCTCCAAGCATCAGAAGCGCAGTCCGTGGGATTATCCCGGCATTTGGTTCCGCCAGTTCATCCAGGGCCTGCTGCCGTCCAAGAAAGTCTCCAAATCGGCTAACAAAAAAGGCGGAGCAGACGCTTTCGATCTAAGCGAGCAGCAGGATGCCATCGTCAACAAGCTCCGCAACGACATCACCTGCAATGTAGACCGCAAGAACAACGTCATCACCATCTCGGTGCGCGATCAGGACCGTCTGATCTGCGCCACCATGGCCGACTCCGTGCGTGTGCGTCTGCAAAAGTTCATCACCGACTATCGCACCAGCAAGGCACGCAACGATGTGGAGTATTATGACCGCTTGACCAGCGAGGCCAAGCGCGACTATGAACGTGTGCGCCAAACCTACTCAGCCTATTCAGATGCCAACATGGACGTCATCCTGCAGAGCTTCAAGTCGAAGCAGGAAGACCTTGAGAACGACATGCAACTGAAGTTCAACACCTACACAGCCTTCAACACTCAGTTGCAGGCCGCCAAGGCCAAGTTGCAGGAGCACACGCCAGCCTTCACCATCATACAAGCTGCCACAATGCCCATCAAGCCCTCTGGCCCCAAGCGCATGATATTCATCGTTGGCATGATGTTTCTGGCCTTTGTCGCCACATCGGCCTGGATACTGCGAAAGGACCTGTGCGACCTAATTCTTCCCAAGCAATAACACCAGCATGAGACTGACCGTCAGCACCGAATCGCTGTTCATCATCCGCAAATCGGGCATAGCCTACGCACTCATGTTGCTAGGCATGCTCATTGCCGTATGGGGATCCATGCAGGTATGGTTCATGTGGCCGCTGGGTCTGTTCTATACCATTGTGGCCGACCTGTTCCTGGTGCTCTCGTGGCTCATCTCGCGCAACTACGGTACCCCCATCTACAAAGTCACGCATTTGCAGATCGTCACCCTGTGCTTCTTCGCTTTCCAGCTCTATGAGATCATCGTCAACGGCAAAAACATGAACGCCTTCGTCATGTCGCTGTTTGACACAGGTGTCATCATGGCTCTCACGGCCCTCACACCCGAGGTACGGCAAAGGGTGGCCCGCCACCTGAGCATAACCGTGGGAGGCATCATGGTATTTTCCATCGTGGCCTACATACTCTACCTCCTCGACTTCCCGATGCCCAACGTCACAGTGTCGACGGACAATGGAGTCTACACATTCTCCAACTACTATTTCTTCCTCGTCGATGCCGGATCTTCCTTCATCTATCCCCGTTTTCGCGGCATCTACCTTGAGCCCGGACACGTAGGCACCATCTGTGCGTTATTGCTCTACACACAGACTGGCTCTTGGAAGCGTTGGTACAACGTGGCCATGATTATTGGTCTCATCATGTCGTTTTCGTTGGCGGCCTACGTCATCTTCGTAATGGTGATCTTTGCAGGCATGTGGATGAAGGGCAAGCACATCATGCCAAAGATCATAGCAGCGATAGCCGTTATCGGAGCCATCGGCGTGGGTGCCTATTTCTACAATGGAGGTCACAACCTGCTCAACCAGCTCATACTGGCCCGTCTGGAGGTCAACGCCAACGGACGTCTGGCCGGTGACAACCGCGTAACCGAGTCATTCGAAAGCGAGTATGACGACTTTATGAAATCCGACGACCTGCTGACCGGTCGCGACTTCACCGTAGAGAAATATGGACCGGGCAACAGCGGATACCGCGTGTTTGTCTTCAACTATGGCCTGCTGGGAGTGCTCATAGCGGCTGTCTTCTACCTGCTAATCCCCATAGATGCCAAAAACAAGCGCGCTGTACTCTCCATGTGGGCCATCACCGCTGCCTTGTTCTGGGAAAGGGCCACCCCCATGGCCTACTACAACGTCATCCCCTTACTTATTGCATCCTATTGGCAGTCTTCCACACCAGTATCGGGAAACCAACCACACGACAATCCAGATGAAACCGTCTAAGCGAATATTCTACAATACGATAGCCCAATACGCACGGTCTGTCATCAACACCGCCATATCGCTCTACACGGTGCGCGTGGTGCTGCTGACACTTGGCGAGGAAGACTACGGCATATGGTCAATCATTGGCGGGGTCATCATGTTCTTGGGTTTCATGACCAATGCCATGGTGATCACCACCCAACGTTTCCTCTCATACGACTACGGCAGCAAGAGCACCGAGGAAGTCAGAGGCACGTTCTCCAACAGCATCATGCTCCACCTCATCTTCGGGACCTTCATTCTTGCGCTGCTGCTTCTGCTTGAGCCATGGATCGTGTCGCCAGCGTTTCTGAATATCAATCCTGCCCGCTGGCAAGCCGCCCATGCCCTCTACAAGATTGTCACCGTCATACTGCTGACGACCTTCACGACGGCACCTTTCAAGGCTTTGCTCATAGCACGAGAGAACATCGTGTTCGTGTCCATCGTGGAGGTCTTGGACGGCATCGCAAAACTGTTATTGACATTCATGCTGCCTTATTGTCTGACCGACCGGCTTGTGGTATACGGATTTATGCTCCTCGGCATCATGTTCATGGAGTTCACCATCTTCTCCGCCTACGACATCACAAAATACAAAGAGTGCTCGCCGCGACATTTTCTGCACGACATAAAGCCGGTGCAGATAAGGCGGCTTAGCGGATTTGCCGGTTGGACCACCTTCGGCATGGGAGCCATCATTGGCCGAAACCAAGGACTGGCATGGCTCATCAACCAGTTTTATGGCACCGTCATCAACACGTCCTACGGCATAGCCGCACAGGTGTTGTCAGCCGTGCAGTTCATCGGGTCGTCCATAGCCAATGCCGTCAACCCGCAGATCATGAAGGCTGAGGGCAAGGGCGACCGCCAGCACATGCTGTACCTGTCCGAACAAGAGAGCCGCATCATCGTCTGCATGCTGGCCATCATCTTCGTGCCGATCATGGTGGAGATGCCGTCCATACTACGGTGGTGGCTCAAAGAGGTACCCGCCTATACCGCACTGCTCTGCAACGCAATGCTGGTGGCCTACATGATAGACCAGACAACATCGGGACTAAATGCAGCTAACCAAGCCATGGGAAACATACGCAACTACACGCTGATCATGTACATTCCCAAACTGCTGTTCTTGCTTGCCGCCTATGCCATGCTGTATGTACGCAGAGACCTGGCAGCTGTCATGGGACTCTACGTCGCAGTGGAGTTGCTGGTAGCTCTGGCCCGTCTGCCTTACCTGCGCCACACATCTCACCTGTCCATGCGCCACTATATCGGGGCTGTATACCCTCGCAATCTCATGCTCATCACTGTCACGGCACTGCTGTCGTGGGGACTTCATCAGGTCAGCTCATCAGCAGGCAGCTTTTTCTTCATCTTGCCTGTCGACTGCTGTCTTTCGTGCCTGGCAGCCTGGTTTCTGGTGCTCAACAATAAAGAGCGAAAGACCATGATACAAATCATAACCAACAGAAAAAACAAATGACTACGCCCATAAACTTTCTGCATATCGACATTCTGGCTCCCATGAAACAGTTATGGAGATTAGTCAATAGTCTGGCCCTTCTCAAGCGACAGATCAGGGTGTCTCCGTTTGCCCACTGGAACAAGCAGACGACATTCGGTGGCAACAACATCATTCATGCAGGAACGGTTATAGGCGGCTGTGCAATCGGCCGATATACCTACATCAACCGGGCTTGCTATCTGCCCAACTGCTGCATCGGCAGTTTCTGCAGCATTGCCCAACGGGTCAGAGTGGTGTGCTACAGGCATCCGGTGCACACGTTCGTCTCCATTTCACCGGTGTTCTTCAGCACCGCCGGACAGTGCGCGAAGACTTTTGTCCAGCACAACCTGTTCGAGGAAGAGAAACTCGTTGACGGACGCTGTGCCATCATTGGCAATGACGTATGGATTGGCGAAGATGTGCGCATCATCGAAGGCGTGCGCATCGGCGACGGAGCCGTGGTCGGCACCGGAGCTGTGGTCACAAAAGACGTGCCCCCCTACTCTATCGTGGGCGGGGTGCCGGCCAAGATCATCGGGCACCGCTTCAGCGAAGAGCAAGCCGCGTTTCTTGCCCAGACCAAATGGTGGGACAAAGACGACACATGGCTCACCAGCCATGCACATCTCTTCGCCGACATCGAAAATTTCATGAAGACCTTTAATCAAAAATGAACACTGCACTCGTCTCTATAGCATACAAC
>CAVAXH010000091.1:0-9053 GCA_963592505.1 Bacteroidaceae bacterium
ATTATGCGGCTCACATCGCCTTCTTTGCCCTAATCTACGCATTTAACGGAAGAACTTTTTTTTCGCTTGGCAGGTATAATAGGCTTTGCACCATTCATGTTGCAGCCGACAACTTGTTTTTGATGTTGTAAGAAGTTGTCGGTCGATTGCCTGTTTGGACTGCGCCGAGTTGCAAACCAGGAGAGACCTATCCCTTTATCATTGTCAGAATCATCTTAAACCGTTTTTCGGCATAGAGGGCGTGGGGGATATTGGCGGGCATGATGAGCATCTCGCCGGTGTGGACGTGATATTCCACGCCGTCGACATGGATCTCAGCCTCGCCGTCCATGATCTCTACGATGGCGTCGAAGGGGGCGGTGTGCTCACTGAGCTGCTGGCCCTCGTCGAAGGCGAAGAGAGTGATGTTGCCGGCAGGGTTGTAGGTGAGCTGCTGGCTGACGATGCTGCCGGGTGAATACTCCACACGGTCAGCTACGACGAAGGGAGTCTTGGGGATTTCAATTTTCTTCATTGTTGTTGCATTTTATGGTTTTAGTGTATCTGTTTACTCCAGCGTGGTGAGGATGCCAAGATAGTAGACGCAGAAATAGTAGAAGCCGCCGAGAAGAAAGGCGATGCCCACCACGAGGTTGGCGCGTTTCTGGAACACGGTGACACGCCCCACAAATTTTCCCAGCCTTGACATGCTGAAGCTGACAATCCATGCGATGAGGATGACGATGACGCTCGACCCGATGCCGAAGAGCGTGGGGAAGAGGTAACCTCCCGTTTCCACAGCCGACATGGGCAGCAGCATGCCGAAATAGAACACACCGCTGATGGGGCAGAACGCCAGGGCGAAGAGCAGGCCGAGGGCGAAGGCGCCGAAGGTGCCCGTGAGTTGCTTGCTGCGATCCGTGGCGCGGAAGCCGAACTTCTTGAGCGGCAGCTTGTCGCCGAAGAGGAGGAAGAGACCGTAGAGGACGAGAGTGGGTGCGAGGACATAGCCGCCGTACTGGCTCACAAACGACTGGATGTTGAAGGTGCTGGCCCCCTGGCGCAGGATGAAGATGCACGCTATGCCGAGTACGGAATAGGTGACGATGCGGCCGAGGGTGTAGACCAGTCCGTTGACGAACGAGCGCCGCCCGCCGTCCACCTCCCTGCCGATGAAGGCCAGCACCATCACGTTGGTGGTGAAGGTGCAGGGACTCACGGAGGTGAGCAGCCCCAGCAGCAGGGCAGTGAACAGAGGGATGGTGCTCGTTTCGATCAGTTGGTTGAGGAGTTCTTCCATCTCTACTTCAACAGCTTCTTAATCTCCACCACGAGCTGCTTGCGGAACTCCTCAGTGTTGGTGCGGGCGTTCTTGATGGCAAACTTGGAGAGATTGTTGACTGTCTCCTTGCCCTGTGCGTCCTTCTTGATGAGCACGAGTGAGGTCCAGGCTATCTGATACTTCTCGGCGATGGCCTTGTTGGCCTCCTGCGAGAAGTCGATGACCTTGTAAACCACCTTGTTGCCCTTCCCGGCTTTCTTGAAATACTGCTCCACCACTTCCTGTGAGTTCTTCTTGATGGCCTTGCAGGTTTCGCACTGCTTCACGCCGTGGAAGACGACTACCTCGACGGTGTTGGCCACTTTTTTCTTGGCATTGCAGGAGATGCCGCACACGAATACTGCCACGAGCGACAGCATAAAAATCTTGAATGTTCTCATTGTTGTTGATATTTGTTATTGATGTTTGTTTATCAGACGAATTGTTTTATCATATCCTTGACTTTCTCTACCGAGAGCTCGCTGCCTTGCGACATCACTTTGCCGTCGATGACGAGGGCTGGCATCTGCAGCACCTCATATTTTAGGGCCTCGTTGATGTCGTAGATGAACTCGGGTTGGCAGTCGAGCTGCAGTTCATAGACCGCCTGTTCCACATGGGCATAGAGTTGGCTGCAGCAGGAGCATCCCCCACTGAGCACCTTGATGTCAATGTCTTTTTCCATTTTTCTTTTTGTGTTATAGATGTTTATATTCTTTTCTCCGTTTCAGAACTCCGCAAAGACGGCCACTTTGAGCCAGTGGTGGTTGTGCCGGTCGGGCAGCGGGCTGACTGTGTATTTGCGTGCAGATGGCACCTGGCTGTTGTAGCGGTCGGTGTCGTAGCTGACATCATCGAGGCGGTGCCCCTTGAGATAGAGCCACTGAGCCCTGACACCCATACGGGCAAAGCTGAACACGTGCGACACCTCAGCATCCACACTGGCGCGGTCGCCCCGGTAGGCATAGTAGGCATAGGGACTGAAGGCATGCTGGAACTCGGTGTGGCGTTTCATGTCTACCCCAACTCTGTATTCGTGCTGTGGAGCCGAGGTGCGGCCATAGGCACCCGAAAGGCGGAACTCCAGCGCCCTGGAAGCATGTTTCACCTCCATGCCCACACGCGGTGTCAGGAGCACGTTGAGTGCACGGTAGCCCGTCTCGCTGTATTTCTCCTCACGCCGGTACCAGTCGGCACCGCCGAAGAAGGAAAGAGTAGTGGTGGCAGCGATATAGCGCGAGAGCTTGAGCTGTGCGCCCCAGCGTACCTGCTGCAGGGTGTAGCGGTCCTGCTGACCAATCTTGCGGTAGTCGTAGACATCCACACCGTCGACTGTTGCAGAGACGTAGCGTTCGAAGACATTCTCCCGTCCCTTTCTGCTGGAGCCATCCACATTGCCCGTCAGCGAAACGCCCCACAGGGCATTGTTCCACAGGGCAGAGAAAGCCAGTTTGAGCCGGTCGGTCTCGGCCCGGTACAGGTTGAGTTTGTAGATGTTCTCCTCGGTGGTCATGATGTCCTTGCCGTAGCTTGCCACCGCAGCAAGGCGCAGTGGTCGTGTAGGGTCGGAGAGAAACTGCAGGTCGGCTTGCCAGGTATGCTGGTGGGTCTGGTTCTTCATCGAGTTGTAGATGGGGCTGTGGATGTAGTCGTACATGCCGAAGCCATATTCCATGAAGAAGCCTGCAAACTGACCTGAGCGGAAGTGCTTGACCTCTGAGTTCTGCCGGTGCAGCTGATAGCTGGCATCGAGAGCCAGCCGGTGGCCCTGACCCAGCGCACAGGCGGCACCGGCCTTCAGCGTGAGCCACGACGTGATGTCCTGGATGCGCGGGTCGGTCTTGCGCCACGCATAGTCGCCCTTGTATTCGCCGGAGACGCCCAGGTCGAGCCGTCTGTTCAGCCGGAAACTGTAGGCACAGAGCAGGTTGTAGGTCTCATAGCCCATGTTGCCGCCCGTGGAGTCGGCCACGACATAGGGCCAATAGGTCTCCGGCGAGCGGAGGATGTTCCAGTTGATGTTCTTATGCTGTCCGGCGGTGAAAGAGGCTTTGCCGTAGAGCAGGCTCTTCTTGCCCCTGATCACACCGTTGGCCACCACCGACACATCGTCAAACCGGTTGCCTTCGGTGGGGAGACAGTCGCCCAACATCTTTCCGCCGGCGGCATTGGCTTCAACCGTCAAGGGAAAGGTCCTGACTGTTGAAGCGGGATTGTCGTTGAAGAAGCTGCGGCGGGCATCCATACTCTGTCGCATCACGGCAGGATTGGATAGCAGGAGGTCGCGCATCTTCAGTTCCCAGCGCCCGTCGACCGTGTTGTATTGCGTCTCTAGCGGCGAGTGGCTGTCCTGGAAGAGCAGCGTCTCCTGCGCCCGGACACCCAGCGACGCGGTCAGCAGACCGACCGAGACGAGACATCTTGTTGTATTCTTGATAGTCATTGCTAGCATGGGGTCTTACCGTTAAATATTAAACATCAGTTCGGCTCCGAAGAAAGCCTTCTTCCACACCCGCGTGTTTTGCTGGTAGCGGTTCTTGTAGCGTGGATTGATGTCGAGGATGTTGTTGACGAAGAAGGCGCCCTTCACCTTGTCGGAGAACTCCTTGGTGAGCTTGAAGTTCATGGTCAGCGACACGGGTTCCGTCTCATGGTAGTCTTCCTTGTAGATGTGGTAGTGGCGCCAGGTGAGGTCGCCGCCGTCTATCTTGCTGATGATGTCGTCGGTGACGGGCTGCAGCTGTCCGTCGCTGCCGAAATAGTAGGAAGGGTACTCGTCGCCGTTGAGTCGTCTGACATCGTTGAGCCATATCATCTGAAAGAAGGTGGTGAACACCATCTTGTAACGTGGAATGTTGGTATTGAACCATACATTGGTGTTGAAGATGCGGCGGCGGGTGATGTCGTCGTTGGTGTAGACACCCACGTAGGCCAGCGGGCGGTTGTTGTCCTTGAACGTGGGGTGATACTCCACGGGGGCAGTCTGCCCGTAGTCGGTCTGATAGTAGGCTCCGTTTATCTCCACCGTGGTGGCGAGGGGCTCTATCTTGGGGAAGTTGATGCGGTACTCCAGTCCGCGTTTCTCGGTCTTGACGCAGTTGCGTACCACGGGCATGTCGACGAAGGTGGAGTAGTGGTCCTCGATGTAATCGCTCTTCTCGGGGCGGCGGCCGATGATGCCCTGTCCGTCCTTGGTGTCGAAATATCGAAGATAGCTCACGGGGTTGTAGCTGGTCACACTGCCGAAGCCGTGGCTCGACTTCTCTCCGAAGACCGTCAGCGAGAGTTTGTAGCCGCTGTAGTTGAGGTCGAGTCCGCACTCCCACTTGTTGTTTCGGTTGGCGCGGAGCTGATAGTTGGTGACGTCATACTTGCGTGTGTCGGTGATGATGTGGTTGCTGGCGTCGTTCTGCTTGACATAGGCACTCAGCACGATGAGGTCCTTGTAGACGGGGTCGGGATAGATATAGTCGAGCGTGGGCAGCTTGTTCTCCTGTCCCCATCCTGCACGAATCATGGTCTTGATCTGTCGGCCGCCAGCCACGGGGATGTTGAATGACAAGGCACCGTTGATGCGCGGCTCGGCCATGAGGCGGCGGAGCTCAGTGTACTGGCTGCTGAGGTTGAACATCTTGGTGAAGCGCACGCCGGCACTGAGAGCCAGGTCGAAGAGGCGGTTGCTGTGGGTGAGCTGCTCCTCAAGATAGGCAGCGCCCACGGAGAGGGCAGGAATGGCACTGTTGGGCGTGGGGCGCACATACTCGCTGTTGTCAGGATAGGGCGGGCGCTCCATGTCTACCACGACACCCTCGCCGCCGTTCCTGGTGTATTTCCATTCGGCGCCGTAGATGACCTTGTTCTTGAGCCACGCCGTCTCTATTACCGATTCGGCATTGAGCTGCTGGAGCATGGCCAGGGGCTGGTTGTCGATGTAGAAGGGACTGTAGTAGACCGTGGGCAGGAATATGGCTTCGTGCTCGCCCTCCTCGCTGTTGACGGGCGACGGCAGGGGGATGCTGAGCTGCACGTGGCGGTTGCGGTCTATGCGGTCGTAGGTGTAGTCGAGCGAAGCGATGTATTCCACGTTGTCTATCCACCGGCCCAGTTCGGTGAAGCGGGCCTTGAGGGCGAGGTTGGTGCGCGAGTATTTGTTCTTGAACGACTCGTTGAACTCCTCGGTCAGCTCGTCTTCCTTGGCCTGGTTGAGGGTGTAGGTTTCCGAGGCGCGGAAGAAGAGGAAGAGAGGCTTGCCCCACACGTTGTAGGAGTTGTTCCAGGTGAGCTGGCCGGTGAGCCGGCTGTACTTGTTGAGCGGGTCGCGGCGGTCTTCGTACACCGACGTATAGTCCACACCTATGTGCAGGTATCCGGCCTTGTCGGAGAGTTTGAAGCCCTTGCCGGCATAGACCAGCTTGGTGAGGGGGTCGGCCTTGAGACGTATCTGCAGCGGCGTCTGACCCACCTTCGAGTTGAGCGACATCACGCCCGAGGAGAGGTTGCCCCACTTGGCTGAAGAGATGCCCTTCACGATCTCTATGCGCTGCACATGGTCGGTAGACATGGTCTTGAGGTCGATGCCCTTGTTCCAGCCCAGGCGTGCGGCGTAGTCGTCGCTGCTCTGCATGCCGTTGATCTGCTGTCGGTAGCCGTCGTTGTCCATGCCGACACCGTCAACCACCACCGCCATGCCGAGCGACGTGTTGTCGTCGCTGCCCGACTGTCGCAGACTGATGCGGTTGAAGCCTGTGGCAGAGTTCTGCTGGAAAAGACCGCCGGGCATGAGTGTCATCACATCGGCTACCGATGTGGGCTGAATGTGCTCCAGGGCCTGCTGATTGATAACAGCCGCCGAACCTTTCTGCGGATCATATTCAGCCATCACCTCCACCTCGTCGAGGGCATAGCTCTGCTGCTGCAGGTCGATGTCGAGTGTTTGCTGTGCGCCGGCCCTGACCTTGAGCTGCCGTTCCACACAGTTGATGTAGTTGACCGTCACGGTGTATTCCTCGTCCTTCACGGCCGAGAACTTGAAGCGGCCGTCTATGTCGGTGAGGAGGCTCAGGTTGAGCTCTTTCACCCTGACGGTGGCAAAGCTGAGCGCATCATGGTCCTTGGCATAGCGACAACAGCCGCTCACCGTCACCTTGACGGATTCGGCGGCTGTTGAGGTGATTGTCATCAGACACAAGAGGAGTGTCGCTACACTCCCGGCCAGGTGTCTGCAACATTGAGATTTATACATACATTTATAAAAGAACAGTCTCATCACTTGCTGTTTCTCCATCCCTTGGGATAGCCGGTGAAGTTGGTGCGGTGCTCGATCTTCATGTCGCTCTTTGAGTCGTTGGTGTCGAGCAGTTTGCCGTCGGAGCCAGTGAGACGGTACATGAAGGTGCTGCTGTGGCAGGCCAGCGATGCCCCCTCGTTGTAAAGGGTTGCCACGACGTAGCTCTTGTCCACCTCGGTGGGCAGCGACTTGGTAGAGTAGTTGCCCCAGTAGGGAGTGGTCTCGGATGTGCTCTCCACGCCGTCAACAATGAGGCGGGTAGGAATCTTGTAGGCCTGATACTCCTTGATCTCGGAGTTGATGTTGGTTTTCTCCTTGTAGGTGATGGCGTTCTGTGCCTTGAAGGTGTCCCAGTTGATACCTCTGGCATCGAAGGCAATCATGGGTCGGATGCCGTAGGGGTGCATCCAGCCGGTGACACCCTTGGGCAGACTGTTGGAAATCTTGACCAGGTTGGGCACCTCGGGGTTGTCGGTCACGGTGCCCTTCTGTGAAGCATCCTCATCGGCCAGCTCGAAGTCGGCACCGGAGAGGTCTACGGGGATACCTGTGTCTTTCTCTGCGTTCTTCTCGTAGTACTCGGTGTGGTTGAGTGCGCTGGAGGCTATGACATATACCTCGCCCGACTTCAGCACGTGGGTCTTGCCGTCGCCCGGAATCATATACATGTTGGCCACGGCCACGAAGTCGGGCAGCAGGTCGGTCAGAGTGTTGCAGGGCAGGGTGTTCATGTTGGAGCTCTGGGCGATGACCAGACTGTCGACACAGATGTCGTGGTCGGAGTTGTTGGCGATGACGAGATACTGGTCGGGGTGCATCATGGTGCCGCCGTAGGTGCCGCCGTTGTAGAAAATCTCCTTGAAGACGATGCCGTCCATACTGCCGCTATAGGCCTTGACGATATGCTTCACGTCGAGCGAAAAAGTCTTGGTCTCGCCAAACTGCACGATGCCGGAGGTGCCGTAGTAGTCCTTGTTGTCTACCAGTCCGCTGATCTCCACATTATAGCTTCCCTTGTCGAGTGTGAAGGTAGCCTCGCCCGCCTTGGAGAGGTTCTGCGACGTAGTCTTTCCGTCGCGCTGTGACGAGAGTGTCACCTGGAAAGCAGAGTAGTCGACGACGGCATCGTCGGTGGTAGCAGCCTGCGCCTTTATTGTCAGCTGGATTTTCTCCTCTACAGGGTCGCTTTCGCTACTGCAGGCAGACATCACCAGAGTAGAGAGGGCTGCCAGCGCAATCTTTGTGTAAATACGTAAATTCATAGTCGTTTGTAACTTTTAAATTTGTTGATGTTGCTTTAAACGGCTGCAAAATTACTGCCTCTCCGCAACATCCCGTTTGCACAAATCAGACGTTGGCTGACACTTTTCCTCCTGCCTCTGGAAAATACCTAAATGTAAGTATCCCCCTCCAAAAGCTCTTTGAAGCGCTCTCTGTATGCCTCTGGCGTAAGGCCTGTTTTCTGCTTGAAGAAGCGTGAGAAATAGCTCGATTCATTGAATCCGAGCTCAAAGGCCAGCTGCTTGAAGCTCTTCTCGCCGGAGGCTATGCAGCGCTTCATCTCCAGCACCAGGCGGTCTTGTATCACCTCCTTTATGGTCTTGCCGAGCACCTTCTTGCAGACGTCGCCTGCCGCCTTGTCGGAGAGCGACAGCTGGGCCGAATACCAGCTCACGTCGCGGTGCTCCACATAGTTGGCCTCCACCAGGTCGAGCAGGTCGGCAGCCTTGCGCTTGCTGCCCACGGTGGGGTTGACATTAAGGATAGGCCCCAAGTGGATGAAGAGAGCCTTGAAGTAGGCTTCGAGGAGGGTATAGCGGCACTGGCCGTTATACTCTGTATTGATAAGGTGGATCATCGACCGGCAGAGGTCACATTTGCGCTGGTTGATGATACTGTTGATGGCAAAGGTGGAACGGGGAAAGACGTTCACCTCGACAATGGCATTGAAGAACTCGGGACTGAGGGCGATGACAATGCCCTTTTTCCCCTTGCGGTCGATGCGGTGCAACTGCCGGGCAGAGATAAAATAAAAACAGTCAGGCTCTATAGGATAGTCGCCGAAATCTATCTGCATCACATCCTCATAGGCCACTTCGGTAAACCACACCAGCTCGTAATAGTCGTGCTGGTGTATGTTCTTGCGGTTGTACTCTTCGGTGTCTTCTATCGCCGTGATTCTGACAAATTGTCTCTCTATACTCATATCGGGAGCAAAATTACTGCTTTTCAGGAAATGGCACAATACCTAAAAATAAGGGACTTAAGGTGGGGATGTCGTCCACGGACATCCCCTCCCTAAGTCCCAATCGCATGTTGTTTTGGCTCTTTGTCGAATCGTGTTGGCAAAGCCTCCTACTTTTTCGTCTGCACCACAGCAGTGTGTATGTCTTTAGCCTCAGAAGTAATGGCTGCACCTGCTATTTGCTTGACAATGGACGAGTATATAATGTCCATATCTCGTCC
>CAVAXH010000092.1:0-9014 GCA_963592505.1 Bacteroidaceae bacterium
ATAATCCGTGTGAGAAAATAATCCGTGTGAGAAAAGTTTACCGGACAGCAATAATTTCGCAACGATATAATCATTGATAACGTAATACATATATCAAAATAAATTCGTAACTTTGCACACGCAATGACAAATCATGAAAGAGGCAATGACGCTTTCATGAAAGAAGTACATCGAATCATTGCAAACCACAAAAGAAAGGTATGGCAGACAACGACACCCACAAGACGAAAGGCAAGCATGGCGGGGCAAGACCCGGTGCAGGGCGGCCGTCGACCGACAGCAAGCTCTACACCTTCCGTGCACCCGGCCCGATGGCAAAGGTGATAGACGGACAGCCGAGCAAGACCGACTTCATAAAGAGCTGCATCGAAAAAGCTGTGGCCGGAGCGGAGACCGCCTTCGGCAAGGTGGGCACCGTCTATCCTGCTGCCAGCCTCGAGTCGCTGCGCCTGCCATTCTTCGATCTTGGCATAAAGGCAGGCTTTCCCATTCCGCTCGACAACGACGAGAAGAGTCAGGACATAGACCTGCTGCGCATGATATGCCCCCACCCCAACGCCAGTTATCTGATACGCGTGGAAGGCGACTCGATGATCGATGCCGACATACACAGCGGCGACATCATCATCGTGGACAAGAGCAACCGCAACCCCTCGCCCTCAGAGGTGGCGGTGTGTGAGCTCAACGGCGAGTACACGCTGAAGCGCTTTGAGAAACGCGACGGCGACGAGGGATGGCTCGTGCCAGCCAACCCCAACTACCCGGAGATACGGGTGACAGAAGACGACGACTTCTCTATCTGGGGCGTGGTGACGTATATCATCCACAAGGCAAGAGACTAACGGTAGCTCTTGCGGTCTATCTTCCCGTTGAAGGTGCGCCGCACCTCGCTGACCTCTCTGTATAATGCCGGAATCTTGTGGGGCTCCAGTTCGGTCTTGAGATAACTGATCAAGGCCTTCCTGCTATAACCGGCACCGGGCACAACCAGCAATGCCAGCACTTTTCCTATTACCGGATGCGGAGCCTCCGTGCAGATGCAATCGCTGACACCGGGGAAAGCCAGCGCCACGCTCTCTATCTCCGTGGGTGCAATCTTGTAGCCTCCAACGTTTATCACGTCATCGCTCCGCCCTTGCAACCGCAGGCGGCCCTGCGGGTCTATTGTGCCCAAGTCGGCAGTGACGACCATGCCGTCGCCCAGCACTCGGGCCGTGGCTTCAGCATCGTTCCAATAGCCCGCCATAAGCGTCCGACCCTTGCAGGCAACCGTGCCGTCGGCGGTGATGAAAAAAGAGGAATGCCGCATCGGCTTGCCCAGACATCCGGCAATGCACTCGCCGTCGTTATAGTCGTAGGTAGACACGATGCCTGTCTCCGTAGACGCATAGGTGTTGTAGAGACGGGTCTGCGGCAACACACGGCACAGCTCCTGCATGTCTTCCAGCGCCATGGGGGCAGCGCCGGTCTCTATGAAATCTATCTTGTGGGCATAAGAAGCCAGCTTGTCCTTAGCAAAGGTCAGGAGCATGCGGATGCTCGCAGGCACCAGGAAGGTGGCCACCTTGGAACCGGCGGCGTCGACCATCGCAAAAAAAGCGTTCAAGTCTTTCATCCCGTCAGCCAACTGCAGAGTGCCTCCGGTGTAGACCACAGGATAAATCTTCGACAGACTTCCTATATGGTTCAAAGGTCCGTTGATGATAAAGGTGAGGTCGCTGCCGTAGCGCTGCGCCTCAACCAGGTTTTCCGCATCAGCCACAATGGCATCGTGGCTTATCAACACCGCCTTGGCATTGCCCGTTGTGCCGGTTGTATAAAGCAGGTCGGCCACACCTTCTGGCGCCGCCTTTCCCGAAAACATCTCCATGAGCTGCTGCCTTCTAAGGGGAGGCAGATCCTTGCCCAAAGGCACGGCCACCGCACCGGCAAGATGGATGGCAAAGTAGGAGACGAGAAAGTCGAAATCGGGTGTTGCCACAACCGGCACCAACGTTCCTTTCACATTGCCCATCGCGGCAGCTTTGCGGCAGACGGCATCGTACAGAACAGAATACGAGTACGACTTCCCCTCACATTTCAGGGCAGTCTTCTCCGGGCTGGACGCCGCGTGAAACCGAAGTCTGTCCTCTATTGTCATTTCGCCGCTGTTTTCTTCTGTACCATTTCCACAAGACTGTCGAGCGTCTTGAAATTCTTTGGCGTGACGTCAGCATGGTTCAGTTCGATGCCATACATCTCGGAAAGCGTCATCAGTATGGTGGTTATTCCCAGGGAGTCGAGTTCCTGGAACAAGAAATCAGAGTCAAAGTCTACAAGGGGCAACAAGTCCTCCAGTTTCTGTCGAATGGTTTCTTTCATGGTATTTGATTATATATTTATTTTTCTATACATTTAATGTTGCCGGCAATCTCGGCGCTATAGGTTATCAGGGCGCGGCGTTCCTCGTCGGGCTCCACCACGGTGACCTGCTGCTGGGGGTGCACCAGCGCATAGAGCAGAGCCATCTCGCCCAGGCTATCGTTGTGGAAGACCATGGCTCCGGCAGTCGCGGCCACGTCCACTCGGTCGGCATATGCACGGTTCTTCTTCATGGCGCGTTTCACGGCACCATAGACCTCGGTGCCCTTGTAGCGGTAGCGGTCGAGCACCAGGTCGCGGAAATATTGGGCGTTCTCCTCGCGCCGTGCCACACGTTCGTATTCTGTGGCCAGCACCTGCTGCAGCGTTCCACCGCCGGCCTCTTCAACCGACATGGCTTCGGGCAGGCTGACCACGATGGTGCCGCGGTAGACCGCCATGCTGTCGGCCGGCATCACGAGATCGAGGCCGTGGATGACCACAGGCTGGAGCCGCCGATGCTGATTGCGGGCACGATCTATAGCCTCATCAACCGACATGCACACACCACGGCGGCGCAACCACCGGCGGGCAAGCGGATGGAGTGGCGAAGCGGGCTGGCAGACGAGGATGTCGGACGACTGCGACAGGCTACCTTCGACCCGCACCGTCACGCCCGGCACCATGGAGAGACGGCAGCCGCACAGCCACGTCCACACCATGCGGACCACCGACGGCAGCGACAACGGGCGGCGGCGATAGCGTCCGTCGCGCGTCTGCACCAGCCAGCGGAAGATGAGCGGCGGGAAGATGTAGGCCATCAGCACCACCGAGAACATGCCGGCGATGGTCACTTCGGCCAGACTGCGGAGGGCGGGGTGGCGCGCTATGATGAGCGTGCCGATGCCGATGAACATGATGAGGGCGGAGATGATGATAGAGTGCTTGTAGGATGCCAGCATCTTGCGGCGGTAGGCATACTCGTACATCGAGCCTTCGGTCATGAAGATGGTATAGTCGTCGCCCTGGCCAAAGATGAAGGTGGCGAGGATGATGTTGACAATGTTGAACTGCATGCCGCAGAGCGCCATGATGCCCAATATCCACAGCCAGCTCACCGCCATGGGCAGGAAGGAGAGCATGGCCAGTTCGATGCTTCCCATGGAGAGCCAGAGGAAGAAGAAGACGATGAAACCGCAGGCAAAGCCGATATAGTTGAAGTCGTTGCTCAGATGGTTGGCTATGGCACTGTTCATGCTCGCCACGTCGAAACTGTAGCAGCCCTTTTGGTCGAGCAACTTCTCCACACGCTCCACGTCAGCGTCGTTCACCGACAGGATGTTTACCACATTATATATATGCTCCTTGCTGTCGGCGCTGATATTGGAGGCGAACACCTGTCGCGCCAATGGGTCGAAATAGCTTGTAGGCTGAACAGTGTAGCTGCCGCCGAGGATCTGCACGAAGTCGTCGAAGCTCTCTTTGGCGAAGCCTTGCCTGCTGCCCTCAGCCGCCAACTCGGAGCGTAGGCGACCGGCGTGGCGGTGAAGGAAGTCGTGCCACAGCGCGAGGCGGCGCTGCTGCTCCTTCCGGCTGCAGAGAAACTGGTTGCAGGAAGCATAGTCGGCTATCTGGTGGTCGGCACGCAACTGCTGCAGATGTGGCTGAAGCAGCAGACTCTTGTCGAGCGCGCCGTCGAGCGTAGAGTCCTGGCTGATGGCATACACCTTCTGCAGTGCACCGTTGGGTGTCATGGCCTTTTGGAAATAAGCCATGTCGGCCTTCTGTTCGTCGGTCATGTAGTTGATGTGGCTCATGTTGGCATCGAACTGCGTCTGCAGACTGAAATAACCGAACACCACCGTGAGCACCACCACTACGGCCACCACCCACGGCTTGTTCTCAAGCTTCACCTCGCCAATGCGGTCGAGGAAGGTGGGGCGGGCAGTCTTCGTCACCCGCGAGAGATGGGGCAGATAGAGCAAGACGAACAGGATAGTGCCCACAAGGAGGAAGGAGCTGAAGAGCCCCAAGTCGCGCAGGGCCATGCTCTGCAAGGGCACCAGCGTGAGAAAAGCGCCCACGGTGGTAATGTTGCCAACCAATAAGGGCATCACTATCTCGCGCAGCGCCTTACGCTTGTCGGGCGTATGCGAGAGGTGGGCTATGAAGTGGAGCGGATAGTTGACGGCGATGCCGAGGATGACCGACGAGATGCCCACCACGATGATCGACACACGGTCGTGGACCAGCGCCAGTCCGCCCATGGCGAAGAGCCAGCCCCAGGCAATAGAGAGCACTATGAGCAGGAGGTTGCGCCAGTTGCGGAAACTCACGAAGAGCAGCACCAGGATGAGCACCACGGCGATGGCCACGGAGAGGATGCTGTCTTGCTTTATCTGACTGGCGTTGCCCACGGCTATCACCGGTCCGCCGATGATGTGAACCTCCACCTCGGGCACGCTGGCCGTGGCACGCTGTGCACACTGCCGCAACATGCTGATGAGCTGGCCGTTGTGCTCCGTCTCGCTGGACCCGTAGGGCGAGTCCATCATGACGATGGCGCGCTGCATGTCGGGCGAGAAGATATGGCCTTCGTACATCTCATAGCTCAGTCCCGAGGAGGCACGCTGGAGCTTCTGCACCGTGGGCGAGAAGAGGTTGAGCGGGTCGCGCTGAATGTTGTCGGAGAGGATGCTGCCCGTTGGGAACATCAGCATCTGCTTGTCGGCCTGCAGCTGCCGCGCCACGAAGCCGGGCTGGACGAGCGCGCTGTCCATACGCGCATAGTCGGCATCGGAAAGGAAATAGGGAATGTTCTGGTAGACGAAGTCGGTGACAGAGGTCATCTTCTCCAGATCGACCTCCGCCATGAGGTTCTGCACCTCGTGGGCCGTGTCGGCCTTCTCCACCTCCTCCACGAAGCGGTCGACACTGGCCGTGAGCACGTCGGGGTTGGTCTTGCCGGAGTCGGCATACTGGAAGATGGCAAACATCTTTCCCGCACCAGAGATATCCTGATACACCTTCAGGGCATTGTGGTGCCGACTGTCGATGGGCAGGAAGTCGGCAATGTCCTCCTTGTAGTTCAGCCGCGACACCGACAGCAGCAGAAGCAGGGTGACGAGCACGCAGCTCAACAGCCCCGCCATGCGATGGGTCTTGATGTAGGCGTATATCCTGAGAATGACTTCTGTCATGTCTGTTTTGTTTTAGAAGTTAATTTTGGAGTGGCGCATATTGAGCCTATTGGGCCTATGATGCATATTAGGCCTATTAGGCATATTGGGCATATTATGCCTATTAGGCCCAAGGGTGCGCAGCCCATTCTTCACTCTTCACTCTTCGTTCTTCACTCTCTCCCGTTCTTCACTCTGACCGGGTTGGCATAGATGCCGAGGAAGATATCCTTTAGCTTCTCTATGTCGCACGTGTCGTAGCGCTCCAGCGAGTTGAGACGCTGGCGGAAGGCCTCCTGCTGCTCCTGCGTGTAGTGGTCTTTGTAGCGTGTGGTGCCGTAGCGCAGGTCGTAGGCGATGTAGTTGTTGGGATAGAGCCGGTAGGCAGCGTTGATGCGACTGTCGAGCAGACGCGCCACGGCCTTGTGATACTCGTTGTTGGTAAGGCCATCAAACCTGACCAGCTCGTCGTGCGTGAGCGGATCGCAGATCTGGATGTGCACGCGGCCTTTGGGCTGCACTATGCCCGTGAGGATGCTGTTGAGATCCTCGCCAGGTTTCTTGGTGTACTTGGCAAACTGCGACTCGTAGAGCTCCAGAGTCTTCAGGATGTCGCACGACTCCCACTCGTAAGAAACAGAGACTGGCACGATGTGAAGCTCGTCGATGGCCCTGATCTTGTCGTCGGGAGATGACATGCAGAACATCTTTATGATGCCCTGGTCGGTGGCGTCGTTGCCGTCCTTGGTGCGTCCGTTGCGCTGGGCTATCCATGCCGACTGGCGCTTGCCGGTGATGACGAAGCGAATGTAGTCGGAGAGATGCTTGGAGCAGCGGTAGAACTCCTTGATGCTTCCGCCGGGACGCTCCACCTTGAACATCTTGTTGCTCTTGCCTATGTCGATGATGAGGTCGTTCATCATGAGGTTGGCACCGAAGGTTATCTCGGTGGTGTCGAAGCCCTGCTGCAGCAGGCAATACTGCAGCAGACTGGAGTCGAGCACGATGTCGCGGTGGTTGGAGACATAGAGATACTGCCCCGTGGTGCTGAGTTTGTCGAGCCCAGTGCAGGAGAAGTCGGTGATGCTGTTCTTGATGACGCGCTCGTTCATCATGCTCATTGTCTCCTCCTGGAACTCGCGCACGGTCGTGTAGCCGGCAATGCGTCGGCGCACCTGCTCGAGCGGCTCGTCGGGGTAGACATAGGCTGCCAGTATGGGGAACGACGAGCTGGCGGCTATGCGCTGCATGGCTGCAGGAATCTCGTCGGGGTTATAGGGGCGGATATCGTCGAAGTCGGATATGATCATGTGGCGTTATGCACTATTGGTTGTTGAAGGATTGGTATTATCGTGTGCTGCGTTTCAGAAGCGCGGGCAGTGCGGCTATCCACCGCAGAAATTCGTCTTTCCATGCGCGGCACTCTGCCGTACCCTTGTGGTCGGTGGCGCCGAAGCCGTGGCCACCGGTGCGGTACTGCAGATAGCGGTGAGGCACGCGGCGCAGAGTGAGGGCCGAGTCGAGGAGTTCAGAGTTGTGGTACTTCACGATGGGATCGTCCTGGCAGTTGACGAGAAACACAGGCGGACAGTCGGCCGGCACATGGCGCTCGAGCGAGAGCGAATCGCGCAGCTGCCGGTTGTTCTTGCGGCTGTCGCCGAGCAATGCACGTCGCGACCGCTTGTGCACACACTTCTCGGTCATGGTCACCACAGGATAGATGGGCGCCACAAAGGCCGGACGTTCGGCGGCGGGCAACAGTTCGGCAGCCGACATCACCAGGTGTCCGCCGGCCGAGAAACCCATGGCCCCCACACTGTCGGCATTGACCCCATATTCGGCTGCATGCCGGCGCACATAGGCCATGGCCTGCTGCAGGTCGTTGAGTGCGTCGGGATAGCGACGGCCGCGGAAGATGTAACGGTAGTGGGTGACAAAGGCAAAGACGCCTGCCGCACGATAGCGCAGCACGAAGGCCGAGATGCCGTGCTGCTGCAGCCAGCGGCCCACGGCGTGGCCTTCGCCTTCCATGTCGTGCCAGAAATAGCTGCCGCCGGGACATACGATGACCGCCTTGCTGTTGGAGCCTGCGGCCAGGTAGGGAGTCATCTCCACGGTCTTGTGGCAGGAAGTGCCCGCCCAGATATTCACAGCAGGCTGTGCGCCGATGGCCTGTGCACGGGCAGCCGTTGTCCGCGCTCCGCAGAGCGTGACGGCGAGCAGCAAGAGGAGCGTCAGGACAGGTCGTGTGATGTTATGGTTCATGCGTCGGGTTGATTGAGTTTGTTGAGAATGAAGTTGTGGCCCAGTATGACCTCAGCGGTGTTGATGGCGGTGAGGGGCACGCCGCAGAAGCCGTGCAGATTGTTGTTTTGTCCGGTGAGCAGCAGGTTCTTCACCTTGGTGACTACCGGCACCTGCGAGAGGGCTATGTTCTTATAGTCTTTGCTGTAGCCGCACATGGAGCCTTCCTTCACGCCGAAGAAGTCGCGTATGGTGAGCGGTGAGGCGGTGTTGACACGGTCGATGCATGCCGAGAAACCGGGATGCATCTCCTCGATGCCGGCCAGCAGCTGGCGCATCTTCTCCTCCTTCCACGCCTCATAGTCGGCACCGCGCCGTCCGGTGGCGGTGTTCTCCCATCGGGCCGCCTCGCTGTAGAGCATCGGGGCGGTGAGGAGCACCTTGTCGGCCCATGGGCCTTGGTTGTCGGAGGGCGGTGTCATGAAGAGAAAGCCCAGCGGCCAGCGGTCGTGAGGCTCGCCGAAGCGCCATATCTCGTCGTAGCGCGACATGTAGTATTCGGAGTGGTTGATGTAGGGGAATGTGCCCGGCTTCAGCTTGATATATGCCGAGAAGGCCGAATAGGAGTTGGGGATGGTGTTGAGCCGGTCGCGGTAGGCCTTGGTGAAGGCCATTGGCGGCATCAGCTCGAGCAGCGTGCAGGGATGGACGGCCGAGATGTACCAGTCGGCCCGATACTCGCGGCCGCTGCGCGTGCCAACGCACTGCACCTGCCTGTCGGCCACATCGATGCGCTCCACGGCATCGCGGGTGATGACCTGTCCGCCATGTTGCTCTATGACACCGACAAGCAGGTCGGCAAACTTCTGGCTACCGCCCACAAAGCGGCTCGCGCCATTGATATATAATGTGGAAATGATGGCATGCACGAAAGCCGGAGTCTCGTCGCAGCGGCCGCCATAGAGGGGATTCATGTAGGCCACCACACTGCGCAACCGCGGGTTGCGGATGTATTTGGCCACAAAGGCATCGGCCGACATCAAGAAATCTTCAGACCACTTGGGGAAGATGTTGTCGGATGGACGGAGGTTGAAAAGGTCTACATTGTCGGTCATGTCATAGACAGCGTCGACGTAAGCCTGCAGCCCTTCGCGGTCGTCGGGGAAATAGGTTGCCAGCGACTCCACGAAGCCCTGCCGCCCCTTGCCGATGCGGTAGGTGGCATGGTCTTCGGCAAAGTAGAGGCTGTCG
>CAVAXH010000093.1:0-9006 GCA_963592505.1 Bacteroidaceae bacterium
TTTAGGACTCGAGTGTTAGGGCTTTAGGACTCGAGTGTTAGGGCTTTAGGACTCGCGTGTTTGAGCTTATGGGCTCGGATGCTCCGGACATTTCACTCAAACCGGCGACATGCAAGGTGACAAGAGGGCGTGCACACTGCAACCATGTTCGCCACTGCGGCTATGAATTTGGCCTATACGCCATGAATCATGCCGGCCAGGACGTCATGTGCTCGCCTTGCTTCGAGGTCACGGATGCGTAAACGAAGGCCTCCCCGGCAGGCCAGTTCCGAAGAACTGCTTGCCGGGGAGGCTTTTTGGTTTTGGCGGGCGTGCCTCATGCAGAGCGCACGCCTATAGACATGTGCGGACTGTTTTCTTAGCGCACAATCATCTTCTTGCCGTCCTTGATGACCACGCCGCGTGTGTTCTCAGACACCTGCTGACCACTGAGGTTGTAGGTCTTGCCGTTGTGGGCCTTGGCCTCCGCAGGAGTCTCGGCCGACTCGATGCCGGTAGAGGCCACGCCGGTGAGCTTGATGTTCTCCACACCCAGACGCAGACGGGCGTTCATGGCACCCAGCCACTCAAAGCCGAGCTGCACCTGCTTGCCGGCATACTCCTTCAGGTCGAACGACTCTGTGTGCCAGGTGGCAGCATCCTCGTCGACAGGAGCGTTGGCGGCGGTGTACTTCTTCAGCACAATCTTCTGACCGTCCACATGGAGCACGAAGGCCAGAGAGTCGTTCTCGCCCCACTCCTCGTAGGCTGAAGGTGAAGCAAACCAGCCTGCACCAAGCTGATGGATGTGCCAGTCGAACGACACGGCGTTGTCGGCCGTGAGGTCGATGACGGGCGAGGTGAGGGTGTAAGTGGTCTGGTTGTCAGTATTCTCGCAGTAGATGACGCGGTTGCCCTCTGTCTGGCTCGACAGGTTGCGGTCGTTGGCGTCGAGCACGCGGAAGCCCTCGTTGTAGCCGCCGGGAACAGCCTCCCATCCGCCGGGCATCTGGCTGTCGGGAGCGCCCTGCAGTGTCATGGTGTAGGGGATGGCGATGTTGGTAGAGGTCCACACCTGTGCGGTGTCGGCACCCTCAGAGAAGAGGCCCGATGCCTCGTTGTAGCTGTAGGCAATGAAATAGTAGGAGCGCGAGGGATCGAGGTCGGTGACCTCAAAGTCGCCGGCCTTGCCGAAGTAGGCCACGCGGCCTGCCTGTTCGTCGACGACCGAGTCGTTCTCGTAAGCCTTCAGGTAGTCGCCAGCCTTGAGCGAAGCCTCGAGCTTGCCCACATAGGCACGGTTGCCCATGTTGCCGGGGTTGCAGACCGAGTCGTTGTAGACCACGATGACATCGTTGTTGCTGTCATTGCCGGCGACAGAGAGCTTCAGCGATGTCTTGCTGGTGGCGAGCATCTTGAGGGAAGCGGGCTTGCAGGGGGCCGTGTGGTAGGTGCCCTGCAGGGGGCTGACGGTGTTATACTTCAGTTCGCCCGTGCCAAAGCTGTTGTAGCCATAGACGGTGATGGTGTAGTCGGTGTCGTGAGCGAGGTTGCTGCATGTGGTGCCCCACATGCCCGGCTTGCCGGCCAGCAGCACCTTGGCGTTGCCCAGCGAGTCGTCCTTGGCATAGGTGGTGCCGTCGACGGGGAGCGTGTTGGGCTCGCCCTGCGAGATCAGCACGAGATACTTGTCTACGCCGTCGACCTGTGTGAAGGAGGTGGTGGCAGAGATGCTCGACTCATAGGAGAAGGTCACCTTGAGGTCGGTGGGCTGCACGGCAGGTGTCTCGATGTCACCCGGTGTGGCCAGCGTGATGGTGTGGCCGTTGGGGATGGCCGAGAGCTTGAAGGTCTTGCTGTCGCCGAAGGTGCTGCTCTTGGCATCGAAGCCGTCCCACATGAGGCACTCGTTGTCGCCGCCGAGCACGCCGAGCATGACGTTGCCAGCCGATGTCGACTCGAGGTCGCTCAGTCCGGCATAGGTGTACTTGATGGTGCCGTCCTTCAGCAGATGGATCTGCATGGTGTAGGTGCCGATGAGCTTCTTTTTCCATGATGAGGTGTTGATACCGAGGTTCTTCCACTCCACGATGAGCTCTTCGTCGGTGCTCTTGTAGCTGATGACCGTGGGCTCAAGACCGTTGTCGGTGTCGTCGGCCGACATGGCCCACTGGTCGTAGCTGTAGATGGCGTTGTTGTAGCCCTCACCGCTGCGGTTGTAGAAATAGTCGCTGCCCTCCATGGTGAAGTGCTCGGTGGCAGAGAGCTTCACAAGTCCCTGGGCCGACACGCCGAAATACTTGAACACCTGCCCGTTGAAGGGGAAGTCGAAGCCGATGGCATAGCCGTTGCCCTCCACCGACTCGGCATTGCTGGCATCGCTGAGATAGAGCTTGCCCTGCTCCACCGTTGCGGAGATGACCGAGGCATTCTTCAGCGAGATGTCCTGCTTTGTGGTGGCCTTGTAGCCACCCACAATCTGTGCGCTGGCCAGGGCCGACACGGCGAGCGTGGCGAGCGTCAATAAATACTTCTTCATACGTTGTGTTGTTTTAGTGATCAATTATACCTTATTTTACTACATACTTCTTGCCGCCCTGGATGTAGATGTCGCCCTTCTTCAAGGTCGACAGGATCTGTCCGGTCACGCCGTAGCGTGCCTCGCGGCTGTCGCCGGCTGTGGCTGTCTGGCCGATGCCGTCGGTGACATCTGTTGCGGCACGGCTCATCTTGTTGAAGATGACGCGCTTGGTCTTCGAGTCATCTGACGAGTGCTCGTCGTCCTCCTCCCAATAGACGAGGATGGTGTTGTCGGAGGGGCTGTAGCGGGTCTCGAGGCTTGCGCGGTAGGCTTCCGACTCGCGGAAGCGCACGATGGCCTCTTCTTCGTCGAGGGCCTTGCCATACTTGTCGACGCCCTCGCCGGTCTTGCCGTTGCGGATGCTGTAGAGGTTGTCGATGTGCTGATAGCTGAAGAACTCCTGCCAGAAGCAGATGACGTTGTCGCCCTCGCCCAGCTGCACGCTGGCGTTGTTGATGTCCTGCACAGCGATGTTGAGGATCTGCACGCCCGTGCTGCCATAGAGCAGTTCGCCGGTCTTGGCGTCTACCTTCTGCAGGGTGAGCTGCTGCCAGCCCTGTGAGTTCTGCGAGAACTGGTTGAAGACGGCATAGATGGCGCTGCCGTCGCGGCTGAACACGATCTTGGGCGGATAGGCGCTATACTCGTCGTAGGACAGGCAGATGTCGGGCTTGCCGTTCTCATTGGTGAAGCGTGAGGTGCCGTCGCTGCCGATGTAGGCCAGATAGGGCAGGTAGTAGCCGTCGTTGTTGCGGTCATCGTTCCAGGTGACGATCACACCGTGGTCGGCCGTGGGATAGACCTTCATGCGCGACTGCAGGCTGGTGACGCTGCCCCAGCCACCACCATAGACCTTCACCTCGCTGGGCCATGCCTTGGTGCCGTCGCTGTTATACTTCATGGCGCGCAGGTAGTAGTTGCTGCTGTAGGCATACACCAGGATGAAGCTGCCGTTGTCCGACGGCACCATGTAGGGATAGGTGTAGTAGCCGGCGGTCTTGGTCAGGCGTGTGTCGGCCAGCTTATACTGGGTCTTGCCGTCGGCCGACACCTTCTGTATCTCAGTGGCCCAGCCGTCGCTCGTTTCGTGGCACCATGCAAAGGCTGTGCTGCCGTCCGACAGTTCGCAGAACGTCATGCAGGCAGTCCAGAAATAGTTGTAGCCTTCGTCGAGGCACACACCGTCGGAGTCCCACACGTGTGTGCCGTCGCGGCGGATGCGATAGGCGGTGTAGGTGATGTTCCGCTCTTCGGCGCCGGAGTTGCGGCAGTCGGCGACCACAAGCGTCACGGTGTTGTCGCTGTTGGCATACAGATACTGGTTGACTTGCGTCCAGCTGCGGTTGGCGTAGTCGGAAACCACCATTCCCGAGTCGCCGAAGAGCACCTGGCCGTCCTTGCTGATGGCCTGCAGGCGCTGCTGGTACTTGGTGACGACAGAGTCTTTCACGACCACCCCGTCTTCAGTCTTCTCGGTCACCGTGAAATGGAATCCCTGCGGATGAAAGTAATAATACCAGATGGTGCCGTCCTGCGTCATCACAAATTCGGAGCCATAGGCGAGGGTGCCCATAGGCTTAGGCTCCACCCCCAGTTCCGTTCCCCACTGCGCTGAGGCCGTCAGGCTGAGGAGCAGCATGAGGAATGCTAAGTAAACTTTTTTCATAAGCGTTGTGTTATGTTTTGTATTGATGTTTCTCTTGTCGGCTGCCGCCACCGGTGGCGGCGGCAGGGTTGCACGATCTCCTTACTTGCAGAGGTATTTCTTGCCGTCCACCACGTAGATGCTGCCCTTGGCAGGTGCCGACACGCGCTGGCCGCAGAGGTTATACATGGCGCCGCTCTTCTGCGCCGTCTCCACGGCCTCGATGCCGCTGGCCTTGGTGCAGTTGAAGAATGCGCGGTAGCCGTGGTAGGAGATCTCGTTGACCGACAGCAGAAGGCTGTTGTCAGCGCTGTAGATCTTCACATTGCCGCGGGGCATGAGTATGCCGTTGCCCCAGGCGTCGGTGATCTCAAAGCAGTAGATGCCCGTCGAGGGGAACTTGATGGTCTCCTCGTAGGTGGTGATCTCCTCGTCGGGATAGGGACCATATTCGGCCACCACCGTGCCGTCGGCATCGAGCAGGCGGAAGGTGTTGTCGGTAGCCTGGCGGTCCACCTTGATGACGGCACGCAGGTCGCTCTCGGCATTGATCATCGCACCAAACGAGCCCTTGATGGTGTTGCCGGCGCAGGGCTGGCCGTTGAGCGAGGTGAGGGTGAGCGTGTAGTCGGCGCCCGAGGTGACATACTGGGCGGGCAGACTGACGGGGAACTTCACATAGCCGCGCTCCAGCTTGGCCACGGCGTCAGCGTCAGAGGCCGTCCAGGTGCACTCGACGGTTTCTTCGTCGTCGAGCACCAGCTTGAAGGTGGCGCTGGTCAGCGGCTCGGTGCCGTTGTTCACCAGGTAGCACTCCATATAGTTAAAGCCGTAGTTGCGGGTGGGTGCAATCTTGTAGGCCTCGAGGGTGGCGGCGGTGGGCAGCGACATGCCGGGGCAGTCGAGCTTGCAGCCGCTGACGTTCATCACCGTCTTGTCGGCACCGATGACATAGGCCACCACGTCAGAGTGGAGCGGGTCGGTGGCCTGGTTGCCGATGGTGTCGGGCAGGGTGTACTCATAGTGGCGCTTCACGAGGGTGCCCTGGCTGCTGGTGGCGATGGTGTCGCCCCACACGGGGGTGAACATGGCGCGCAGCACATGGTTGTGCACATACTCGTCCTCCATGTTGCCGCCTGCCTGCGGACCGAGGATGCCGTTCTGCAGCAAGCTCACGCAGAGGGCCGAACTGTCGGCGTCGACGGCGTTGACATAGTAGAGCTCCACGTCGGCCGAGATCTTCTTCGTGGCCTTGTCGTAGGTGCTGCTCACCCAGACGTTGACATCGGCTGTCTGCATGCACAGCTCACGGGCGCATGAGGTCCAGTAGCTGCGGCTGATGATTTGGCCCAGCATGTCGAACGTCTTGCGGTTCACCATGCCCGAGGGGTAGCTGGAGATGTGAAAATAGTCGTGGATCGCCGTGCCCTCAGCCGTGAGGAAGTCGGGCTGGTCATTGGCCTTGGGCTGGGCATAGCCACCGGCATGCACCGCCACGGTGTAGACGTGGGCGGGCTGGGCCAGCTGCATGCGGCTGGCTATCTTGTGGCCGTCGGGGCAGTTGCCACACTCAATACCGGTGAAGTCTTCGAGCATCACATTGGTCTTCGTGGGCACCGTGGCGACGTTTTGTGCAACGGCCGTCTGGGCAAGCACCAGCATGGCGGCCAACAATGTCTTCATGTTTGTCTTCATAACAATACAGTTTGCTTTCTTCTGTTTTTTATTTGCAAAAGTACATAATAGCCACAAAACGGGCGGACAAACGACGCGATTGCTATTTGCATTTCATAAAATGCAAACAAAAAAATGATATTTAGCCATCAAAATTAGCACCGTCGCTTATAAAATGCTAACTTTGCATGGTAAATAGGAAAAGAAATGAAAACCATCATATTTCACCTGACTGGCCTGGTGATGGCACTGTTTTGCAGCCTCGCAGCCTCTGCCGCCGACCCCGCCGGCTCCAAGCAGACCGAACAGATATACCGCGAGGCTAAGGCACAGTATGCCAACGAGTGTTACCCCGAGGCCCTGACGCTCTACGTGGAGGCCATGGAACAGGCCGAGAAGGAGGGCAACACACAGGTGGTCACGGCCTGTCTGGGCTACATCAGCAACATCTACAACACCTTCGGCGACGGCAACGCCTGCCGCTATTATCTGCTCAAGGGCTATGAGGCCGCCAAGCGCACGGGCGACCGCCAGATGCAGATGCACTTCCTGCCCAACCTGGTGAAGTGCCTGGCCAACATGGGGGAGGTGGCGGAGGCGCGCAAGTACTATGCGGTGATGACCGCCATGCCCGTCGGCGCCAATGACCTCAACGGCCAATACTACAGCATCTACTCGAAGGCGCTCATCCTGAGTGCCGAGCACCGCTATGCCGAGGCCATAGCCGAGCACCGGCGGGCCATAGCCTTCGCACGGGAGAAGAAGATGGACCCGCTGTTCTGCCTCTACCAGCTCAGCGAGATCGGCGACGTGCTGGTGCACACAGGACGGGCCAGCGAGGCGGTGGCCATCGGCGACACGTGCATGAGCATGTCGCGCGAGCTGGGCAGCCGCGAACTGCTGCTCAACGCCTACAAGATGCAGGCCGACGCCTACCTGCAACTGCAGCAGACGGCAAACGCCAAGCACTACCGCGACCTCTACTTCAACCTGAAGGACTCGGTCTACGAGACACAGAAGTTCTACAAGGCCCGCTATAAGCTCAACGAGTATGAGAACAACGAGCACCAGCAACAGATGTCGCTGCTCAACCGCACCATATCGCACCGCACCTATGTCATCCTCATCATGGCCGTGCTCATCATCATGGCGCTGACGCTCGTCTACATCATAACGGTGAAGAACCGCCACCTGCGCCGCACCCAGCGGCTCCTCATCAAGCGCAATGCCGACCTGGAGGAGCGCGAGAACCAAAACAACATCATACTGAAGAAATATCTGGAACAGGCACGCCTCAACCAGCAGGGACAGCCGGCCGACGAGGCGGCAGCCACGCCTGCCGACACGCAGCCGCCTGCCGACAGTGCCAGCAAGCCGGCATCGCCCTCCACCGACGCTGCAAGACAAGACGACACCACGGAGAACCTGCTGCTCAGCCAGATCAACGACGTGCTCAACGACACCAGCACCATCACCAACCCCGACTTCAGCCTGCAGATGCTGGCCGACATGGTGGGGTCGAACACCACCTATGTGTCGCGCGTCATCAACAACTCTTACCACAAGAACTTCAAGACGCTGCTCAACGAGCGGCGCATACGCGAGGCCTGCCACAAGCTGAAGGACAAGCGCCATGTGGCCAACTTCACCATGCAGACCATCTACGAGGATGTGGGCTACAAGAGCGCCTCGAGCTTCATACGCGCCTTCAAGAAGATGTACAACATGACTCCGTCTGAATACCTGCGCCTGTCGCCGGAAGAAGAGATGTAGCGAAAACGCCCTCCCCCACTAAGACGACCGCGAGGGTGCCTCCGCCCTGCTTGCACAATGCAGCAGGAGACGGGGGCACCCTCGCGGGTTTTGTTTTTGTTATGCCGTATGTGTGCAGAGGCTTACACCATCGTGGCGATGATCTCCTCGCGGCTCTCGGGCAGCAGGTCGATCACGGGTATCTCGGGCATGGTGTAGCAGCCGGGCTGCAGGCGCTGGGTGGCGCGTGCCACGTCGACGAGCACCTGGCCGGTGAGGGCGGGGTTGTTGATGCTCATGTCGAACGACATGCGCTGGTTGGGCGTGGCACCGCTGGTGCCCTTGCGTGTCATGTGCACGCCGTGGCCCATGTCGCGCACCTCGTCGACGCTCTTCACGGCAAACACGTGCAGCTCGTCGTGTGCGAAATAGTCGTCGGCCTTCAGCTCCTTCTCCACCTCGTCGAGCGTGGCTCCGTCCTCAAGCTCCACATAGACCATGCGGCGGTGTATGCCCTCGCCCAGGGGGATGGTCATGCTCAGCGCATTCTTCACGCCTTTCTTGGAGCGTGCCACCACGCTGTGGCCCATCGACATGCCCGGTCCGAAGTTGGTGTAGCTGAGGCCCTTGGGGGCGAGCGCCTGCAGCAGCACGCGCACCACCGAGTCGGAGCCCGGATCCCATCCGGCGGCAATGACCGACACGGTGCCCGTCTTCTGGTTGTTCACCATCTGGGCGTTGCGGTATTCGAGGATGGAGGTGTGGATGTCGAAACTGTCGACGGTGCTGATGCCCATGGCCGTGATCTTGGCGGCATACTCGGGGCAGAGACGCGTGGGGGTGGCGAGGATGGCCACGTCGACATCTTTCAGCTTGGCAATGTCGTCCACCACCTCATAGGGGGTCAGCTCCAGGGGCTTGTCGGCGCCACCCTGGCGGCGCACGATGCCAGCAATCTCAAAATCGGGTGCGGCCTCGAGGGCCTGCAGGCTGTAGTGCCCGATGTTGCCGTAACCCACAACGGCTGCTCTAATCTTTTTCATATTTTTGATGCTTAAGTTGTTGTTTTACTTTCTTTTTGAGTGCAAAAGTACATCATTCTATTGAAAAAACGCCATAACATCCCTATTTTTCTAGATTTTTATCTTTTCCTCCGGCTGCCAGCTGCCTGTCTGCCTCCTTCACTACACGCACTTTCGCCATGCTGGGGCAAAAATGCCTGTCGGCTTTTGTGCTTGCAGTGACTGCATCCTATTGTTCTATCACCCAGTCGGTGATGTTGCCTGTGGAGCTGTCGAAGTTGATGCCCACCTTCGTGATGGGCAGTCCGCAGAGGGCGAAGCGCTGGCGGTAGTTCTTGAGGTTGATCTGCCGC
>CAVAXH010000094.1:0-8953 GCA_963592505.1 Bacteroidaceae bacterium
CTCTATGGATTGCTCAAAAAAGAAACACTGGGGAAAAAGGGAAAAGTGGGGCAGAAACGAAAAAACTGCCGCAAAAGTTTGGTGGGACAAAAAAGAATGCGTATCTTTGCAACCGCTTACAAAAAGCAGGTACGGTACCTTGTCCGAACGGTCAGGTAACGGTCTGCAAAACCGTTCAAGGCGGTTCGACTCCGCCAGGTACCTCTTTAGTAACGACAAAAGCACTGCCCAAAGGCAGTGCTTTTGTCGTTTTTGTTCAATGCAAAAAAACACTTGTAGCTTGCGGCCAGCGATATGCAAGGCACGCATGCTACAAGTGTTACTGTGAATGACAAATGTTTCGGGGCTTACTTCTTCAGATGGTCCACAAACCACGTGGTGATCTGGCGCAGCAGGTGGTTGCGGGTGTTGCCACCGAAGATGCTGTGGTTGCGGTTGGTGTAGAGGATCTCCTTGAAGTCCTTGTCGGCCTGCACCAGTGCCTCGGTATACTCAAAGGTGTTCTGCGGGTGCACATTGTCGTCGGCCGCACCGTGGCAGATGAGCAGTGCGCCGCTGAGCTTGTCGGCACGCGAGATGGCGCAGTCGGCATAGCCGTCGGGGTTCTCCTGCGGCGTGCGCATGTAGCGCTCGGTGTAGACCGTGTCGTAGAAGCGGTAGCTGGTGGGAGGAGCCACGGCCACGCCGGCCTTGAAGACCGGGCGTCCCTCGCTCATGCTCATCAGCGTGCAGTAGCCGCCATACGACCATCCCCAGATGCCGATATTGTCCTTGTCAACATAGGGGAGCGAGCCCAGATAGAGCGCCGTCTCCACCTGGTCCTTGGCCTCGAGGTTGCCGAGGTGCTGATAGGTGCACTTCTCAAACTCGGCGCCGCGGCCGCCCGTGCCACGTCCGTCGACACACACCACCACAAAGCCCTGCTGGGCCAGATACTGGTCGTAGGCGCAGCCCTGCCCCATCGAACCGGCGTTCCACGAGTTGACCACCTGCTGGTTGCCCGGTCCGCTGTATTGGAACATGATGACGGGATATTTCTTGCTGGCATCGAAGTCGGCAGGCTTCACCATCCATCCGTCGAGCTTCACGCCCTCAGAGGTGGTAAACGAGAACATCTCCTTGCGCGTCCATCCATACTGCTGGGTCTTGGCCTGCAGCTCTTTGTTGTCGAGGTTGGTGGCGACGACCTTACCCTTGTTGTTGCGTGTGGTGTAGACGTAAGGCGTGTTGATGTCGCTCCATGTGCCCACAAAATACTTGTAGTCGCCCGAGAACACGGCGTCGTTCCAGCCCTCCTGTGCGGTGAGGCGCTCGGTCTTGCCGTTCTTGTGGGTCACCATGATCTGGCGGTCATGGGGATTGAGCGGAGCAGCCTGGTAGTAGACGTCGCCCGTCTTCTCATCGTAGCCATAGACGGTGGTGATGTCGTAGTTGCCGTCGCCGATCTTGCGGAGCAGCTTGCCGTTCTGGTCGTAGAGGTAGAGGTGCATGTATCCGTCGCGGTCGGAGGGCAGCAAGATGTAGTCCTTGCCCACCCGGATGGCCTCCATGGCCTCCTCCTTGACATAGCGGGGCACACTCTCCTTGATGAGCAGCTGTGCCATGGTGCTGCGCGGGTTGACGGTGTAGAGGTTGAGCACGTCCTGATGGCGGTTCATGGTGTAGACGAGGATCTTGTCGGCATTGTCGGTGGGCAGAATGCGCGTCATGTAGCCGTCGGCATCGAGGGGCACCTGCAGCTGCTGTGTCTTATGGCTCTTGATGTCGTAACTCCATGCCGACACCTTCGAGTTGTCCTCGCCGGCCTTGGGATATTTGTAGCTGTAGTAGCCGGGATACACCTCGTTCTCCTTGCGCTCGGGGTTCATGCCCTTGTACATCTGCAGCGAGTACTCCTTGACCTGCGACTCGTCGTACTTGAGCCAGCAGAGCATGGTGCCGTCGGCGTTGAACGTCAGTGCGCTGTTGAACGAGAACTCCTCCTCGTTCACCCAGTCGGGCACACCGTTGATGACCTCGTTGAACTTGCCGTCCGTGGTGATCTGGCTCTCGCTGTTGTCATAGAGCAGCTTCACGAGGAAGATGTTGTTGTCGCGCATGAATGCCACCTGCGTGCCGTCGGGCGACCACACGGGCATCTCCTGCGGGCCGCCCGTGGAGAGATGCTCCAGCTTGCGCGATCCCACGGTGTAGATATAGAACTCAGCCTTGTAGGTACGCCGGTAGATAGACTGTGTCTGGGTGCGGATGAGCATGTGCTTGCCGTCGGGTGCCATGATGTAGCCGTCGAAGGCAGCGATCTTCTCGCCCTGCGTGTTGTTGATGTCGAAGAGCACGCCGGTCTTGTCGCCGGTCTTGAAGGAGTGTTGCACGATCTGCGTGCCGTCCTGCGATATGCGGGCATACTGGTCGGTGCCGTCGAGCGGGTCGATGCCGCTGATGCGCCGGGCCGCAAACTCGCCCCGTGCCAATGCTTTCAAATCGATCTTCTCGGCAGCCACAGCCCCCGTTGCGGCCAGAAGCGCCGCCAAACACATCATCATGAGTTTCTTCATTTTTCTGATAGTTTTATTGTCTTTTCTTGCAAAGTTAGCCACATTTTGATAAATTTGCAAAGCATTCTTTGTATTTTTGCGGATAATATTGCTCATTCATAAGATGTTCTACAGAGACTATAGCCATTGGATACGCGAGCAGCTGCCATTTCGCGTCCAGAAGATATCCGTCGACGCGGGCTTCAGCTGTCCCAACCGCGACGGACGGCTGTCGGCAGGCGGCTGCACCTTCTGCGACAACAAGACGTTCAACCCCTCCTACTGCGACAGCCGCAAGTCGATAGCCCAGCAGCTGGAGGAGGGCAAGGCCTTCTTCGCCAAGAAATATCCGGAGATGAAATATCTGGCATATTTCCAAGCCTACTCGAACACCTACGCCCCACTGCAGACACTGCGCGAGCGCTACGAGGAGGCCCTGGCGGTGCCCGACGTCGTGGGGCTCGTCATCGGCACGCGCCCCGACTGTGTGACCGACGAGGCGCTGAACTATCTGCACCAGCTCAGCCAGCGCACGTTTCTGATCGTGGAGTACGGCATCGAGTCGGCCAACGACGACACGCTGCGGCGCATCAACCGGGGCCACACCTTCGACTGCAGCCGGCAGGCCATCACGAAGGCCCACGAGCTGGGCATCACCACCTGCGGCCACGTCATCCTCGGACTGCCGGGCGAGGACGAGGCGGAGATGCTGCGACAGGCCGACGAGATATCGCGGTTGCCGCTCGACCTGCTGAAGCTCCATCAGCTGCAGATCATCAAAGGCACACCGCTGGCCCGTGAGTACGAGGCCAAGCCGTTTCATGTGTTCACGGCAGAAGAATATGTGGATCTTGTGATACGCTACATCGCGCGGCTGCGCAGCGACATGGTGCTGGAGCGCTTTGTCAGCCAGAGCCCACCCGACATGGTGGTGGCGCCCCGGTGGGGACTGAAAAACCACGAGTTCACCGATCTGCTCAACAAGCGGATCCGCGAACTGGGACTATAGAACCGCCGGCATCACGGCATCACTGAAAACCGTCATAATCGTCGGTCTCGAGCAGCTGTGCCACCGTGACCTTGAAGTGGCGGTGCATGTAACGGTCGATGATGCTGACATAGCGCGTGTCGAACGTCTTGTGGCCGGTGGCCTTGTTGACCACCCACATCACCTTGCCCATGTGCAGGTCTTTCTCCATCTGGCTCCGACGGTCGTAGTTGGGCATCGGATAAAGGCTCAGGAGATAGAACACCAGGGCATCGGGGACGATGTAGCTGCGCTTCATGCTGCTCAGCTGCTCGGGCGAATAGTCGAAGCGCTGGTAGAGGCTGTACTTGGGCCCCATATACTTGTCGAGCGATATGCCGATGACCTTCTCGCCCACCACGATGCTCTGGTCGAAGGCACCTATCTGGGCATAGAGGCGGGGAAGGGGGAATCCGGGCACCCACTGCTGCAACTGCTTGAAGGCAGCGCGGAAGCCCTCGTTGAGGTCATCCATGTTGGCATACTCCGACTCGGCATCGCTGATGAGGGCCTGCAGCGTGGAGTCCTGATAGAAGCGCAGGAAACGCTCGTTGATGTTGTGGTCGCTCACATCGCCTATCTGCAACATCTTTTCCACCAGCGTGCGGGTCTCTATGGGATACTCGGTGTTCATCTGCTGCAGGGCAGAGAAGTCGCCGGTGAGGAGATAACGGCTCTGCAGCCGGTCATACCGCTCCACGCTGATACGACTGGCATCCGGCTCATCACCGTTGGGTTTCAGCCGAAACTCACAGGCTGAACACAACAGGAGCACCGTCAACAATATGTAGACCGTTCTGTGCACGCTATCCTTGGATTATTTAGGGCAAAATTAGCAAAAAATCTATTAAAAACCAAACGATAAATTAAAAATATATTAAAAAATCGCGACTTCGGAGGCCGAAGCGTTTATTTTTCTGAAAAAATCGTCAGAAAACGCGAAATAATGGAAATCGCTACCGAATAATTGTTAAATTTGCTGCATCACTATACTCCCGTTACAGCATGAAACAAGCATTAGCCGTTACGCTCCCACTGCTCTTGTGCCTGTCAGCACAAGCCCAGAAGACCCTACACGCATCGGTGTCGAGCGACATTGCCCGACAGCACGCCCCCGTGGTGATGGACATCTCAGCCTGCAGCAATGTGCGGAGCGCCACCGTCTACATAGACGGACAGGAGGTGGCCAGCCAGCTGGACGACCTCGACCGTGACGGCCGCTACGACGAGCTGACCTTCCTGACCGACATCGCGAAGGGCGAGGTGAAGCACGTGGAGGCCGTGCTGTCCGACAGGGAGCGCACCACCCCCTACCCTGCCCGCACCTATGCGGAGATCGTGCTGCGCAACCCGAAGGTGAAGGAGAAGAACAAGCACGACATCTTCCTGTCGGCCATCACCGTCGACGCCCAGACCAAAGACCCCTTCACCGTGCTCCACCATCACGGCGTGGCCTTCGAGAACGAGCTGACCGCCATGCGCATCTACATGGACGAGCGGCAGACCATCGACCTGTATGGCAAGTTTCACAAGGGACTGGAACTGCACGACACGCAGTTTTACACCTCCGCCGAGCAGAAGCGGCAAGGCTATGGCGACGACGTGCTGTGGGTGGGCAACACCTTCGGCCTGGGCGCTCTGCGGGGATGGGACGGCCGTCAGCCCACGATGGTCAGTCCGGTGGAGCGCCGCTCGCAGCGCATCGTGTGTGCCGGGCCTGTGCGCACCATCGTGGAGGTGACCGATGAAGGATGGCGCTACGCCCCCGGCGAGCGGCCGGTCACCATGACCCTGCGCTACACGCTCTATGCAGAGCACCGCGACATGGAGGTCGACGCCGTGTTTGGCCGCGACATGTCGGCACAGAGGTTTTCCACAGGACTGGTCAACGTGAAAGGGTCCGAGGAGTTTTCCGACGGCAAGGGCCTGCGCGGCTGCTGGGGTACCGACTGGCCAGCCACCGACACCGTCAACTGGAAACGCGAGACGGTGGGACTGGGCATCTTCATCCCCAAGACATACCGCGACAAGGAACTGCCGGCCACCAAGGATAACTATGCGTTCACCCTGCAGCCCGACGGCTGCCGCCTGCGCTACCACCTGGCCTACACCAGCGACAACGAAGACTATGGCTACCACACGGCCCAGTCATGGTTTGCTTATCTGAAAGAATGGGAAAACGCGCTGTTGCATCCGCTGCGCGTGAAAATGGACGACTGAGCAGACCAGCAGCAAAAAAAAATCACACGTGGGCGTCGGCTTATCCTGCCGCCCACGTCAGCACATAGTCGGCATTGAGCACATAATGGACCGTGAGGGCTTCGTTGCGCCGCAGGTTCATCATGGTCAGCTGTCCTTGCGCATGGGCCGGGCACGGCAGCATGCGCATCTCATGAAACTGCAGGCTGTCGGCCGAATAGAACTTGTAGGCCGTCTCCTTGGCGCTCCAACAGAGCAGTTGGGTGCTGACCGTCGCCCGCGGCTCGTCGGCACGCATGAAACGGTCGGCCACACGACACACGCGGTCAGAGCGATACTCGATGTCGACGGCCACCTCGCGCGACGGCGACAGCATCACGACGGCCCACCCCTTGGTGTGGCTGATGCTGACAAACAGGCCGTCCAGGCAGGGCTTGCCCGAAGGCTCGTGGCCGACCACCAGGTCGTGGCGCCCCGTCATGGCCGCAAGCAGTGCGTAGGTCACCAGCTTCTCCACCCTGCGGTTGCCGTGATAGCCCGACAAGTCGGCCGACAGCGGCAGCGGCAGGTCCTCGGCACGCTCGGTGACGTGCCACAGGCCCAGCCTGACATCGGGCTGCAACTCGTCAATCCTTATCAGCGGCATGGCGTGTCTTGTCGTGAACGGTGACCTTCACCCGGCTGATGCGGCGCCCCTCGACGGCCATCACCTCAAACGAGTAGCATGTGTAGTCCAGCTTCTCGTGGACACTCAGGAAGTCGCCCTTGAGCTCGAGCAGCAGGCCGGCCAGCGTGTCGGCATCGCCCACCACCTCGTCGAACTCCTCGTCGTCGACCTTCAGGATGCGGCAGAAATCGCTCAACAGCGTCTTTCCCTCGAAGAGATAGGTGTTGTAGTTGAGCTTCGAGTAGGCCTTCTCCTCATCATCATATTCATCGTTGATCTCGCCCACGATCTCCTCGAGGATGTCTTCGAGGGTCACAAGGCCACAGGTGCCTCCAAACTCATCCACCACAATGGCGATGTGCACCTTGTTCTCCTGAAACTCGTGCAGCAGGGCGTCGATCTTCTTGGTCTCGGGCACGAAGTAGGGCGGGCGGATCAGGCTCTGCCATCTGAAGCCCGACGGCTTGGAGAGATGAGGCAGCAGATCCTTGATATACAAGATGCCGCGGATGTTGTCGCCATTGTCCTGATAGACCGGTATGCGGCTGTAGTTGTTCTCCTCGATGCTGGCAAGCACGCTCTGGAAGCTGCTGCTGATGTCGACGGCCACCATGTCCTGCCGGCTGGTCATGACCTCCTTGGCGGTCTCGTCGCCAAAACGTATGATGCCCTGCAGCATGCTCTCCTCGTCCTTGATGTCCTCCTTGTCGGTGAGCTCGAGCGCCTGCTCCAGGTCGTCGACCGACAGCTGGCGCTTCTCCTTGGGCACCGCCTTCTCGGCAATGACGCCGCTGGTGATCAGCACCGACTCGACGGGCCAGAACACCCTGCGCATCAGCATCACCCCGCCCACGGCCATGCGGCAGAAGGCCAGCGGGTTTTGCCGGCCATAGACCTTCGGCATGATCTCGCCGTAGAGCAGAAGCAGAAACGTGAGGAACACCGTGATGCACAGAAACTCGAGCCACTGCACCCTGAACTCCACGAGCGAGCCAATGGCATAGTTGCAAAGCATGATGATGGTGACATTCACCAGGTTGTTCATGATGAGGATGGTGGCCAGGGTGCGCTCCGAGTCATCGCGGAGGATCTGTATCTTGCGGTCCTTGGCACTCCTGTCGGGGTCGAGGTCTTCGAGGTCTTGCGGCGAGAGACTGAAGAAGGATATCTCCGACGCACTGGCAAAGCCCGACAATAAAAGTAACAAAGCAGCCAAAACGACTGCTACGACGATGGCCGGTGTCAAGGGTCTCAACACCAGCCAATCACTCAATTGGAATAATAGATCTGTTTCCAAAATGCTTTTTTCGTTAATCAGAAGGGCAACTTGTCATCCTGTGCTGCAGCGGGCTGGGCCGGCTTGGCTGTCGGCTGCACGGCGGGCTGGTCGGCTGTCGGCACGGCGGGCTGGTCGCTGTGTGCGGAGCGCTGCTTGGGGGTAAGCATCTCCATGTTCTCCACGAGGATCTCCGTGACATACTGCCGCTTGCCAAACTGGTCTTCTTTCACGGCATAGCGGATGCGGCCTTCAACATAGAGCTTGTCGCCCTTGTGGACATACTGTTCCACGATCTTGGCCAGCTGTCGGCCAAACACAAGGTTGTGCCAGTCGGTGCGGTCGGGCACCTGCGTGCCGTTCTTCAGCGTGTAGCCACGCTCGGTGGTGGCCAGCCGCACATTGGCCACGGCCTGGTCGGCATCGAAGTAATGGACATCGGGGTCTTTGCCCACGTTGCCAATCAACATCACCTTATTCATCGTTGCTCGTCATTTTGAAGGCTTCAGCAGGCAGCAACGGCCTACTTCCACTGTCCGAGATATTTGAAACTGAAGTTCTTGCCCTTGGCCGAGGGGAACTGGCTGCGGTAGTCGACACGCTCGCGCAGATGTTCGACGATGCGGTTGTAGCAGTCCTGGCCAGAGGTGGCCTTGCAACGGGCCACAAACTTGGTGTCGCGATATTCATGCTTGCCTGTGGCGGGAATCATCACCACGCGCTTGAAATGGAGCTTTCCCTCGTACCATCCGGCCTTCTCCTCGGTCAGCAGGTTCACGGCCATCTCCGCCATGCTGCGGCGGTCGTTGGCAGGCTGATTGGCCGAAGGGCGCACAGCCTTCTTCTGCTTGAAGTCGAGCATGGTCTCGGCGGTGGTCTTGATCATGATGAAATAGACGTGCGAGCGCACCTTGTAACGCTTGGGGAAGAACGCCTCGCTCTGCACATAGTCGCGCAAGTCGGACTCCATATCCGGAGTGACATTTATTTCATTTATGGAACGCAGGAAATCAAGAGCCTCATCAACATTGGAAACAAGTGTTTCCCGATCGAAATATCTTAAGTATAAATTCATTGATAAGTCGTGTGTCGCTAAATAAAAAAGAGCGGCAAACGGGGCTCGAACCCGCGACCTCGACCTTGGCAAGGTCGCGCTCTACCAACTGAGCTATTGCCGCACACATAAAATCATTACAAGTGAAGAGGAGGAGACTCGAACTCCCACGACACAATTGTCACTACCCCCTCAA
>CAVAXH010000095.1:0-8760 GCA_963592505.1 Bacteroidaceae bacterium
CCCTACCTTTCAGGGCGGTCGAGTGGTAAGTGTGCCTAAAAGTATATAGTTGCCTATTTTTATCATCGTCAAAACAAGACGCCTGCTGGGGAGGCAGACTGTCTTTCCCCCCAGCAGGTGTCCTCTATAGAGCCGGTGTGTATGATGTTACCGGGCGCAAGTGCGTTTTTTAATAAGCGAAGAGCGGGTAGTCCTTCATGGTCTCGTTGACCTTCTGTCTGACGCGGCTGATGACCTGCTCGTTCTCGGGGTCGGCCAGCACCTCGTCGATGAGGCTTGCAATGAGATGCATCATGTCTTCCTTGGCGCCGCGTGTGGTCATGGCGGCTGTGCCGAGGCGGATGCCCGATGTCTGGAAGGCGCTGCGCTCGTCGTAGGGCACCTTGTTCTTGTTGACGGTGATGTCGGCAGCCACCAGTGCGTTCTCGGCCACCTTACCTGTCAGCTCAGGATATTTGGGACGAAGGTCGAGGAGCATCGAGTGGTTGTCGGTGCCGCCGCTGACGATGTCGTAGCCCAGGTCGATGAGGTCCTGAGCCAGTGTGGCGGCGTTCTTCTTCACCTGAGTGGCATATTCCACCCACGACGGCTTGAGGTTCTCGCCGAAGCCCACGGCCTTGGCAGCGATGACGTGCTCCAGCGGACCGCCCTGGTTGCCCGGGAAGACGGCGCTGTTGAGCAGTTGGCTCATGGTCTTGAGTTCGCCCTTCTTGGTGGTCAGTCCCCAGGGGTTGGCAAAGTCCTTGCCCATCATGATGACACCTCCGCGCGGACCGCGCAGTGTCTTGTGGGTGGTGGTGGTTACGATATGTGCATACTTCACCGGGTTCTCGAGCAGTCCGGCGGCGATGAGACCGGCAGGGTGTGCCATGTCGACCATCAGCAGGGCTCCCACCTCGTCGGCAATCTTGCGCATGCGTGCATAGTCCCACTCACGGCTGTAGGCCGATCCGCCGCCGATGATGAGTTTGGGCTTGTTCTCCAGTGCGAGGCGCTCCATCTCGTCATAGTCCACGCGACCCGTCTCGCGGTTGAGCGTGTATCCCACCTGGTGGTAGAGGATGCCCGAGGTGTTGACGCTGCTGCCGTGCGAGAGGTGGCCGCCCTGGTCGAGGTCGAGGCCCATGAAGGTGTCGCCGGGCTTCAGCACGGCCAGCAGCACGGCCTGGTTGGCCTGTGCGCCAGAGTGGGGCTGCACGTTGGCAAACTCTGCTCCGAACAGTTTCTTCACGCGGTCGATGGCGATGTTCTCCACCTGGTCCACGATCTGGCAGCCGCCGTAGTAGCGCTTGCCGGGGAGGCCTTCGGCATACTTGTTGGTCAGATAACTTCCCATGGCTTCCATGACCTCGTCGCTGACAAAGTTTTCAGACGCAATGAGTTCCATGCCGCGGAGTTGGCGCTGGTGTTCTTGTTCGATGAGGCTGAAGATGTCGTTGTCTCTTTCCATTTCTTTTGTGTGTATTGTTAGTGATGAAATATTTGCTGGCGTTATGTCTTCTCTTCTTTCTGTGGCTGTAGGGTAAGTCGGCTTACACAAACTCCACTTTGTCCATGTCCTGCTCCTTGTCGCAGTAGTGGCATTTCACGATGCCGTGGGCCTTGTCGACGATGGTGAAGAAGGTGGACATCGGCTCGTTGTTGGTGATGCACTTGGGGTTGTTGCATTTCACGATGCCGTGGAGCTCGTCGGGGGTGTCGATGGCTCGTTTCTCCACCACCTCATAGTTCTTTATGACGTTGAGCACGATCTTCGGTGCGATGACCGACAGCTGGTTGATCTCCTCATCGGTGAAGTATCTGTTGGCAATCTTGATGATGCCCTTCTTGCCGATCTTCTTCGACGGCAGGTTATAGCCGATGGTGACCTGCTCGTCGAGTTGCTCGAGGTTGAGCAGCCGTGCCACCTGGTATGTTTTCTCGGCGGGTATGTGGTCGATGACCGTGCCGTTCTCGATGGCGGCCACCTGCAGTTCTCTCTTTCCCATGATGTTGCGGTATGAGTGGTTGGTATTTGTGGTGTGTGTGCTTACTTGCCGATGATGGTCGTGTCGTTTTTCACGTCGTCGAGTGTGATGCCCAGGCAGTAGCAGAAGAGGGCCTCGCGAGCATAGAGTCCGTTCTTGGCCTGTTGGATGTAGTAGGCGTGCGGGTTGTCGTCCACATCGTATGCAATCTCGTTGACACGAGGCAGCGGGTGCAGAATCTTCATGTTGGGTTTGGCGTTGGCCAGCATGCTGTTGCGGAGGATATAGACATTCTTCACGCGCTCATACTCCATGAGGTCGGAGAAGCGTTCTTTCTGCACGCGTGTCATGTAGAGGATGTCGGCGTTGGCAATGACGTCTTCGTCAAAGGCCGTGTGCTCATGATATTCGATGCCATACTGGTCGCAGTAGAGCTTGTATTCTGCCGGCATGGCCAGCTCTTCGGGAGCGATGAAGTGGAAGGTGGGGTGGAAGTGTCGCATGGCCGTAATAAGCGAGTGGACGGTGCGGCCATACTTGAGGTCGCCCACAAGATAGATGTTGAGGTTTTCGAGCGTGCCCTGCGTCTTGTAGATCGAGTAGAGGTCGAGCATACATTGCGAGGGGTGCATGTGTGCGCCGTCTCCGGCGTTGATGATGGGCACGGGCGACACCTCGCTGGCATACTGTGCTGCACCTTCTATGAAGTGTCGCATGACGATGGTGTCGGCATAGTTGCTCACCATGAGGATGGTGTCTTTCAGCGTCTCGCCCTTGGTGGTGCTTGAGGTCTTGGCATCCGAGAAGCCGATGACCCTTGCTCCGAGCCTGTTGGCAGCAGTTTGGAAACTGAGCTGGGTGCGTGTGGACGGCTCGAAAAAGAGAGTGGCTACAACCTTACCCTTCAGCAGTTCTCTATTAGGGTACTTTTCAAATTCTTGCGCCATGCCAAGCAGGTAGAGAATACGCTCCTTGGAAAGGTCGGCAATGGTCACAAAGTCATGTTTTTCCATTATATCTTGATTGATGGTTGCGTTTTCGAGTGCTAAGTTAGCTATATTTTTTCATTTGAGCGTTAGATTTTTCGAGAATTGTTGTATTTTTGCAAAAATAAAGCGATTTCATCAAGATGAGAAAGAAGTTCATCCATATATTGTGGGCCCTGCTGGCCCTGTCGGTGGGGACGGTGGCCGCGCTGTTCTTCCTCATATGGTTTGGCGTGGTGGGCTATTCGCCCGACATCGAGAACCTGCAGAACCCCATCAGCAAGTCGGCATCGCTCGTCTACTCGGAAGACGGCAAGGTGCTCGGCACCTACAATGCCGACAAGGCCAACCGCATACCGGTGTCCTACTCGAAGCTCTCGCCCCACCTGGTGCATGCCCTGGTGGCCACCGAGGATGTGCGTTTCTACGACCATTCGGGCATCGACTTCATAGCCCTTGGGCGTGCCGTGGTGAAGCGCGGGTTGCTGGGCCACGAGAGTGCCGGCGGCGGCAGCACCATCACGCAGCAGCTGGCCAAGCAGCTCTATTCGGCCCCTGTCAACTCGAGCATTGAGCGCATGCTGCAGAAACCCATAGAGTGGGTGACGGCCATCAAGCTCGAGCGCAACTTCACCAAGGAAGAGATCATTGCGCTCTATCTCAACTACTTCGATTTCCTTCACGGAGCCGTCGGCATCAAGACGGCCGCCAACACCTATTTTAATAAGGAGCCCCGCGACCTGACCGTCAACGAGGCCGCCATGCTGGTCGGCCTGTGCAAGAACCCTTCGCTGTTCAACCCCATTCGCTATCCCGAACGCTGCCGCGAGCGCCGCAATGTGGTGCTGGCGCAGATGGTGAAGGCCGGCTACCTGTCGAAGGCCGAGGGCGACACATATGCTAAAGACTCGCTGAACCTCCGTTTCCACCGGGCCGACCACAAGGACGGCGCGGCCGTCTACTTCCGCGAGTTTCTCCGGCAGTATATGATGATGGACCGTCCCGACCGCGACAAATATCCCTCGTGGAACTATCGCCAGTTTGTCATCGACTCCATAGCCTTTGCCACCGACCCCCTCTGCGGCTGGTGCAAGAAGAACACCAAGAAAGACGGTTCGTTCTACAACATCTACACCGACGGCCTGAAGATCCACACCACCATCGACTCGAAGATGCAGCAGTATGCCGAGGAGTCGGTCTACGGCCATGTGGCCCGCTATCTGCAGCCGGCCTTCGATGCCGAGAACAAGGCGAAGCCCAATGCGCCCTTCACCGAGGAGCTCACGGCGGCGCAGGTGAGGCAGATCATGGAGCGTGCCGTGAAGCAGAGCGAGCGCTACCGCGTCATGCAGGCCAGCGGCTGTTCGGACGAGGAGATCAAGCGCGCCTTCCGCACCCCCGTGTCGATGGAGATCTTCACCTATCACGGCGACCTCGACACCGTGATGTCGCCCCTCGACTCCATACGCTACTGCAAGAGGTTCCTCCGGGCCGGCTTCCTCAGCATGGACGCCCGCACAGGCCATGTGAAGGCCTATGTCGGCGGCATGAACTTCGAGCACTTCCAGTATGACATGGTGATGGGCGGCCGCCGCCAGGTGGGATCGACCATCAAGCCCTTCCTCTACTCGCTGGCCATGGAGAACGGCTCGTCGCCCTGCGACCGGGCCCCCAACGTGCAGCAGACCTATATGGTGGGCGGCAAGCCCTGGACCCCGCGCAACGCCAGCCGCCGCCGGTACGGCCAGATGGTCACGCTGAAGTGGGGCTTGGCCCAGTCGAACAACTGGATATCCGCTTATCTCATGAGCAGGCTCAGTCCGCAGCAGTTTGTGAACATCCTCCATAAGTTTGGCATCAACAACCCCGACATCTATCCGTCGATGTCGCTGTGCCTCGGTCCGTGTGAGGTGTCGGTGGGCGAGATGGTAAGCGCCTACACCACCTTTGCCAACAACGGCATACGCATCGCCCCCATGTTTGTCACCAAGATCGAAGACAACGAAGGCAACGTGGTGGCCCAGTTCCAGCCGCGCATGAACGAGGTGATCAGTTCGTCGAGCGCCTACAAGATGCTGGTGGAGCTGATGGCCGTCGTCGACGAGGGCACGGCCGGCCGCCTGCGCTTCCGCTATAACATCCCGGGTGAGATCGGCGGCAAGACCGGCACCACCAACCGCAACTCCGACGCCTGGTTTATCGGCTTCACGCCCCAGCTGGTGAGCGGCGTGTGGGTGGGCGGCGAAGACCGCGACATCCATTTCGACAACATGCAGATGGGTCAGGGAGCCACCATGGCGCTGCCCGTGTGGGCCTACTACATGAAGAAGATCTACCGCGACAGCAGCCTGCCCTACGACTCTACCGCCGTGTTTGACGTGCCTGAAGACTTCGACCCGTGCGGACACGACGCTGCGGCCGATGTGGCCAACGGCATCGACGAGGTGTATGAGTGATTAACCCGAAAAACAACAACCCGAAGCGGAGCCGTGCCTCCGCCATAAAGAAAACACACACATAGATAAAGCGAATGAAAAGTCTGATCATGTCATTCCTCACCATGCTGGTGCTCTTCTGCCCTGCCACGCTGCAGGCCCAGGGCATAGGCAGCGTGAAGTTTGGCTCAGCATACGAAGAAGCTGTGCGCCACATCCGTGAGACATTTGGCGAACCGACGACAGCCACAGCCGACGAGATGGTCTACAACGACAAGTCGTTTGAAGGGTTCAGCTGGAACCGCATCACCTTCAGGTTTAAGAGCGGCAGGCTCTGCGAGGCACGTTTCTACATGAAGCAGGCCAGCAAGCGCAGCGCCAAGACCCAGCTCGACATCATCGCCACCGCCCTGGGCAAGAAGCACCCGCTGTCGCTCGACTATGAGGAGGACGGCACCCGCTTCTATGCCGGCGGACGGTCGCCGCTGGGCATCGGGCGCCTGTTCACCGTCTTCGTGTCGCCCCTCAACGGACAATGGTCAGACCAGCTCCGCTTCGGACCGTTCAAATTCAAATCTGCCGACTATGACTAAACGTCTTGTGATAGCTGCCGTGTGCAGCCTGTTGTGTGTCATCGCCCCCGCCAAGACGATGGTGGAGCTGTGGAGCCTCATGCCCGATTCCATCATAGCCTATGTGGACCGCACCCACCGCCTGGAGATGACCGACTTCCTGAAGATGGGGCTCAAGGGCGATGTGCCCAATTCGCTGGCCGGCAAGAGCCAGATGGACACCATCACGGCCGATTACATCCACCTCACGCTCAACGAAGCCACCGTCATGGAGCTGAAGCGCCTGCCCGTGGCCGGCGGCGACTCGCTGCTGTGCATGGTGACCACCTTCCAGGGGCCCGAGGAGGAGAGCAGCGTGCGCTTCTTCACCCAGGAGTGGCAGGCGGTCAGCATGCCGCGTGCCTTCGGGGGTGTGGAGCTTGCCGGTCTTGCCGGCCGTCTGCTCGTCTGCCCCGACACCATGAGCCAGCAGCGCTTTGCAGAGATCAGCGCCATGGTCGACCCCGTCATGGTGTGCGCCCGTCTGTCGGCCGCCGACAATCGGCTGACGGTCACGCTGTCGGCTCCCCTGCTGTCGGCCGAAGACCGCCAGGCTGTGCGGTCGGTCGCCGCACCGCTGACGCTGTGCTGGGACGGAGCGCAGTTTGCCGCCGAATGACCGTGCCTGCAAGCATGTTGCCCCGGCGGCTCATTTTTTTGCACGTTTCCGTCAATATTCCCATAAAATTGCTACCTTTGCACATAAAATAAAATAGGAAAATATGAATTTGAAAGTACGCTTGTCGTTGATGAACTTTCTGCAGTTTGCCGTGTGGGGCGCCTATCTGACGTCTATGGGCCGCTATCTGGGCAACATCGGAATAGCGTCCGAGATCGGATGGTTCTATTCCATGCAGGGCATTGTGTCAATCTTTATGCCAGCCCTGATGGGCATTGTGGCCGACCGGTGGGTGCCCGCCCAGCGGCTCCTCGGCTTCTGCCATCTGCTCGCCGGCATCTTCATGTTTGCCACGGCCTATTATGGCGTGTCGGCCGGCGATCATGTGTCTTTCGCCATCATCTTCACCCTCTACAGCATCTCTGTGGCTTTCTACATGCCCACGCTGGCCCTGAGCAACTCCGTGGCCTACTCGGCGCTCAACCAGGCAGGCATGGACACCGTGAAGGACTTCCCGCCCATCCGTGTCTTCGGCACCGTGGGCTTCATCCTCACCATGTGGTTTGTCGACCTCATGGGCTTCCAGTCCAACCAGAACCAGTTTGTCACGTCGGGTGTGGTCAGCATCCTGCTGTTCCTCTATTCGTTCTCGCTGCCCCATTGCAGCATCAGCGACAAGCAGGAGCAGAAGAGCGTGGTCGACGCCCTGGGCCTTCGCGCCTTCGCGCTGTTCAAGCAGAAGCGCATGGCCGTCTTCTTCATCTTCTCGATGTTGCTGGGTGTCAGCCTGCAGATCACCAACAGCTTTGCCAACCCCTTCCTGTTCAGCTTCAAGGCCATCCCTGAGTATGCCGCCTCGTTTGGCGTGCAGCATGCCAACATCCTGATCTCTCTGTCGCAGATCAGCGAGACGTGCTGCATCCTCCTCATCCCCTTCTTCATGAAGCGCTACGGCATCAAGAACGTCATGCTCATCGCCATGTGCGCATGGGTGCTGCGCTTCGGCCTGTTCGGATTTGGCAATCCCGGCATGCCCGGCGTGCTGCTCTTCATCCTGTCGATGATCGTCTATGGTGTGGCCTTCGACTTCTTCAACATCTCCGGTTCGCTCTTTGTCGACCAGAGCACCGACGCCGGCATCCGCTCGTCGGCCCAGGGCCTCTTCATGCTGATGACCAATGGCATCGGCGCCACCATAGGCACGCTGGCCGCCCAGGCCGTGGTCAACCACTACACCCACGCCCTGCCGCTCGACGGCGATGTGCTCACCGTGGGCGACTGGCAGTCGTGCTGGTTTATCTTTGCCGGCTACGCCCTCCTGGTCGGTGCATCGTTTGCCTTGATCTTCCGCCCCAAGAAGCAGAAAGCCGAATAAAAAGATAGGGCGGTCCGTCCATTTTCACAGCTGGTTCTTGCCATGCAGCATGTGTCTCTGTGTGTGCAAGAATCAGCGCGTATAGCAGCACTGCCCTGCGCTGATGCCCATGGCGTGATGCTGCCCACAGGATAATAACACGAAGACGATGAAGGAGATAAGATTTTTCTATGTGCCCGATGCCGACCGTGTGCAGGAGCTGCCCGACGAGGAGGCAACGCATGCACTGCGTGTGCTGCGCATGAAGACCGCCGACGAGATGTATCTCATGGACGGCAAGGGCACCTTCCACCATGCCGAGGTCGACATGACCACCAACAAGAAGTGCTTCTACCACATCACCGAGACGCTGCCCCAGACGAAGACGTGGCGCGGCCGCATCCATCTGGCCATCGCCCCCACGAAGATGATGGACCGCATGGAGTGGATGGTCGAGAAGGCCACCGAGGTGGGCTTCGACGAGATCACGTTTCTCGACTGCAAGTTTTCCGAGCGCCAGCAGATCCGCACCGACCGCATCGAGAAGATCGTGGTGTCGGCCATGAAGCAGAGCCGCAAACCGTGGAAACCCGTCGTCAACGGCATGACCGACTTCCGGTCGTTCATCGCTGCCGAGCGCGGCGGCGCCAAGTTCATTGCCCACTGCTACCCCGAGGTGGAGCGGCGCGACCTGTTTGGTGAGCTGCAGCATGTGGCTGCCGACACCGATGTCACCGTGCTTGTGGGCCCCGAGGGCGACTTCTCGGCCGACGAGGTGCAGCAGGCGC
>CAVAXH010000096.1:0-8669 GCA_963592505.1 Bacteroidaceae bacterium
ACTTTGATGTCTCGTGGCACACGCTGGCCGAGGTGGTGAGAATCCACGAGAAGCAAAACCCGCTCGAGTATCGTTGTCCCGACGACATCTTCCCGGATGTGTGATGCGACTTCTATTCGTTTTTAATCACTTGCTCCTGTTCACGATGCGAGTGAACCAACGGAAGACGATGCGGGCTGAACCAATGGTCGCCGACCGTTGGTTCAGCCCGCATCGGCTCACGCACTAACACAATCAGCAACAAATGGTTGCGGATACTCAATGAGTTATGCTAATTATTCACTTGAAAATCATGCACTGTTTTTTATGAATTTTGAACACCCTACACGTTGGGGCTGTGCACCGCATCCGCCACGGCCGTGATGGGCATTTGCGCGGCCGTGGCGACATGGTATAGCGTGGAGGGGTGCTTACAAGGCAAAGGGGTTGAGCAGCGTGCGCAGGGCAATGATGCCGAGGTGGTTGTTGTCGAACGCCTCCACCTCGAGCAGATACTGCAGGGCTTTCTCGCGGTGGCCCAGTCCGAGGTGTCCGAGGGCAAGCATATACTTGCAGTGGATCTCGTTGGCCCGATTGAGGCTGCCCTCCCATATCTGCAGGTCGGGCAGCGACACGGCGAAGTAGTCCATCACGACTTTGTCGAACAGGTGCTGTTTGCCGTAGTTGAGCAGTTTGTAGAAGCGCCCGTTGGCCTCGCCCGTGCGTCCGAGCTGCAGCAGCGCCAGTCCCTGATAGAAGATCTTGTCGGGCTTGGCATCGTTGTAGTACATGGCCGCAGCCGGTTCCTGCGGGCCTTCGGTGGCGCGCTCCCAGCACTGGCGTGCCTCGTCGTCGTGTCCGAGCGCCTTGTGGCAGATGCCCAGGAAGTAGTAGAAATCGTTTTCCTGTGCGCCATAGAGCTTGCCTTCGCCCAGATGGTGGGGATATTCGAGACACTGCTCAAGCAGCCCGATGGCCTCGGCATGCCGGCCTTGCGCGATGAGGCCTTTGGCCAGTTCCACGCGTGCTATCTGGTATTGTGCCGGGATCTTGCCTTCGCCTCCCTCCCACGGGTGGAACGTGTGTGCGTCGATGGTGCGCATGGCCTCCTCGTAGCGGCCGGTCTGGTTGAGCAGCGTGATCTTCTCGAGCAGCAGGTCGTCGCGGTTGGCCACCAGGTCGGGGTATTTCTCCAGCCGTGCCAGTCGCTCGGCGTGGCGGCGCCCCATGCGCTTGTATAGCTGGTCGAGCTCCATGAGTATGCGTCCGTCCGTCTCGTCGAGGCTGAAGGCCCGCTCCATGCACTCCACAGCCTCTGCGGGCCTGCACTGTTTGTTGAAACGTGCGAGGGCGAGGTTTCGCCAGACAGCCGGGAAGCTGGCGTCAAGCTTTGCGCTCTTCTCCCATGCAGCCACAGCCACGTCATACTGCCGCTTGTCGTAGTAGAGACAGCCGAGATAGTAGTAGGCCTTTGCCCCCGACGGGTTCTCCTCGGTGGCGTGTAGCAAGACTATGGCAGCGTCGAGGCTGTTGGGGAAACAATAGTCGCTGTCGGCACGTTCTGCCTCCTCATAGCGGCCCATATAATAGTAGGTCATCGGCGTGGTGGCACCCTGCTCTATGGCCAGCGTCCACACGGCGTTGGCCTCCTCGCAGCACCCGGCAGCCAGATAGTCGAGCGCCAGCTCGTCGTAGTTGCCGGGCATGCCGTGCATCATGGTGCACATCTCGCGCACGATGGCCTCGTCGCCCGTCAGCAGATACTGCTCGTAGCGGCAGGCATAGTTGAACAGGTCGGTCCGGAGCGTGTCCTTGCACAGCTGCAGAGCCTCGGCGGTGCGTCCCATCTTGCGCAGCACGGTGGCCTTCAGCGCCAGCGCCTTCTGGTTGTGGGCACCATAGATGAGCCCCCGGCAGAGCTCGTCGAGCGCATCGTCGAGCCGGCCTTGTACCACGCTGATCTTGGCCGCCTCGAAGTAGGCGGCGTCGGCCAGTCCCTTGGTCCAGGTGGCCTTCCAGAAGAGCCGGTATGCCTCGTCGGCGTGTCCGCTGTATTTCTGGCACAGCGCCAGGTTGTAGATCGGTTCGCTGTCGTAGGGGTTGGGGTTGCGCTTGGTGATGAGGCTCACGGCGTGGCGCAGATAGGGCTCGGCCTTGTCGAAGCGTGCATGGCGAATATACCACAGGCCCATGGCGTTGAGGCAGCGCACATCGTCGGGGTCGCGGCGCAGCGCCTCCTCATAGTAGTCGGTGGCCACGTAGGTGGCGTGACGATACTGCTCGATGTGCTGGCCGGTGAGAAACAGCTGTTCGCAGGTCTTCACGTCGTGGGGCAGGAGGGCGGCCTCGGCAGCCGGCGGGGTGGGGCGGACATCGTCGGGCTCGGGAGTCCAGGAGAGCACCTCGCGCTCACAGCCGTAGAGCTCCTTGACGAGCGACACCGAGTCGACCTTTGCCGTCACAGGGATGCGCAGCACCTCTTCGGGGCTCACGTCGTGCCACTCGTCATACACGGTCTGTCCGCAGGACCGGAGCACGATGCGCACGTGCTGGCGGCTGGTGGCGAAGAGCAAAAACTCGCTGTCGGTCACATTCAGGATAAGGTCCTTGCTTGCATTCTTCACCACGCCCAGCTCGCGGTAGGGCATGAAGTACTGTGTGAAGTGTTTCTCCTCATAGGGCATGAGCCATGAGAAGTCGGGCTGGTTCTCGGTGTAGACGCCGGCCATCAGTTCGATGTAGGGTCCGTCCTCGTCGGTGAGGTTGCGGTCCCAGGCGCGTCCGAAGTCGCCGTTGCCCCATGTCCACTGTTTCTTGCCGGGCGAGAAGTGGTTGCTGGCCACGTGGAGCATGCCGGCCTGGGTGTCGTTCTCGTAGCCGCCCTCGAAGTTGAACTTGGAGTTGACGGCCATATACGATGTCGGCACATAGATGTTCTTGTAGTTGGAGATGTCCACGCCTGCCGAGTAGTCCATCTTGTAGTAGGTGCCGGTGGCGATGGGAAACGAGCTGACGGCGCGCTTGCCGTGGTCGAACACCGCGTTGACATCCTGCGGGAACACGCTCTGGTAGGCGTCGTTGACCGCCACGGCGGGGTTGGCCCACCACAGGAAGGTCTGCGGCACGTCGGTGCGGTTGTAGAGCTGTCCGCGAATCTCGAGATAGGCGCAGCCCGGGCGCAGGGTGAATCCGGCCATGCCCTTCTGGTGAAACATCTTTTCCGTCTCGCTCACCCACACCGTCACCGATCCGTCCTCGTGCTCCTCGATGGTCGAGTCGACGGGCAGATAGGTGCTGGGGCGGTGGTGCTGGGGCCAGTTGAACTCTATGCCGCCCGAGATCCACGGGCCCGTGAGTCCCACGAGGGCAGGCTTGATGACGTGGTTGTAGTAGACGAAGTGGCGCTGCCTTATCTTGTCGTAGGCCATCTGCACGCGGCCGCCCAGCTCGGGCAGTATCATCACCTTGATATATTCGTTTTCGAGCCACACCGCCTGCCAGTCGTGTGGGGTAGGGGTGTCGCTGATCTTTTCGATCACCGGATAGGGATACACCACACCGCTCGACCCCTGGTAGACGCGTTTCTCCAGGAATATGGGGTTCTTCTCGGCAGCGCCGATCTCATAGGTCGGTATCGACACCTGCTCTCTCCATGCTTTTACCATAATGCTGTTATGTTTTTTTATTTCACGAGTTCTTTTTCAAGTTCTTCGAGGCTCTTGCCCTTGGTCTCGGGCAGCAGCGCCGCCACAAAGACAAAGCCCAGGAGGCACACGGTGCTGTAGATCCAGAACGTGCCGTAGCTGCCCAGTGAGCGGTTGAGGAACGGGAAGGTATAGGTGAGCGTGGAGCACCCGGCCCACAGCGCAAAGGTGCACACGCCCATGGCCACGCCGCGCACGCGGTTGGGGAATATCTCGGCCAGCAGCACCCACGTGCAGGGCCCCAGGGTCATGGCATAGCAGGCGATGGCTGCCACCACGAGCACGATCATGAAGAAGCCCGTGATGTGCAGGTAGTAGCATGCGCCCAGTATGGCGTAGATGGCGCAGAGGCCGCCGGCGCCGATGAGCATGAGTGTCTTGCGCCCCAGGCGGTCGATGGTGTTGATGGCCACAAAGGTGAACACCACGTTGGCCACGCCCGTGATGACGATGTTGAAGAGCACGTCGCCCACCGAGTAGCCTGCCGACTGGAAGATCTCCTGGGCATAGTTGAAGATGACGTTGGTGCCGCACCACTGCTGAAACACCGCCACCACCACGCCCAGCAGCAGCACCCGGCGCATGGGGCGCGAGAAGAGCATGCCCAGTCCGCCTTGTGTCTTGTTCTGGTTGTCGGTCGATTCGAAGGCGGCCAGTTCGCTGGCGGCATAGTCCTGACCGCCTATGCGGCTCAGGATGGCGAAGGCCTCGTCGTGTCGCCGCTTCATGGCGAGCCAGCGCGGACTCTCGGGGATGAAGAAGGCCAGCACGAAGAACACTGCCGACGGCACTGCCGTGGCCCAGAACATCCAGCGCCACGCCATCTGCCCGTTCCACGACAGGGCGATGTCGGCCGGTGTGAAGTGGGCGGGTATGGGGTCGGCAATCTGCCAGTTGGCTATCTGCGCGAAGAGTATTCCGAACACGATGGTGAGCTGGTTGAGCGACACCAGCCGTCCGCGTATGGCTGTCGGGGCCACCTCGGCTATATACATGGGCGACAGGCCCGATGCTATGCCTATGCCCACACCGCCGAAGAAGCGGGCGGCGAGAAACAGGTTGAAGTCGCTAAACCACCCCGTGGCCACCGACGACACGAAGAACACCAGCGCCGAGCCTATGAGCAGGCGCTTGCGGCCGGTGCGGTCGGCCAGCCATCCGCAGGTGCAGGCACCGATGAGGCAGCCCAGCAGGGCCACGGTCATGGCCAGGCCTTGCAGGGAGGCCGAGTCGGAAATGCCGAAAAACAGTTCGTAGAAAGGTTTGGCTCCACCGATCACCACCCAGTCGTAGCCGAAAAGCAGACCGCCCATGGCCGATACCAGGCAGATGAAATAGGTGAACGATTTGTTCAGTTGCTGCATGTCAGGTTTTTGTTTTGGTTCTTGTTGGTTGCAAAATTATAACAAAAGACTGACAACCGGAATGTGTTTTCTTATTTTTATCAGACGGACAATGTGTTTTTTTCACCGAAATCGGTTGTGCCGTCTGCTCGACTGCACCACCATGCTGGTCAACCCGGTCTGCCACAAAGTGGGCATCGACGACTGCCATTATTTCTCGCGGTTGTTCAGGGCCTACATGGGTGTCTCGCCCAAAAGCTACAGGGAGAAACATGCCCCGGCTCCGCCGCCCTGAACATCGATGTTTTGCCCAATAAGTGAAATAATGTCTTGCGAGGGGGGGGGGATTTCGTAAATTATTTGTACTTTTGCAATCTCATCAGCACTTTTGCTAACTTTCTGCTTGCAGGCTCGGGGCCAGGACGGCGCGGCCGCGGCAGGCGGTGGCCCGCAGAGCGCATTATGAAAAGCGACAAAAGAAGGGAAAGACCATACGTCAGGATACTGAAATAATCAGTTAAAAAACCAAACATAACACTTATGAGAAAAACTTTACTCATTGCATCTATGCTTTGCCTCACGGCAGCCGGATGGGCGCAGACGTCCTACTCCGACGCACTCGAGGCACAGGTGGGCAAGAACGCCTACACCGTGGAGGGCAGCTCTGCCGACTCCGTGTTCTGGAAGTACACACCTTCTGCCGACTGCCTGGCCCTCGTGTCACCGCAGGACGGCTCCTACACGCTGACCACAGCCACTGTGATCCGCACCAACGCTGACACACAGGCCAGCGACACGCTGACCCTCAAGGCTGCCGACTACACCTATCCCAAGAAATACTTCGCACTGAAGCAGGGCGAGACCTACTACTTCATGCAGTATGTGACGGGTGCCACAGAGCTCAACCTCGAGGTTGTGGCATGCGCCGACCTCAGCGGCGGTGTCTCTGAGGCAGCACCGGTGGCCATCGTGCCCGGCACCCTTCAGATGGTGGGCGACCCCTATGCCGTCGGCTACTCCAACAACACCTACTATGCCTCCTACGCTGCCACGGCCGACGGCGTGCTCGTGATCACGAGCTATGCCTATCCCGGTTCGGTGACCGTCAACGGCACCAGCGTGTCTGCCGAGTACAAGCAGGGCTCCTATGAGATCAAGGCTCCCGTGACGCAGGGCCAGACGAGCCTCGTCGCCTTCAGCCTCTCGTCGCCCCTCGTGTTCACCTCCGAGATGACGCAGCCCACGGCCGGCTCGCTCGACTATCCGTTTGAACTGAAGGAAGGCGAGAACACCGTGCCCGCCGCCTATGGCGACTACTACTACATCTACACGCCGACCAAGACCGGCTACATGACCGTGAAGAGCGACAATGCGCTGCCCGGCGGCCAGGTGAAGATCTTCTCGAGCAAGTATGGTGTCACATCGGGCTACTCCACCGCAGCTTCTGAGCAGGGCTCCTACAACGTGCGCACCGAGGTGGCCTACGCCGGCTACAACACCTACTACGTCTGTGTGAGCAAGATGGACGCCACGGCCGCCGACGAGACCTTCACCTTCTCTATGGACGAGTATCAGCAGGGTGAGACAGCCTCCAACCCGCTGCCCATCGAGACGGTGCCCGCCACCATCACGCTGCCCGCCGCACAGGGCACCTACTACTACAGCCTCGCTGTGCCCGCAGGCACCAGCAAGTTCCTCAACGTGGAAGCCGTCGGCACCGTCGGCAGCGGCACACAGGTGCAGATGTACGCCGGCAGCAACAGCTACAGCGGCGTGACGGGCACCAATGCCGTCAGCCTCGACGTCACCTCAGCCTACGACCAGACCATCACCATCAAGTGGACGGCTGCAGAGTCGGCACCCCTGACGTTCAACGTCAGCTACACCGCCATCGGCAAGGGCGATGTCATCACCAACCCCGAGACAGCCGTGCTCGGTGAGAACACCATCGCCGGCAGCGGCACGAAGTATTATGTCTACACACCCACCAAGGCCTGCAAGCTCACCGTCAGCGGCACACCCGACATGACCGTGTCGTTCCCCAGAGGCACCGGACAGTGGGACGGCACCTATGAGGCCGTTGTTAGCGGTGTGGACCACAGCATCGAGGCCACCGCAGGCACTGCCTACCTCATCAAGCTGGAGGGATGCGCCGACAAGGATGTCTTCACCCTGGCCGAGAACGAGTTTAAGCAGGGCGAGGTGCAGAGCAACCCCCTCGTGGTGACCGACTCCACCTTCGCCATCAACAGCAGCAACGCCGCCAACCTCTGGCTGAAGTATGAGGCAAAGGCCGACGGCGTGGTGGTCGTCGCTTGCGACGTGCCCTACTCTTACACCAACACCGTGGAGTATGGCAAGTCGACCGACCGCACGCTCAGCGCCATGATGACCTCCGAGCAGCAGGGCTCCGACTATGTGACCGCCTACAAGGGCAAGAAGGTGGTGAAGCAGGGCGACGCCATCATCGTGCACCTCGCCATCAAGGCCTTCGGCACCGACAGCGAGGGTAAGGAGCAGCCCGCCACCGTCACCTTCACCGAGCGCGGCTTCGTGGCCGGCGAGGATGTGACGAACCCCATCGTGCTCACCCTCGGCGACACTGTCACCGTCAGCACTCCCAGCTACGACAATCCCGTGTGGGTGAAGGCCACCCTGCAGGAGGGCACCGCCATCCTCAACTGCGACCAGTATCTCGGCGGTGTGGTCTTCAGCAGCCTTGAGGACGCACAGCTCGGCGAGTCGGCCGGCACCAGCTTCTATCTGGGCGGCGCCCAGGACGAGCAGACCGGCGCCTACTACTACTCGCTGCAGCAGACCGTCAGCGCCTCTGCCGACTACTACTTCATGATGCGCCAGGGCTACAGCAACGCTCGCCTCACGCTCGTCAACGACGGCCAGCACACCACCGGCGTCAGCACCCTGGCTGCCACCGGCGCCCAGCAGGGCATGAAGGTCTACAGCGTCAGCGGTGCCATGATGGGCCAGAGCCTCAAGGGGCTGAAGGCCGGCATGTACATCGTCAGTGAGAACGGCCGCACCAAGAAGGTTGTCATCAAGTAACCTCTGCACACACTCACACCGACAGTGACCATAATGATTAAGCACGTGCGCTGATCAACATCATCCACCGGCAAGGGATGCCCGCTCTCCACCCCGCTCTCATGGGCGACGGAGAGGGCACATCTCTTGCCGTTTTTTTGGCGTATAAAGGGGCGTGCCCCGCATCTTCACGGTCACTGTCATCAACCGGATAATCCAATCATTCACATACAGTATATGAACTTTGTCAAAAACCTGTTCCTGGCATCGGCCATCTCACTGGCAACCGTCCACACGGCCAGCGCCATCGGAGCATTTCCCCGGCCCATCGTCATGCGGCAGCCCGACGGCACCACGCTGACGGTGAGGATCATGGGCGACGAAAACTACCATTACGTCACCACTGCCGACGGCTACCTGCTGAAGAAGGATGCCAGCGGCTTCTTCTGCTATGTCGACTACGACTTCGACACGGGCACACAGACCGTCACCGCGCAGCGCGCACACAACGTCAGCGACCGCACCGACGACGAGAAGACCCTGCTGACACGCCTGAAGGGTGCCCCCACCGTCAACGCCGACATCAAGCGCCGCACCGCCG
>CAVAXH010000097.1:0-8552 GCA_963592505.1 Bacteroidaceae bacterium
TAGAGCACCTGACTGTTAATCAGGGGGTCGTTGGTTCAAGCCCATCCTGGAGCGCCGATAAAGGAATTGAAGTTACATGCTTCAGTTCCTTTATTTCGTTTATGGCAAATCCATGATTTCGTTTGAGGCAGAATGCCTTTTCTTTTCATCTGCGCTTTATCGCATTGTGGTTGCCAATCATCTTGTTTTGCTTACTGTCTTGCCCCAATGTGGGGTGGGGCGATGATTGTTTGGAATAATTATAGGCTGTTTTGTTGAAAAGTTGCTATATAAGGTGGGGATATTAGCCGTTTTTTGTTAATTTTGCAACAAGTTGACGCCATTGTCACATCGGTATCCCCCGCATGCAATGGCCCTCCACTCCTCCGTAATGGATAACATGACGACAAAAACAGTGAACAATAACCATAATTATTAACTTTCTGCTTATGCAAAACAGATTATCTCGTTTTTGCTTGGCCCTTCTGACCCTCTGCTCTGTGCATGCAGCAGCCCAGTCGACGGCCACCGACGCCCAGTATGCTCAGGGCGTGGTGCGCGTGAAACTGCAGCCGGCTATTGCCCAGATGGTGGAGAAGGCTCAGTTGCCCACCTCGGCGACCTCTTCGGTCATCACTGCGAAGGCAGGTGCGAAGTATGTCACCACCGGCGTGAGGCAACTCGACGCCATGGCCAGTAAGGTTCATGCCGTGAGCATGAAGCGCGTTTTCCCCTACGCCGGGAAAAACGAAGCCAGGCACCACCAGTATGGTCTCGACCAGTGGTACGACATCACCTTCGACAACTCGGAGATGACGCCGCTGCAGGTCAAGAACCTCTACAAGTCGACGGTCGGCATCATGTGTGCCCAGCGCGTACCCGTCTACACCATCAGCGACTCGCAGAAGTACCGGCGCATCACGCCCGCACAGATAGCCCGTGCACAGAAGGCGTCGGCCACCATGCCCTTCAACGACCCGATGCTCGCAGCCCAGTGGCACTACCACAACGACGGCAGCATCAGTGGCTGCAAGGCCGGTGCCGACATCAACCTCTTCCCGGCATGGGCAAGCGGTGTGACCGGTTCGAGCGATGTCATCGTGGCCATCATCGACGGCGGCTTCCAGATCGACCACCCCGACCTCAAGGACAACGTATGGGTCAATGAGGCCGAGCTCAACGGCAAGCCCGGTGTCGACGATGACGGCGACGGATATGTCGACGACATCTACGGCTGGAACTTCATGGTCGACTCCAACGACCTCAGTGCCCACTCCCACGGAACCCACGTGGCCGGAACGGTCGGTGCCACCAATGGCAACGGCATCGGCGTGTGTGGTGTGGCCGGCGGCAGCAATGGCCAGGGCGGTGTGAAGATGATGGTCTGCCAGGTGTTTGACACCCGCGCCAGCTCTTCGGCCGTGGCCGACTTTGCTGCAGCCATCGTCTACGCTGCCGACATGGGAGCCAGCATCGCCCAGTGCTCGTGGGGTCTCTCCACCAGCGGCGAGACCGACGACGCCATCACCGAAGCCATCGACTACTTCACGGAGGTAGGCGGCGGCGACAAGATGAACGGCGGTCTCTGCATCTTTGCCTCCGGCAACACCAGCGACGAAGGCGACTACTTCCCCGGCTGCCTCGACGAGGTTGTCGGCGTGGGTGCCACGACGTCCACCGGCGCCCCTGCCTATTATGCTTCGCGCGGCTCATGGGTCGACGTGTCGGCTCCTGGCGGTCTGCTCGACAACAGCACCGAACTGGGTGTGCTCAGCACCCTGCCCGGCGACACCTACGGCTACAATGAAGGCACCTCGATGGCCTGCCCCCATGTGTCGGGTATAGCAGCGCTCATCCTCTCCAAGTATGGCAACAAGAACTTCTCCAACGAGACGTTGCGCACGCTGCTCACCACCTCGGTCAACGACATCTACAGCGACTATCCCGAGTATGCCGGTCTCTTCGGCTCGGGCTGCATCGATGCCTACAAGGCCCTGCAGGGCAGCGAAGGCAGCGTGCCCAGCGCCGTGGCCGACTACACGCTGACCCCCTCGCACGACAATGTGCTTGTGGAGTGGCTCGTGCCCGACAACGACGAGAAGATGGTCGACCACCACGTCATCTACTACAGCACCAGCGAGTTCGACGCCAGCGCCGACCTCAGCAAGCTCCGCTCAGTGTCGGTCGACACCAAGTATAAGGTGAGCGGCGACTCCGTGAGCTACGAGCTCAGCGGCCTGAAGGCCAACACCACCTATTACTTCACCATCGTGGCCTACAACCGCTGGGGCAAGGCCTCGGCCGCCTCGGCCGTGAAGACGGCCACCACCAACGAGGGCCCGACTGCCACGTTCGACAAGACCGCCCTCTCGCTCTCGCTCAACGCCTCGAAGGCTGCAACGGCCGAGGGCTCGTTTGGCATCTCCAACACCGGCAAGGGCGTGCTCAAGTATGAGCTGACTGCCGCCACGACGAAGGCCACCTATTCCACCAGCGACCGCAACGCCAAGCCCACACCGGGCAACGTCGTGGCCTTCAGCGGAAAGATGCAGATGGCCAGCGCCACCACGTCGGCCAGCAACACCCTCGTGACGAGCGACTACCAGGCTGCCGACTGGCCCTCGACGCTGTCGTACACCAATTATGTGTATGCCTACTTTGGCGAGACCGACACCGAGCTGCCCAACGCTATGGCCCAGTATTTCAAGGTCGACAAGAGCACGTACCCCAACGGCTTCAACCTCACGGCGCTCAACATCAGCGGTTCGTATGGCGAGAACCCCGTGATCGAGATCTACGACGGCACGCGCTCCATCTCTACCGCCAGTCTGCTCACCACGGTGACCTACGACTACTTCACCTACGGCAGCGACGTGAACCTGCCCGAGCAGGTCTACTTTGCTCCCGGCAGCAGTTTCTGGGTAGTGGTGAAGTTTGCTGCAGGCTACACACGCCCGTTGGCAGCATCAGTTGCCAACACCAGCGGCATTGAGAACTACAGCTTCTACAGCAGCGACAACGGCCAGTCGTGGACCCAGCTCACCGAGGTGCTCAAGGGCACAAGCTACGAGTCGATGAGCAGCAAGCTCACATGGGCCATCACAGCCAAGTCGAAGAACCCCGACTGGAGCCAGGTGCTCAACCCCGAACCCCTGAAGGGCGAGGTGCGTGCCGGCGAGACACAGACCGTCACCGTGAAGAACGACGGCCAGAAGATGGTCAACGGCACCTATAAGTTCAACCTCAAGGTGAAGACCAATGAGGCTCAGGCTGCCGACCACAAGGTGCAGGTCAACCTCACCGTCACCGGCAATGCCCCTGAGATGACCAGCAAGCAGATGATCGACTTCGGAACGCTGCTCGTCGGCGAGACGAAGACGATGGACATCGAGCTCACCAACAAGGGCTACGGCGTGTTCGGCGGCAAGTATGGCGCCGGCTTCTACACCTACAACAAGACCCTCAGCTGCTCATCCGACCAGTTTGATGTCTCGGCCGGAGCCCCCAGCGTGCCTGCACGCTCCAGCAAGACGATGACCGTGAAGTTCAAGCCCACCAAGGCCGGAACGTTCAGCGGCACCATCACCCTGACCGACAAGAACAAGAACGTCTACACGTACACCGTCTATGGTGTGGCCAACGAGCCGCCCCATCTCACCATGGAGCAGAGCGAGTTTGACCTTGGCGACCTCAACGTCGACGGCACCGAGAAGACTCAGACGTTCACCCTGAAGAACGAGGGCAAGTATCCTCTGCAGTATGTCTTCCCGAAGTTCAGCGACAAGACCATCGAGGGCTCTACCACAGCCCACAAGTATGGCTACTCTTACGAGACCAACCTCACGGGCGACAGCCCTGCCTACGAGGCCGCTCCCGAGCTGGCCGACGAGACCGACATCACCTCGCACTTCAGCGACCAGATATGGCTCTCGGGCGCCATCGACCTCGGCTTCAAGTTCCCCTTCTATGGCGACACCTACGACAAGGTGTATGTCACCACTCACGGCGGCATCTCCATGACTTCCGTCTCGGGCTCCATCGGCTGTTTTGTGCCCGATGCCTCATGTGTGAGCGGCCTTGGCTACATCTCAGCCTTCGGCAACTCGGGCTATCCCGGTTCGCTCTTCATGCGTGGCGGTTCGAAGGTCAGCTACGGCCACAAGGACGGTAAGTTTGTGGTGAAGTTCCACGACGTGGCCACCCTTGGCAGCAATGGCGACGACGTCCGCGTCAGCTTCCACATGAACCTGTGTCCCGACGGCAGCGTCGAGATCTTCTACGACAACCTCGAGGCACAGCAGCTGCGCGAGAACGGCACGCTGATGTATATCGGTGTGGCCGACAAGACCAGCTCCGATCCCTTCACCATCACCGAGTCAGACATTGCCCGTGCCGACGAGGGCGCCCTCGGCTACCAGATCACCTCTGGCACCGCCATCAAGATTGTGGCCCCCGGCACCTCTATGGTCAAGTCGCTCACCTCTACCGACGGATACATCGGCATCGGCGAGCAGAAGGACATCACCGTGACCGTTGCAGCCGGCGACGGCTTCAATGCCGGTGCCCTCACCAACAACCTCGTGGTGCTCACCAACGACCCCGACAACGCCAGCAAGAACATCGTGCTGAAGGCCAACATCGTGGGCGACGGCCTCGTGCCCGTGGCTGCGCTGAGCACCGACAGCATCGACTTCGGCAACGTCTACCGCACCTCTGTGCAGAAGCGCTACATCAACCTGGCCAACAACGGCCACGACGTGCTCACCGTGACCTCTGCCACGCTGGCCGACGGCCTGTTCACCGTGGCCGACGGCCTGAAGGAAGGCTTCACCGTGGCTGCCGGACAGAGCAAGGACATCGCCATCGTGCTGCCCACCGACGAGGAGGGTGCCGTGAGCGACAAGCTCGTGCTGGCCTATGCCGACGGCACCTCTGCCACCGTGGCACTGAAGGGTAATGTCATCGGCTGTCCCACGGCCGACATCACCCCCGAGGACCTCTTCATCGACGTGCCCTATGGCGAGACTGTGGAGCGCACGTTCATCTTCGACAACAACGGCAATGAGAACCTCACCGTCGGCATCGAAGACGCCGACTGGTTTAAGTTCAACAGCGTGGAGGCCGACGGCGAGAAGAGCTTCGTCGACTACAACTACGTCTCGCAGGTCAACGGCGACGATGTCGACTACAACTGGATCGACATCACCGGCGACTACGACGGCCACCTGTGTGCCGCCGACTTCGTCGACATCACCGACTTCGGCGAGGTGGAGCTGCCCTTCGAGTTCCCGTTCTACGGCAAGAACTACAGCACGATGTATGTCTACGACACCGGCTTCGTGCAGTTCGACGAGCCCGAGGTCGACTATCACCAGTTCCCCGAGCCGCCCGCATCGCTGCCCACCTCGGAGACCTTCTACACCAACATCATCTGCCCCTTCTGGGGTAACCACTCGATGAACACCGCCACGGAAGACGGCGTATACTATAAGGTGTACGACGACCATGCCGTGGTGAGCTTCATCAACTATGGCAACACGATGATGTATGGCATGAACTTCCAGGTCATCCTCAACAGCGACGGAACGTTCAAGTTCCAGTATAAGCTCGACTACGACGGCTTCATGAGCCAGCCCTTCGGCCTCTGCGGCATCATGAACCATGGCGGCACCCGCGGCGTGCAGCCCTCAAGCGCCAACATCGCTTCGGGCAACGCTGTGATGTTCCGACCCGCCATGAGCTATGTGGTGGCACCCGGCGAGAGCCTCGCCGTGCCTGTCACCATCGCTGCCGACCAGCTGGCCGGCACCTACGAGCACACGCTCAACGTGACCACCAACGACCCCGCCAAGGAGTCGGTGCAGATCCCCGTCACGCTCAACATCACCGGCGAGGCCCTGCCCGTCATGCCCGACTCGGTATGCCTCGAGCAGGTGGTCGACGAGAACTGCTACATGGCCGAGGTGGAGTTTGAAATCTCCAACGGCGGCAAGCGTGCCTTCACCATCAGCAACATTGCCGGTGAACTCATCGACATGGACGACTGGGGCTCAAGCATGGGCCAGATCCAGGTGCTCACCGATGGTGCCAGCGGCGGTGGCGACGACCCCGGACCCCTCTCGCTGGCCGACGACTCCAACAAGTCGTGGTCGGCATGGTATCCCGGCTACAGCTCGCCCATCACCGTGGGTCTGGAGCCTGTGAAGTTCAAGTTTGTGTTCTTCCAGCCCTATCAGACCTGCGACATCAAGTCGGCCCTCACCTTCACCATCGATGAGGTGGGCGACAAGTCGGTGCCCGTCTACGTGAAGATCACCGATGCTCCGCACATGACCTTCGACCGCGACGAGATCGTCGTCAGCAATGCCAGCGACGACTTCACCACCCAGGAGACCGTCAACATCGGCAACGATGGCAACTACACGCTCCAGTACTCGCTCAAGCTCGATCCGTCGGGCCGCGACGCAGCAGTCGAGGAGAGCGGCAGCGGCGGTGGCATCAGCCCGCTCATGGACGCTTCGTTCTGGAAGCGCGCTGCAGCGGTGAAGAAGGTCCAGGCCGACTCGCTCATGCAGATCCACTCGTTGGCTGTCGGCAATGAGGGCATGACCCTCCTCCGCAAGGCCGCCAAGCGCGTCACCGACACGCAGAAGTTTGTCTACGACGTGCCCACCGGCATCTCTTACACCAACCTGCTCTACTACCCTGTGTTCAACCCTGTCACATCGGCAGCCGCTGTGCTCATGGGTACCGGTTCGTCAGACCTCGACCAGAACTTCTATGCCGCCACACGCTTCGTGGCTCCTGCCGAGGGCTTCAACCTCTCCAAGCTCTTCTTCGTGGGTACCGTCGGCACCCTCGAGAACGTGGACATCGAGGCCACCGTGGTGCTGGGCAGCAAGGTCAACGCCAAGAATGCCAACATCGGCCACGGCAAGTTGCACATCGACAGCGAGGAAAAGGCCTATGCCCAGACGGGCAAGCCCCGCACCCTGTCGTTCGACAAGCCGGTCTATGTCAACCCCAACGACACGTTCTATGTGGTGCTGAAGTATCCTGCCGGCTACAAGTCGTCGGCTCTGATGGCATCGAAGGACGGCGACACCTCGGCCGACCGCTACATGTGCTATCTGAAGAGCCTGGGCGGATGGGTCGACCTCGAAGCCCTCTACGATGAGGCTTACAGCTATGGTGCCTTCGGCTACTTCATGACCTGCATCGAGGAAGAGAAGGGCGAGCCCTGGATCAAGCTGCTCAACGCAGAGACCGAGGGACAGATTGCCGTGGGCGAGCAGTTGCCCGTCAACCTCGCCATCAACGCCAAGTCGGCCTACTACGCCAAGCAGAACAAGGCCACGCTCGTCGTGACCTCCAACGACCCGACGCAGAAGACCGTCAACTACCACATCTGGCTCGACAAGAACGGTGCTCCCGACGTGACTGCCCCGAGCGGCACCACCTCGGCTCCGCAGGGCGACACCACCACCGTGGCCCTCACCGTGGCTGATGCCGATGGCGATGCGTTCACCGTCAGCGTGGCCGACAACGACGGCTTCGCCATCCTGGGCGCATGCACCAATGCCGACGGCACCACCGACGGCATCACCGTCGAGAACGGCATCGTCAGCGTGGCTGCCGGCACCGTGCTCAAGGCCAATGTCCTGCTGACTCCCACCTACGGCTGCCAGACCGGCGCCAAGGCCTTCTATGTGGAGGCTGAGGATGCCAACGGCAACCGCAAGGAGACCAGTGTCAACTATTATGTGGAGTTCACCAACCGTGCCCCCGAGTACACCGGCGACAAGGAGATGGCCGTCTACCGTGGCGAGACCACACCGGTCAACTACTACACCAACCTGTTCAGCGACCCCGATGGCGACGCCATGACCTACAGCGTCAGCGTGCGCGATTCGCGCTATGTCGACATCTATGAGTCGGAGAACGGCTTCGTGCTCTGCGGCAAGGCCAACGGCACCACCGTGCTCACCATCACCGCCACCGACGCCAACGGCGCTGTGACCACACAGACCGTCACCGTCACCGTGTCTACGTCGACGGGCATCGACGGTGTGGTGGCCGCCGACAAGGGCGTCTCTGCCGAGTATGCCGGCGGCACGCTGGGCGTGACCCTCGCCGAGGGTGCTCAGCTCGTCAGCCTGCACGTCTACACCGCTGGCGGCGCCGTGGTTGCCGAGACCGTGAGCCACAACGTGGCTGCCGGATCTGTCGTGAAGTTGCCTCTGGGCAATGTGCCGGCAGGCATCTACCAGCTGGTGGCCGACGTCGACGGCACCGCCACATCCGTGAAGTTTGTCGTGAAGTAAGCCCCGCGGCTTACCCATCGCCAGACAGCCGAATGTGCTGACACCGACCTTTTCAGTGGGCGCACCTCCGGGTGCGCCCCATCACACACACCGATAACAAGCGGAAGTGGCTTGGCTCCCAGCCTGGGGGCGTTGCCGCTTCCGCTTTTTCTGTTTGCCAGCCAATGAGGCAAGGGCGGGACACGATGCGGGCAAAAACAGTGGTCGACGACGCGGGCTGAACCAACGGTCGGCGACCAACGGGAGTCA
>CAVAXH010000098.1:0-8521 GCA_963592505.1 Bacteroidaceae bacterium
TACACTTTTGCCCTTACAGGGCGCTGCTAATCAACGTGTTACGATACCCAGGGCGTTGCCCTGGGCTGGGTAATTGCTGGGCTTTCAGCCCGCGTCGCCGACTTTTGGTTCAGCCCGCGTCGCCGACCATTGGTTCACTCGCGTCGTGAACAGGGTAAAGACTTTAAAAACGAGCAAAAATGTCTCACTAAAAAAAGTCAATTTTGAACACGCTACCCGTTGCGGCTTATCCGCACAAATGCACACTCTGTTCATAACCTTCTTCAGACGCCTGGGACACGAGTCCTCTATGTAAAACACTGCAGTCCTAAGGCTTTAACACTGGCATCCTAAGGGCCTTAGGACTGCAGTGTTAAGGCCTTAGGACTGCAGTGTTAGGGCGTTGGGACTGCAGTGCCAGGGCGTTAGGACTGCAATGTAAAGTGCAGATGCCTTCAGCACATGCCTTCAGTGCATGCACATCCCCGGAGGGTTATTAGTCGCAGTCGGTTACTCGTCGCAGTCGAACACTGAGTAGAGTCCCTGTTCCTCCTGTGCCGGATCGGCCGTGTAGGGGTCCCAGCGCTGCCAGCGGGCATGTGGCGGGCGGGCTTCACCTGCCCATCCCCAGAAGTTGCGGCCGGCCAACGGCAGCGAGTCAACATATCTATAGTAAGCACAGCGGGCCGTGACGGGTGTGCCCGGGGCTATCTCATAGTTGTCGCGCGGATAGCCATACTCTTCGAGTACCACGGGCTTGCCCAACGGCCCTAGTATGCGGTTGTTGAGGTCTATATACCAACGCGTGTGTGCAATGGCTGCAGCGAGTGAGTCTTGCGGAGCCGTGATGCCATTGCGCTGTCGGCAATCGGCCGTGTTGCCGATGGCAGGGCCGCACCATCCCCAGTTGTTGGGCCAACAGTGCAGCGAGCAATAGTCTATCTCGGCAAAGGCGTGTATGTCTCTCAGCAGGGCCGTGTCGCGTGCACATCCATAGTAGCCCTCGCTGCCGGTGGTGACGAGGTGGTTGGGGTCGAGGCTTTTTATGAGACGTGCCTGCGCACCTATCCACCTGGCAAACGAGCGTTTCACGGTTGTCTTCTCCTCATCGCTGAGCAGCGGGCACTGCACAAACGGACGCGGTTCGTTGCACACCTCCCACGCCATGATGGCCGGACTCTCGGTGTAGGGCTGGCCCGTCACGGTGCTGGTGCGTCCCACCATAAACCGCACATGATTGTCGGCGAGCCGCATAGCCCGCTCGTTACGGGTGAACTGCGACAGATACAACTGAAAGGCATCCCAGTCTTGGCTGGCGTCGGGTGCCGGTCCGCATCCAGCCCATTCGAGATAGGTGCCAAAGCCCCCACTCCAGTCCCACGCATTGTTGAGATAGAGCACACAAGTCATGCCGCGCTCCTCCAGTGCAGCCACGAAGAAGTCGAGGCCGGCGAGCAGCGTGTCGTTGTAGACGCCCGCCTCTGGCTGCAGCGAGGGCCATGTGTGCGAAGGCCGGCTGCTCACCCCATCGGATCCTCCGGCCAGCGCACGTATGTTGGTGATGCCACGGCGCTTCAGTTCGTCGAGCTCGCGCAGCAGGCGCTGGCGGTCGCCCCCCTGTCCGGTGCTGCCGAGGATGGCGGCATACCACATGTTGGTTCCGCAGACGGGATAGGGCTTGCCATCGCGCACGAAACGCTGGCCGTCAACTTTCACAAAACGCTGTGCAGCGCCTGTCAGAGCGGTGCAGAGCAGCAGCATTATGCCGACAAGAATACGGTTCATGACTAATAAGCTAAATATTACAGATACAAAATTAAGGAAAAATTTGGATTATTGGTCATATCGTTGTAATTTTGGCTCAAATAACACACGTATGATGAAACGTTTCTTGTTTGCCGCAGTGATCTCAGCGGCTATCAGCATGCCAGCAGCGGCACAGAGCGAGGCCGAGTGTCTCACCTATTTATATAAGCACATGTCCACCCCCGACAGTGTGGATTATCCGCGTGCCTACTGGCAGCGACAGGTGCGTCTGTCGCTGAAGGCCCGCAAAGAGACGGCATGGGGACCGATGGTGCCACGGTGGGAGTTTGACAACTTTGTGCTTCCGGTGCGTGTGAACAACGAGGCTCTCGACGAAGCCCGCGCCACCATATACCGCGAGCTCATGCCGCGCCTGCGCGGTCTGAGCATGGAGCAAGCCGCCCTGGAGGTTAACCACTGGTGCCACGAGAAGGTGAGCTATCGGCCCAGCGACGGCCGCACGTCGGCACCACTGGCCACGATGCGCAACAGCATTGGGCGCTGCGGTGAGGAGAGCACCTTCACCGTGGCCGCACTGCGTGCCGTGGGCATACCCGCCCGGCAGGTCTACTGTCCGCGCTGGGCACACACCGACGACAACCACGCCTGGGTGGAGGTGTGGGTCGACGGCCGCTGGCGCTTCATGGGAGCCTGCGAGCCCGAAGCCGTGCTCGACAAAGGCTGGTTCAACTGGGCGGCGAGCCGCGCTATGCTGATACAAGGCTATGACTATGCCGGCAACAAGGTGGCAACAACCGCCACCTACGCTCCCACGAAGACCTTGCGGGTGCGGGTGGTCGACGAGGCGGGCAAGCCTCTGCCCCACGCCACTGTCGACTTCCGTCTCTACAACTACTCGGAGTTCTATCCGCTGACCACCGTCGTCACCGATGCCGACGGATATGCCTCGTTTGCCACCGGCTACGGCGACCTGCAGGTATGGGTCACAGCAGGCGGACGGTATGGGCTGAAGAAGGCCGATGCCTATACCACAGAGATGACCATCACCCCCTGCTACAAGAGTGGCAGCAGCTGGACGGAGGAATACGACTGGCATGTGCCGGTCTCCACGATGGCGGAGCCCGACCGCAGCATTGTCGACACGGTGAGCGACAACGGGCGCCGGCTGGCTGCCGAAGACAAGATCCGCACCGACTACCAGAAGAGCACCTTCTATCAGGGCGACAACGAGTGGCTGAAGAAGGCACGGAGCAACTGGCGGGTGATCGACAAGTTTCTGCGGGAGCAGCATCCCAAGACCCAGCTGGTGCTGCAGGGACTGAGCGAGAAAGACCTGCGCGATGTCAGCGCCGACGTGCTGCACGATGCCTGCCTGCTCAGCGAAGAGGCCCTGAAGAGCGGCGGCATACGCGTGTCTACCGAACATCTGCGGCCGTTTGTAGCCTATCTGCAAAAACGGCTGCCGAAGATGACGGCTGCCGAATGGGTGGCATGGGTCGACCGCAACATCCAGACCGATGACACGAACAATCCAAAAAGTCTCTACACCTCCGTGGTGGGTGTCTACAACATGCGGCGGTGCGACAGCCGCAGCCGCGAACTCTTTGCCGTTGCCGGGGCGCGGGCTCTCGGCTTGCGGGCCATGCTCGACCCGCTGGGCCGCGCGATGATAGCCAGCGGTGACGGCTGGCTGCAGCTCGAAGACAAGGCTGCGGCACAGGGCACACAACCTGCGGCACAGGGCATTCTCAAACTGGATGTCCCGGCCGACGTGATGTACTATCACGGCTACACCATCTCGCAGATGGTGGACGGGCGCCCGCAGCCGCTCGACTATGCCGACGATGACCCGACGGTCACCGGCAAGTTTCGCGAAGGGCTGCGCCTGCCGGCCGGCGACTATCTGCTCACCACCGGCACGCGCCTGAAGGGCGGCGATGTGCTCACACGCAGTGTGATGTTCACGTTGCCGGCAGGTCAGACCACCGAGGTTGCCGTGCGCTTCCGCAACAGCGAGAAGAGCGTGAAGAGCGACCTGCAACTCGACGACAGCGAGAAGAACGCCAGCGCCACATCGGTGCAGAGTGCCCAGTGACAAGGGGTAAGGACTTCTCTAATCATAAAACAAAGATTTATAGAAACACCGTAAAGCGAGAGACTATGATATTAGAGGTTTGCTGCGAAAACATGGAGAGCGTGAAGGCCGCTGTTGAGGGTGGTGCCGACCGCATAGAGCTGTGCCGTGATCTGAAGGCCGACGGACTGACGCCCACGCGCGAGGACATTGCTGAGGCCGTCCGCCTGTGCCACGCCGGCGGTGTGCTGGTGCACGTGCTCATCCGCTCGCGTGCCGGCGACTTTGTCTATAACCCTGCTGAGGTGAAGCAGATGACCGACGAGGTGCGCATGGCCCTGAGTCTGGGTGCCGACGGTGTGGTGGTGGGTGCGCTCACCGCCGACGGCGACATCGACCAGACTGCCTGCCGCCAATGGATCGCTGCTGCCCACGAGGCTGCGACGGCACAAGGCTGCAACATCACGTTTCACCGTGCCTTCGACCACTGCCAAAGGCCGCTCGAGGCCATCGCCCAGATAGCCCGGATGGGCTGCAACCGCATTCTCACCTCGGGCCAGCAACCCACGGCCGAGGCTGGCGTTGAGTTGCTCAAACAACTGGTAGCAAAGTCACACGACCTCACCGCATCGGGGCATCCGCTCACCATTCTGTGTGGCTCAGGATTGACCGAAAAGAATGCCGCCTACATAATGAAGACAACGGGAGCCACGGAGGTCCATGGCTCCCTGCGTACGGGGTTGGTATCGGATGTTGAGAAGATCAGATTCGTGAAACTTATCTCCTGATGGCTATGACGTGGTCGGGGCAAGACGCATCTGAGGGAACGGCAAGCGTAAGCACCTTGTTCTTATAAGTGTAGGCCACCTTGTCGCCATTGGGATAACGGGTGACAGAGCGCGGTTTCTTCTGCATCGGGATGGTGATGCTGGCCGGCATCTGGGCCTTGTCAGCGGGACAAACATGCACATACACCACACCGTCTTTCTCCGTGGTGGCTCCCCATTCACAGGGTTTCACGGGGCCGGCGACAGTGCCATAGATGGTTGGTCCGTAGACCTCCATCCACTGTCCCACCTCCTTCAGGCGCTGCAGCGCCGTAGCGGGCAGCTCGCCGTTGGGCTGCGGACCGATGTTGAGTAGCAGGTTGGCACCCTTGCCCGACGTGCTGACGAGGAGCCGGATGATCTCGTCGGTCGACTTGTAGTTTTGGTCGACCACCTTGTATCCCCACATGCCGTTCATCGTCTGGCATGTCTCAAGCGGCAGCCGGCTGACCTCAGCCGCCTTGTCTACGAATCCGGCCTTGTTCTCGCCCGGCAGGTCACGTTCAAAGATCTGTATGTCCTCGCCCTCGTAGGGTTGCACGTGGTGGTTGTTGCCGATGAGGCAGGCAGGCTGCAGGCGGTGGATGAGTGCATACTGCTCGGCGAGCTGCCAGTCGAAGGCCACGCTGTCTTGGTCGTGGTCCCACCATCCGTCGAACCACACGGCACCGATCTTACCATAGTGCGTCAACAGTTCGGTGAGCTGGGCGTTCATAAACCGATAGTAGTGGGGCCAGTCGCTCTGCGTGCCGTCCTTGCCGCAGTGTTGTCCGGTGCGCCCCATGGGATAGTCGTCGCGCATCCAGTCGATATGGCTGTAGTAGAGGTGCAGGCGTATGCCTTCCTCGTGGCAGGCGTCAGCCAGCTCCTTCACGATGTCGCGCTTGAAGGGCGTTGCCTTCACGATGTTGTAGTCGCTCTGCTGGGTGTCCCACATCGAGAATCCGTCGTGATGGCGTGTGGTGAAGCAGATATACTTGGCTCCGGCAGCCTTGATGGCCCGCACCCACTGGCGGGCGTCGAAGCGGTGGGGGTAGAAGGCGTCGGCAGCCTTGGCATACTCATTGCGGTCGGGCACTGCGTTTTGCAGATACCACTCTCCCTGCGCGAAGGTGCTGTAGATGCCCCAATGCAGAAAGATGCCAAACTTGTCGGCACGAAATTCCTCGCGTGCGGCCAGGTTCTCTGCCGACGGGGTGTAGGTCTGTGCGGTGGCAACCGTTGCACAGAGCATAAGAAACAAGCAAAGGATTGACTTTTTCATAGGTGTTGTATCTCATCGTTTAATGCATCAAAGATACGAATAATCCAACATATATGCAAGTCAGGTAGGCATCTTTTTGCAGCCGGTGTCTGCCCGGCCGTTGGTCCGACCGCGATCAAAAAAGCCTAAAGACTTTCGTCTTCAGGCTTTTGTATGGTTCGTTTCACTTTTGGCATGCGCTTCTTGTTGCGCAGCCAGGCACGCTTACGTTCTTCATATTCCTCGTGGTGCCGCTCAAGAAAATTGTCAGCCATGGTGTTGTCTGTATGGAGTAGGCTTGAAACCGCTTACTTGAAGTGGCTGTAGATGACGTTGATCTTGATGGGACTGTCGTCGGCTGTCGTACCCCTGACGAGACGTGTGCTGGTGAGCGACATGTCATTGGTGACCTTCACCACGGTGGTTGAACCCGACGAGGTGCTGGTCGACGACACATTGACGGGCACCAGCACCACCTTGTTCCAGTTGGGCGACGTGCGGTCGCTGAGGTACATGGCCGTCACCATGCCGGCGATGTTGTTGAACGTGTAGCTGTTGTCGAAGCTGTTCTTGGCAGCGTTGTAGGCCCAGCTGGCCACATACGACGTCTTGTTGTTGTAGATGCTGTTGTTCTCGAAGAACGAGTAGAGCGAGTCGGCTGGTATCATGAGAATCTTCTCGGGCACGCTGAAGGCATAGTCGCTGGCTGTCTTGTTGTTGAGTCGCTGCAGCACCACCTTGGCCGACATGATCGAGTCGTTCTCGTGTCCGTCCATGATGCGCTCGACGGGCAGCGTCAGTTCGGTGAAGATGCCGGCAGGCGTCTTCAGATACGTGCATGTGGTGTCGGCAGCCAGACGGTCCATCGTCTGTCGGTCGTTGCTGATGGTGGATGTCTGCAGCACCTCCTCGGTGCCCCAGAACTGCGCGATGGAGTGATGGATCGAGTCGTCCTGTGTGTGTGTGAAATAGACGTTGAGCACCGACTGCGACACATAGGCCATATTGCCCACACCGTTCTGATGCTTGAAGAAGAAACCGGGCACTACGTTGTTACGGAAGGTGTATGCATTCTTGAAATAGTCGGGATGGTCGTAGTACATCTGCATGATGTAGGTGCCGTAGCTCTCCCATGTGCGTCCGTTCTTGTCGGTGTAGGGGCCGTTGAGCTTCACGGTGACGTAGGGTGTGAAGTTGGTGGTGTCGCGTGTGCTCTGTGCGAGGTTGTAGTCGATAAGGCTGTAGACCTTGTCGGCCTTTATTCCCTCCTGGCGCAGGTATCCGTTGTCAGCCGGACTGAAGTTGCTGTAGTAGGTGCGGTTCTCGTTCATGGGCTTCTCCATCTCATAAGCGGTGAGCTTCATGAGTTGTGTGGAGTCGCCATAGAGACTGCTGTAGAAGAGGAGTATGTCGCACGAGTCGGCCTTGACGACGCCGAGTTGCCGGTTGCCGTCGGCACCGCTGACCACAAGCGAGTCTTTCACAGGGAAGGCGAATCCTTCCATGCTGTTGAACTGCGCCATAAAGTCGCCGGTGATGTAAGCACCCGTCTCAGGGTCGCGCACCTTGCCGAGATATCCCGTGATGTTTCGCGAGAGCACCGAGTCGGCCACCATCGAGCGGCTGGCAACGCTGAAGGTCTGGGCAGAGACGTCCAGTCCGTCGCGGTCTTGTGTGAGCGAAGAGCCGATGGTGTCGGTGGTGGTGTCACAGCTGGTCAGAGCAGCGAAAGCGAGTGAGAGTGCGACAAATACCTTTGATTTCATTTTGTGAGTGTCGTTATTTTGATTGCAGGTGCACCTTGATGGGTTTGAGGGTGCACCTGCATGTTTGTGTGTTACATTGGGGTGGCGTCAGGCCGGTGTCAGTGCCGGCTTATTCGCCAAGGATCGAATTGTAGAACTCCTTGTAGGCCGGTGCAAAGTTGTCGCCGGGATTGTCGAGCACAGGCACGTTCTTGCCTTTGGCGTATGCCAGCAGCTCTGCGTTGACACCGTCGCCAGCTTCCACGACGCCGTCGCTGTAGTCGATGGCCATCTTGCCCAGCTCCATGAAGTCGAACTTGTCGGCATAGGGCTCGAGCAGCTGTGCGGTGGCCTCACGAAACTCCACGCACTGCTTGAAGTTGTCGCCCAGCGTGTTCTGCGGCTGCTGTCCGAAGAGCGAGGTCACCACCTTGGTGTTGGCAAACGAGGGGTCGTCGCGGTATGCCGTCTTGATGTAGAGCGGCACGACGCCTGCCATCCATCCCTGGCACTGCACGATGTCGGGTGTCCAGCGCAGCTTCTTCACCGTCTCGAGCACACCGCGTGCGAAGAAGATGGCACGCTCGCCGTTGTCGGCATATTCCTGTCCGTTCTCGTCGGTGGTCATGGCGTGGCGATGGAGGAAGTAGTCTTCATTGTCGATGAAGTAGACCTGCAGACGCGACACGGGGATGCTGGCCACCTTGATGATCAGCGGATGGTCGGTGTCGTCGATGATCAAGTTCATGCCCGACAGCCTTATGACCTCGTGCAGTTGTCCGCGGCGCTCATTGATGGCGCCCCATTTTGGCATGAACGTACGGATCTCGAATCCGTTGTCCTGCATCTTCTGCGGCAGTTGGCGGCCCATCACGGACATTTCCGA
>CAVAXH010000099.1:0-8472 GCA_963592505.1 Bacteroidaceae bacterium
ATACTCAATGAGTTATGCTAATTATTCGCTTGAAAATCATGCACTGTTTTTTATGGATTTTGAACACCCTACCCAACGGGGCGACATAATACAGCGTAGGGGCTCGCCCCTACGTTTTTTGTCGTGTATTCATTGTTTGCCCCTGTAGGGGGCGCATAATTGAAACTTTTATGCGATGGCGCGCGTATAACGCAAGAATTTCATTCATTGCCATGCCCGCAGGTCTTTATGGTGCGTCTCCTTCATAGGCATTGGCTGAAATGCATCCGTAATACGTCGGGGTGGGCCCGGACGACAGCAATCGAAAAATCCCCAGGCATTTCCTTTTCCGGGGAATATGTCTGGGGATTTACTGCAACCGTAGGCTCAGGTTGCTGCGAGATGATGGTGGGTGCCTGTCAGAACTTCAGCAGACTGGTGACCTCAATGTCGTCGTCGAAGATGTCGCGGGCTGTCGGAAACTCCGACTCCAGTTCGATGATGAAGTTGCAATAGATCTTTTTGGGGTGGAACTTGCGCACCAGGTCGCACGCCGCCTTCATGGTGCCGCCGGTGGCCAGCAGGTCGTCGTGCAGCAGCACCACGTCGTTCTCATCGATGGCATCCTTGTGGATCTCGATGGTGTCGATGCCATACTCCTTTGCGTAGCTCATCTGCACCGTCTCGCAGGGCAGCTTGCCCGGCTTGCGGCAAAGCACGATGCCTGCGCCGAGACGCATGGCAACGGCAGAACTCATCACGAAGCCGCGGCTCTCGATGCCCACAATCTTGGTGATGCCACAATCCTTGTAGAGGTCGCACATCTCATCGGTGATCAGCCGGATGCACTCCGCACTCTTAAACAGGGTGGTGACGTCGCGGAAATTCACTCCCTTGATCGGCCAGTCGGGGATGCACCGCAGGTTTTTCAATAACGTTTCGTTGTTCATGTTTAACGTAATACTTTATGCTTAATGTTTTTGTTTTCAGTGATTTATCCGTTGCTGTGTTTCACGTGAAACATCTACCTTCCTAGCAGCACGAGCATCACATTGATGTCGCTCGGTGAGACACCGGGTATGCGGCTTGCCTGCCCCAGTGTGTCGGGGTCGATGCGTTTCAGTTTCTGCCGGCCTTCGGTCGATATCTCGTGCAGTTCGTCGTAGTTGAACCTTCCCTTGATGCGTATGTCTTCGAGGCGGTGCATCTTGTCGGCAACGACTTTTTCGCGTTCTATATATCCTTTATATTTTATGCGGATCTCGGCAGCCTCGGCAATCTCGTCTTTTCGGTTACGGGGCGTGTCGAGCATCTCTTTCAGTTCCGGCAGGATGTCGGCCAGTTGGCGTATGCTGATCTGCGGACGTCCGATGAGGTCCGATATTTTGCATCCCATGCGGAGTGGGGTGGTGCCGATGGCCTCGAGGGCTCCGTTGATGTCCTTCGGTTTCACGGCGGTCTGGTCGCAGAATGCTATGATCTTCTGTATGTTCTCTTTCTTCTCCAGCCACCAGTCCATTCGCGTCCGGTCGGCCAGCCCGATGGCGTAGGCCTTCTCGGTCAGTCGGGCGTCGGCGTCGTCTTGGCGGAGCAGTATGCGGTATTCGGCTCGCGAGGTGAACATGCGGTAGGGCTCGTCCACTCCCTTCGTGGTGAGGTCGTCTATGAGCACACCGATGTAGCTCTCGTCGCGCCCCATGACGAACGGGGCGCTCCCAGCACACTTCAGGGCGGCGTTGATGCCGGCCACGAGGCCCTGGCCTCCCGCCTCCTCATATCCTGTGGTGCCGTTGACCTGTCCGGCGAAGAAGAGGCCGCCAATCACCTTCGACTCCAGCGAGTGGCTGAGTTGTGTCGGGTCGAAGTAGTCGTATTCGATGGCGTAGCCCGGGCGGTAGATCTTGGCATCGCGCAGGGCCGGTATCTCGTGGAGGGCACGCAGCTGCGTCTCCATGGGCATCGACGACGAGAAGCCGTTGAGGTAGATCTCGTTGGTGTCCTCGCCTTCGGGTTCTATGAAGAGTGGGTGCTGGTCTTTGTCGGGGAAGGTGACGAGCTTGGTCTCGATCGACGGACAGTAGCGTGGTCCGGTCGACTGTATCTGTCCGTTGAAGAGCGGCGAGCGTGCTATGTCGCCGCGAAGGATGTCGTGCACGCGGCTGTTGGTGTAGCAGGTCCAGCACGGCAACTGGCGTAGCGGACGGTTGTAGCTCATGTATGAGAACTGCTGGCGGCCTTCGTCGCCCGGCTGTTCCTCCGTGTCTTCAAAGTGTATGGAGCGCTTGTCGAGGCGCACGGGGGTGCCGGTCTTCATGCGTGCCGCCCTGATGCCCCACTGCGTGATGCTCTCCGTGAGGTGGTAGGTAGCAGGCTCGGCACACCTGCCCCCGGGCACCTGATGGCTGCCTATGTGCATCAGTCCGTTGAGAAACGTGCCTGCGGTGATGACGACGGCCTTGGCGCGTATCTCCACGCCCCATATCGTCTTCACGCCCACAGCCTCGCCGTTCTCCACGAGCAGCGTCTCGGCCTGGTCCTGCCAGATGTCGAGGTTGGGGGTGCGGTCCAGCGTGCTGCGCCATTGCCATATAAACTTCTCTCTGTCACACTGTGCGCGCGGCGACCACACTGCCGGGCCCTTGCCTTTGTTGAGCATCCTGAACTGTATGGCGGTGGCGTCGGTGACGAGGCCCATCTGTCCGCCGAGGGCATCGATCTCCCTCACGATCTGTCCTTTGGCTATGCCTCCCACGGCTGGGTTGCAGCTCATCTGGGCAATCTTGTTCATGTCCATGGTGACGAGCAGCGTGCGTGCGCCGACGTTGGCCGAGGCGCACGCAGCTTCACATCCGGCATGCCCGCCGCCAATGACAATCACATCGTATTTGAAATCCATGATTTGGTGTTTTCGGCAAAAGTAAGAAATAAAATCGATTTTTTATTTATTTTGCTTTGATTAATCGCCAAAATATAGTATTTTTGCACGCATCAAGTGGTCTGCTTATACCTAATATAAGGTATTTCGCGGTTCACGAAGATGACCAATCATGCAGAAATCCCCTGTTCAGTTTAATCACACAAGTATTAAATCTAACATTCAAATAATTAAAAATCAATCATTTATGTGGTTAATCAATTCTCCAATTGGTAGGAAAGTGGTGATGTCGCTCACTGGCATCTGCCTCATTCTCTTCCTTACCTTCCACTGTGCGATGAATGTTGCAGCGTTCTTCTCTGGCGACGCTTACAACATGGTCTGCGAGTTCTTGGGTGCAAACTGGTATGCTGTTGTGGGCACGCTGGGCTTGGCTTTCCTTGCCTGCTGCCACATCGTGTATGCCTTCATCCTCACGGCTCAGAACCGTCGTGCCCGTGGCAACCAGCGCTATGAGGTCACCAACCGCCGTCCTGAGGTGTCGTGGGCATCGCAGAACATGCTCGTGCTCGGCCTCATCATCGTCGTGGGTCTGCTCCTGCACCTCTACAACTTCTGGGCCAACATGATGCTCGCCGAGTTTACGGGTGCTTTCAATGCCATCGGTGCCGCTGACGGTTTCGGCTGGATCAAGGCCACGTTCGCAAGCCCCGTGTTCTCAGTGCTCTATCTCGTGTGGATCGCTGCCCTCTGGTTCCACCTGACCCACGGCTTCTGGTCGGCTCTGCACACCCTGGGCTGGAGCGGCAAGATCTGGCTGAAGCGTTGGCAGGCCATCGGCGTCGCCTACGTCACTGTGCTCATGGCCGTGTTCGCCATTCTCGTGCTGAGTTTTTGGCTCGGCTTTGCCCCCAGTATGTGTTAATAAAAAACTCAAACCATTATGTCACAAATAGATTCTAAGATTCCAGAGGGCCCCTTGGCCGAAAAATGGACCAACTATAAAGCCCACCAGAAACTGGTGAACCCGGCAAACAAGCGTAAACTCGACATCATCGTCGTGGGAACAGGTCTGGCAGGTGCCAGCGCTGCTGCCTCGCTTGGCGAGATGGGTTTCCATGTAATCAACTTCTGCATCCAGGACAGTCCCCGTCGTGCACACTCCATCGCTGCTCAGGGTGGTATCAATGCCGCCAAGAACTATCAGAACGATGGTGATGCCGTCTACCGCCTGTTCTACGACACCATCAAGGGTGGCGACTACCGTGCCCGCGAGTGCAATGTCTACCGTCTGGCTGAGGTGAGCGCAAGCATCATCGACCAGTGTGTGGCACAGGGCGTGCCTTTCGCCCGTGAGTATGGCGGTATGCTCGCCAACCGTTCGTTCGGTGGTGTGCAGGTCAGCCGTACGTTCTATGCCAAGGGTCAGACCGGTCAGCAGCTGCTGCTCGGCGCCTACAGCTCACTTATGAAAGAGGTCAACGCCGGCACCGTGGAGCTCCACACCCGCACCGAGATCGAGGATGTCGTGATCATCGACGGCCGTTGCCGTGGTGTCATCGCCAAAGACCTTGTCAGCGGCAAGCTCGAGCGCTACTCTGCTCACGCTGTCTGCTTGGCCACCGGCGGTTATGGCAATACCTACTTCCTCTCTACCAACGCCATGGGCTGCAACTGCACCGCCGCCATCCAGGCTTACCGCAAGGGTGCTTACTTTGCCAACCCCTGCTTCGTGCAGATCCACCCCACCTGTATCCCCGTGCACGGCGACAAGCAGTCGAAGCTGACGCTTATGTCCGAGTCGCTGCGTAACGACGGCCGCATCTGGGTGCCCAAGAAGCTGGAGGATGCCAAGCGCCTGCAGCGCGGTGAGATCCAGGGCCGCGACATCCCCGAGGAGGATCGCGACTACTATCTGGAGCGCCGCTATCCCGCCTTCGGTAACCTCGTGCCCCGCGACGTGGCTTCACGTGCCGCCAAGGAGCGCACCGACAAGGGCTTCGGCGTGAACAACACCGGCCTGGCTGTGTTCCTCGACTTCTCGGAGGCTTTCGAGCGTCTGGGCCGCCAGCGTGTCGACGAGCGCTACGGCAACCTCTTCGACATGTATCAGGAGATCACCGACGTGGATCCCCACGACAACCCGATGATGATCTTCCCCGCCATCCACTACACGATGGGTGGTCTGTGGGTCGACTATGAGCTGCAGACCAGCGTCAAGGGTCTGTTCGCCCTCGGCGAGTGCAACTTCTCCGACCACGGTGCCAACCGTCTGGGTGCTTCTGCCCTCATGCAGGGTCTCAGCGACGGCTACTTCGTCATCCCCTACACCATGCAGAACTATCTGGCCGACCAGATCACCGTGCCCCGCTTCAAGACCAACCTCCCCGAGTTCGACGAGGCTGAGAAGAACGTGCAGGACGAGATCGACCGCATCTACGACATCCAGAACAAGCAGGCCGACAAGAGCAAGCTGGTCAGCGTGGACACCATCCACAAGGAGCTCTATAAGATAATGTGGAACTATGTGGGTATGGCCCGCAACGAGGAAGGCCTGAAGACAGCCCTCAAGAAGCTGAAGGACGTGCGCGAGCAGTTCAACACCTGCGTGCGTATCCCCGGCGACAAGGAAGGTCTCAACGTCGAGCTCGACAAGGCTATCCACCTGCGCGACTTCATCCTTATGGGTGAGCTCATCGCCTACGATGCCCTCGAGCGCAACGAGAGCTGCGGCGGACACTTCCGTGAGGAGAGCCAGACCGAGGAAGGCGAGGCCAAGCGCAACGACGAGGAGTACATGTACGTGGCTTGCTGGGAGTACCAGAAGGACGACAACACCGCTCCCGTGCTGCACAAGGAACCGCTCAACTACGAGGCCATCAAGGTTCAGACACGTAACTACAAGTCGTAGACGCTGCCCGTCTGCCACGCAGGCAGACAGACACGAAATGCAGAAACATTATATTTAACTTCAGAACAATTCAAATGGATCAGAATATATCATTCACACTTAAGGTGTGGCGCCAGAACGGCCCTACGGCTGAAGGCCATTTCGACACCTTTGAGATGAAGGACATCCCCGGTGACACTTCGTTCCTGGAGATGCTCGACATTCTCAACGAGCAGCTCATCGAGCAAGGCAAGGAGCCGTTCGTCTTCGACCACGACTGCCGCGAGGGCATCTGCGGCATGTGCTCGCTCTACATTAACGGTAACCCCCACGGACCTGGTCAGGGTGCCACCACATGCCAGCTCTACATGCGCCGTTTCCACGACGGCGATGTCATCACCGTGGAGCCCTGGCGCTCGGCAGCCTTCCCCGTCATCAAGGACTGCATGGTCGACCGCTCTGCTTTCGACAAGATCATCGCTGCCGGCGGCTACACCTCTGTGCGCACCGGTCAGTCGCAGGATGCCAATGCCATCCTCATCCCGAAGGACAACGCCGACGAGGCTATGGACTGCGCCACCTGCATCGGTTGCGGTGCTTGCGTGGCCGCTTGTAAGAACGGTTCAGCCATGCTGTTCGTCTCGAGCAAGGTCAGCCAGTTCGCTCTGCTGCCCCAGGGCCGTCCCGAGGCTGCCCGCCGTGCCAAGGCCATGGTTGCCAAGATGGAGGAGCTGGGCTTCGGTAACTGCACCAACACCCGCGCCTGCGAGGCTGAGTGCCCGAAGAACGAGTCGATTGCCAACATCGCCCGCCTGAACCGCGAGTTCATCAAGGCTAAGCTCGCCGACTAATTCCTGCATAGGATAGCCGACATTATAGTGTAGACACTATATATGACAATACGCCCGCAGACGACAACATGCGTCTGCGGGCGTTTTTCTACCTTACACACGCATGACGACACGTTGCATTACACGCATGACGACACGTTGCATTACGCGCATGACGACACGTTGCATCACGTGTGTGCCGACACATTATATCATAAGTGTGACCACATTGCATTACAGACATGACCACATTGCATAACGAAGAAACGCTCGCCTTCGTCCGTCTTCATCGCGAGGACGACGTGCGCCGTCTGGCTCTGGCCGGCGACAAGTATCCCACGGTAGACATGCCGTGGGCATTGGCACAGATCAGCGGATGGCAGACAGCACGCCACAAACTGCCGTCGTGGGCCTGCCAGGCCGACGTGGTGTATCCGCCCCATCTCAACATGGAACAGTGCTCCAGCGAGCAAACGGCGCGCTACAAGGCCTCTTTGGCTGCAAGCCTTATAGGTGCCCACCGCGCGTCCGATAGCCGCCTGGTGGACCTCACAGGGGGCTTTGGCGTCGATTTCTCGTGGATGGCGCGAGGCTTTGCACAGGCTGTCTACGTGGAGCGCAACGAATCGCTGTGCCAGATAGCCCGCCACAACTTCCAAGTGCTTGGTCTGTCGCATGCAGAGGTTGTCGTGGGCGATGCAGCGACCTATCTGCAGACCATGCCGCCCGTTGCCATCCGCCCAACCTGTTGCTCCGCTGACGCCGTCTCCTCCGAGCTTGCCAGCGAGGTCGCGGATGTCGTCTCCTCCGAGACTGGTAGCAGTTCTGCTATCGCTGCCGCCCCGCTGTCAGGTAGCAGTTCAAACCGCCCCGCCACCCTCATCTATCTCGACCCTGCCCGCCGCGATGCCAATGGGCATAAAGTCTTTGGTTTAGAGGATTGTACGCCCGATGTGGTCAGCCTGTGCGATGCGTTGCTTGAGCGGGCCGATGCCGTGATGGTGAAGGTCTCGCCCATGCTCGACTGGCACGAGGCTGTACGCCGGCTTAAGAACGTGTCGGAGGTGCACATCGTGTCGGTGGCCAACGAGTGCAAGGAGCTTCTGCTCGTCATGGCGCACACCGGTCAGCCACTGCGTGTGTGTTGCGTCAACGACAGTCAGACCTTCTGTTTCACACCTGCAGACGCTCCCTTGTCATCCAGTCCGTCTGTTGCTCCGTCATCATGTCCACTGGCATCCTCATCATCCAGTCCGTCTGCATCCCCGTCGTCAGGTCCGTCTGTTGCTCCACAGGAGAAGTCTTATCTGCTCGTCCCCAACAGCAGTGTGATGAAGGCCGGGTGCTTCCGGCAGCTGGAGGCAGCCTATGGCGTGCCGCAGTTGGGCATCGATGCCCATCTGTTTGTGTCGTCCTGTCCGCTGGCCGACTTCCCCGGCCGGCAGTTTCGCATACTGCGCACCACGTCGATGAACAAGCGCGAGCTGCGCCGTGCCTTCGAGGGCATCACGCAGGCCAACATCGCCGTCCGCCACTTCCCGCTCACGGCCGACGCCCTGCGCCGCCGGCTCAAGCTGAAGGATGGGGGTGACATCTATGTCTTTGCCACCACCATAGGCAAAGACCACTGTCTGCTGATCACAGAGAAGCACAAGTCTACCATATAGATATCGTGTGGGGCGACACGGGATATGCGTCGAATGGGCACATGATATGCGTCGAACGAACTTTCGATATGCGTCGAACGGGCACATGATATGCGTCGAACGAGCACATGATATGCGTCGAACGAGCTCTCGATTTGCGTCGAACGAGCTCTCGATTTGCGTCGAACGAGCTCTCGATATGTGTTGAATGGGCACTTGATGTGCGTCGAATGGGCATTGGTCATGCGTAAA
>CAVAXH010000100.1:0-8461 GCA_963592505.1 Bacteroidaceae bacterium
CTTAAACCCAGGGCGCTGCCCTGGGCTGGGGAATTGCTGGGCCTTCAGCCCGCATCGGCTCACGCATTCTTCAGCCCGCGTCGGCTCACGCACTAACACAATCAGCATGCATCATGTAAATTATGCGGGTTATACTAAATGGTTGCAGATACTCAATGAGTTATGCTAATTATTCGCTTGAAAACCATGCATTGTTTTTTATGGATTTTGAACACCCTACCCAACGGGGTTTGTCCGCCCGGATAACACGCCCTGTTATATGTCGCCCCATACGGGACAGATGGAAGAACTGCCGTTTGCCCTTTCGTATTCGGGTCCCAAGGCCCTAACACCCGAGTGTTAAGACGCAAGGGCTCGAGTGCTGAGACGTAAGGACTCGGGTGCTGGGCCGTACAGGTCATTCCCCGGGCTTTTTACGGGTCTTCCGTTAAATGGCATGCAATTCCGTTGGCCGATATGCAAAAACTTTATAACTTTGCACCCGATAACATCGCATTTATTTTGGGGCTTGCCCACATGGTAGCCAGACACATTTCCATCCAGACATGAAAAAAGAAAATCAGATCATTTCGTTAGAAGAACAGATGAGGCAAGAGGAACTCATCGTTGGCAATCATGTACGCGCGGCCGAAGAAAGCAACGACATACAACTGCTGCGCCGCAAGCTCGACCTGCTGGTGCGCACCGGCTGCCTGCTCATGGCCAGCAATGCCGACTGCGCACGCATCATGCGCAACCTGCACCGCTGCGAGGCCTATCTGGGCCTGCCACACGAGTACATACACATCTCGCTCAATTTCAACATCATCATGGTGAACCTCAGCGACGCTACGCACTCGTTCTCCAAATACCAACGCATAGACAGCCACTGCGTAGACTTCACCGTCATCGCCAAGGTGAGCAAGATGCTCTGGACAGCCATCAAGGACGACTGGAGCCTCGACCGCTATGAGGCCGAGCTGACCGCCCTCAGCCAAGCCAAGAAACACTACTCGCCATGGATGATCGCCGTGGCGGCAGGCTTCGCCTGCGGCGGCTTCTGCGTGCAGTTTGGCTGCGACTGGCCTGCCTTCTTCTATGCCTCCCTACCCGCCATCCTCGGCTTCCGCCTGAAGATGTGGCTCGGCAAGCTCCACTGGAACGGATACGTCGGCATTGCCGTGAGCGCCTTCTTTGCCACGCTGCTGGCATGGCTCACCACGTTTCTCTCGCTCGACACCACCCCGCTGGCGGCAGCCCTGCCGGCCTTCATGCACTCGGCCACACCCTACCATCCGCTCATGGCCTGCATGCTGTTCATCGTGCCCGGCGTGCCGCTCATCAACTTTGTGAGCGACATGGTCAGCGACTATGTGCTCGTGGGCATCACACGCGCCGTCACCACGCTCATGATGATCATCGCCATGTCGTTCGGCATCGTCTTTGCCATACAGATCTGCGGCATCGACAACTTCGTGAACGACCTCAGCATGACACCCCACAACACCTTCGTCAACTATGCCATTGCTGCCGCCATCTCGGCCATGGGCTTTGCCACCATCTTCAACACACCGCGGCGCATCATGCCGGCGCTGGCCGTGACGGGCATACTCACCGTCTGCACACGCAACTTTGTGAACCTCGGTCCCTCCAACGGCAACATCGGCCTCGACCAGGGCATCATCATCGGCTCCTTCGTGGGCTCATGCGTGGCGAGCCTCCTGGCCACACGCCTGCAGCACTGGCTGCACATGCCCCACCAGACCATTGCCATCCCGTCGGTCATCCCGATGATTCCCGGCGTGATGATGTACCGCGCACTGTTCGACTTCATACAGATGGACGGCGTGGTGGGCCAGCTCACCATTGCCTTCAACTGGGCCATCAAGGCTTCGCTCGTCATCCTCTTCATAGCGCTCGGCGTGGCCATCCCCAACATCTTCGTGCGGCGCATGATACAGCCCAAGCGCAAGATGAAACTGCTGAAGCTCGTGGAGGAACGCCACAAGCGCCACAACGACATGGTGGACCTGAAGAACCTGTAACCCTCACCCAAAAACGACCCATGAACACAGACGAAATAAAAGACAAACGCATAGCCGTGCTCCTCTCAGGAGGTGTCGACAGCAGCGTGGTGGTGTACGAACTGGCAAGGCTCGGACTGCACCCCGACTGTTTCTACATCAAGATTGGGCCCGAAGAGAAAGAAGAGTGGGACTGCAGCTCGGAGGAGGACCTCGAGATGGCCACCGCCGTGGCGGCACGCTATGGCTGCAAGCTGCAGGTGGTGGACTGCCACCACGAATACTGGAACCAGGTGACACGCTACACCATGGAGAAGGTGAAGGCCGGCTTCACACCCAACCCCGACGTGATGTGCAACCGACTCATCAAGTTTGGAGCCTTCGACGAGAAAGCCGGCCATGCCTACGACCTCATTGCCACCGGCCACTATGCGCAGACCGAGTGGATCGACGGCCGCAAATGGCTCACCACCAGCCCGGACCCGGTGAAGGACCAGACCGACTTTCTGGCACAGATACACCAGTGGCAGCTCAAGAAGGCCATCTTCCCCATCGGCCACTATCTCAAGCACGAGGTGCGCGAGATTGCAGAGCGCGAACATCTCGTCAACGCACGGCGAAAGGACTCGCAGGGCATCTGCTTCCTCGGCAACATCGACTACAACGAATATGTGCGCCGCTACCTCGGCGAGAACCCGGGCAACGTGGTGGAGATGGAGACGGGGCGCATCATCGGCCAGCACCGCGGACTGTGGTTTCACACCATCGGCCAGCGCAAAGGCCTCGGTCTGGGCGGCGGCCCATGGTTTGTGATCAAGAAAGACGTGGAGCACAACATCCTCTACGTCAGCCACGGCTACGACCCGCAGGATGCCTACCGGCAGGAGTTTGTCATCCACGGCTTCGACTTCCTGACGGAGGGCGTCACCACGCTGCCCGAGCGTGTGTCGTTCAAGATTCGCCACACCCCCGAGCACCACATGGCCACCGTCGAGGCTGAGGAGGGCGGCCGCTACCGCATCCTGTCGGACGACAAGATACACGGTGTGGCTCCCGGCCAGTTCTGTGTGGTCTACGATGCCGACCATCACCGCTGCTATGGCTCGGGCGAGATCACCGTATAGCATGCCCCGCACAAAGTCAACGGCAAACCGCTTGGCTGGCGACCGCCAGAACCGCCCTTAACCTGCATAATTCACAGGCGCAGCAACATGCAATGGCATGCCTATGAATTATTCAGGTTAAAATCATTGATAAAAATCGCCGCCTTCATAATTATTACAAACATAATTATTATCTTTGCAATAATTAAATGAAGACATAAGAACCATGGACAAACCAGTTGTGCGAAATCCTTTCGTAGTGGGCAGATACGTATCATCCCACTACTTTTGCGACCGTAAAGACGAGACTGCATTCTTGATCAAGCAGATCGAGAATGGGCGCAATGTGGCCATGATCTCGCCAAGGCGTATGGGAAAGACCGGACTCATCCATCACTGTTTTCACCAGGATGCTCTCACGCAGGACTTTTACACGTTCTTTGTCGACATCTATGCCACGACATCGCTGGCAGAGTTTGTTTATCTCTTGGGCAAGGCCATCTACGAAGAGTTGAAGCCTAAAGGAAAAGTGTGGTCAGAGAGATTCTTCCAGATTATCACATCACTAAGAATGGGGTTCAAACTGGATGCCATGACCGGAGAACCGGGCTTTGACATCAGTCTGGGCGACATCCAGTCGCCACAAACCACACTCGACGAAATCTTTGAATATCTTGAAAATGCCGACAAGCCATGCGTCGTGGCCATCGATGAGTTTCAGCAGATCAGCAACTACGAGGAGAAAAACGTGGAAGCACTGCTCCGCACCAAGATCCAGCAATGCCGTCAGACCCAATTCATCTTTGCAGGAAGCAAGCGACACATGATGAGCAACATGTTCTGCTCTTCCTCAAAGCCATTCTACCAGAGTGCCATCACCATGGGCCTGGCTCCCATACCAATGGATACCTATGCTGATTTTGCTTCTCACCTATTTGAAGAACGGGGCAAGCATGTCTGCCGCGAGCTGGTGGAGCAGGTGTATCGGTCATTCAAGGGTTGCACATGGTTTGTGCAGATGATGATGAACGAGCTCTTTGCCTTGACCGGAGATGGTGAGCTTTGCGATATCAGCAAACTGGAAACGGCCGAGCGCAATGTTATCCTGGCACAAGAGGGCAGCTACAAAGACTTGTTGGCGCATCTGGCACCCAAGCAGAAACTCCTGCTCCAAGCCATTGCCCTGGAAGGCATCGCCCGCAATCTCACTTCTTCAGCGTTTATCAAGAAGTACCACCTGCCATCAGCCAGTTCGGTGCAGAGTGCTCTCAAGGGCTTGTTGAAGAACGACATCGTCACACAGGAAGACGGGACATACAGGATCTATGATTATTTCTTTGCCACATGGTTGGCAAAAGATTATTGACCTGCACGCCTGATTATCATGGTGCCTGCTCACCCTCCTCGTCGGGCTGCGCTTGCCGCTCAGCTTCCTCTATGAGTCGCGCCACCTCTTCTTCTTTCTTTTTCTTCAGCTGTTCGCTGCGTTCCTTGGCGGCCAGCTCCTGCTCCTGTTGCAGCTGCTTGTCCTCCTGGTCCTTCATATAGGCATTGACCACGGGGTCTTCATCGAGCTGGTCCATCTTTTCGAACGATTCCTTCACCTTCTTCAGGTGCTTGCGGTCGCGGCGCCCGCGCCGGTCGATCATGTTGGCAAAGTCGAAATCGACAATGCTCTTGGGGGCAGCCGCCTTTCCCTCCTCGATGGCCTGCCTCAGGCCGTCGGCCATCTTGGCGTTGACGTTTGTGCCGTCCTTGCCCCACACAGTCACCTCGTGGAGCGAGTTGCCGCTGGGAATGAGGAAGGTGGTGTCGCTGGTCTCTTTCAGCGAGAGGCGGGTGGGCAGATAGCCGGCCTTGTAGACCGTGAGCGTGTCGAAGTCTTTGGGGATGCGTGTCACGCCCCGGTAGTTGGTGCTGTCGCGGTAGCCGTCCTTCGTGGTCACCACGGCCTTGCGGATGGGCACCCGCGTCTCCATGTCGGCCACCACAAACTTGCGCACGGGGCGGTCGGGCACAGGTGTCACCCGCACCACGTCTTGGGCCAGCGCCGACAACGAAGGCATGACAAGCAATGCCATAAAGACGATTCGCTTCATAGTTGCAAAATTAGCATTTTTACCCTTCACAGCCCTCGCCGGTTATCATCTTTTATGTTATTTAATCTTAAGGGCAGGGCTACAGATCACCTCCCTCTGGCTGACCAGCCAACCGCCCCGGGCACGGCTCCGGCCGCTGTCAGTGACGGCCCAGCCCAAAGTCGGCCCAGCGCTCGCTCAGACTGGCAATAGACGGAAACAGCAGGTGGGCACCCTCGTTGGCCAGCGCCTCATCGGGCAGCGGGCCGCTGTTGACGGCCACCGTGAAACATCCGGCGGCCACGCCGGCACGCACGCCAAGCGGAGCGTTCTCCACCACGATGCCCTCGCAGGGCTGCAGCAGGCCCGCCTTGCGCAGTCCCATCAGATATGGGTCGGGGGCAGGCTTGCCATGGTCTACGTCGTAGGCGGTCACGATGTGCTGCTCGTCGACAAACTCGCCGAAATCGGTCAGCAGGCGCTGTATGAGCGGGCGCTGTCCGGAGCCTGTCACCACGCCAACCTGCAGGCCGGCAGCCTTGATCTGGCGCATCAGGTCATACACACCGTCGAAGATGGCGGCTTCGCCCATGCTGTGGAAGATCTCCGTCTTCACGTCATAGATGCGCTGTGCTGCCTCCAGCGTGATGTCGGTGCCCTTCTGCTTGCGCACAAACATGCGTATGGTGTCGATGCCGCGGGCACCCTCGGTGGCATAGGCGTCGGCTGCCGTCATGTCGAGGCCAAACTGCGCCATGGCCTTCTGCCAGGCCAGTGCATGATGGGGCATGGAGTCGTAGAGCACGCCGTCCATATCGAAGAGCACTGCCTTGAACGGCCTCTCCGCCCCGGCAGCGGGCAAGCCCTGATGAGCCAAATACTTGTCTATTGCTTCGTGTATCATTGTTGGATGCATTATTGTTGGCCACACACAACGCTCAGCCAACACATTCAAGAAGAGCCATCCCTAATGTGAGGAATGGCTCTCCGACATATAAGTTTTACCGTTGCCGTGCACCATGGCCGGCCAGCATGATGGGCCGGCGGCGCACTGTCAGCTTACTGCTCCTTGGCAAGGCGCTCCTTGATGGCCTTGCTGTCAGCCTCATAGCCGGGCTTGTCGAGCAGGGCAAACATGTTCTTCTTGTAAGCCTCCACGCCGGGCTGGTTGAAGGGGTTGACCTCCTCGAGCAGACCGCTGATGCCGCAAGCCTTCTCGAAGAAATAGATGAGCTGGCCGATGTAGTACTCGTTGAGCACGGGCATGCTGATGCGGATGTTGGGCACGCCGCCGTCCACGTGAGCCAGCTTGGTGCCCAGCTCAGCCATCTTGTTGACCTCGTCCACACGCTTGCCGGCGAGGAAGTTCAGACCGTCGAGGTTCTCGTCGTCGTGGGGGAAGAGCACCTTGCTGTTGGGCTGCTCCACAGAGATCACCGTCTCGAAGATGGTGCGCTCGCCTTCCTGGATCCACTGGCCCATGGAGTGCAGGTCGGTGGTGAAGTCGCAGGCTGCGGGGAAGATGCCCTTCTGGTCCTTGCCCTCGCTCTCTCCGTAGAGCTGCTTCCACCACTCGGCGATGAAGTGGAGCTTAGGCTGGAAGTTGGCGATGATCTCTATCTTCTTGCCGGCTTGGGTGTAGAGAGCCTGGCGCACGGCAGCATACTGGGCGCTGATGTTGTCGGCATAAGCCACGTCGGAAGCCGTAGCCTTCTCCATGTCCTGTGCACCGTTGACCAGTGCCTTGATGTCGAAGCCAGCCACGGCGATGGGCAGCAGACCCACCGGAGTGAGCACCGAGAAGCGGCCGCCCACGTTGTCGGGGATGACAAATGTCTTGTAGCCCTCCTTGTCGGCAGCGGCGCGTGCGGCACCCTTGTGGGCGTCGGTGATGGCCACGATGACATCCTTGGCAGCCTCCTTGCCCATCTGCTCCTCACACTGCTTCTTCAGCAGGCGGAAAGCCAGCGCGGTCTCGGTGGTCGTGCCCGACTTGGAGATGTTGATAACACCAAACTTCTTACCTTTCAGGTAATCGGTGAGCTCGGCCAGGTAGTCCTCGCCTATATTGTTGCCGGCAAACAGGATCACCGGGTTCTTCTTATCGCCGACGAGCCATGCAAAGCTGTTGCCGAGGGCCTCGATGACGGCACGTGCGCCGAGGTAAGAGCCGCCGATGCCGGCCACCACCACCACTTCGCACTTCTCGCGCAGTGTGTCGGCCACGGCCTGTACGCTGCCGAGGAACTCATCGGTTATCTCTGTGGGCAGGTGCAGCCATCCCAGGAAGTCGTTGCCCGGGCAGCTGGCATTCTCCAGAGCCTTCTGGGCCTCATTCACTTTTGCTTCGTAGCCCTCCACGACTCCTGCGTTGAGGAACGGGGTGGCTTTCGTAATGTCTAATTTGATATTTTCCATTTGTTATCTGAAACTATCTGTTAATAACTTTATCTCTATCTGAGGATTAATGCGTTCGTAAAGAATGTTGTAGACGGCGTCGAGGATGGGCATGTTCACACGCATGTGCCGGTTGATCTCCTTCATACACTTCGTGCCGAAATATCCCTCGGCAATCATCTCCATCTCTATCTGCGCCGTCTTCACCGAGTAGCCCTTGCCGATCATCGTGCCGAAGGTCCTGTTGCGCGAGAAGTTGGAGTAGCCGGTGACCAGCAGGTCGCCCAGATACACACTGTCGCTGATGGAGCGCTCTATGGGGTGCACGGCCGTGAGGAAGCGGTTCATCTCCTGCACGGCATTGCTCATGAGCACTGCCTGGAAGTTGTCGCCATATTTCAGTCCGTTGCAGATGCCGGCCGCGATGGCATACACGTTCTTCAGCACCGAGGCATACTCGATGCCGATGACGTCGCTTGCGGTCTTGGTCTTGATGAAGTCGGACGCCAGCACCTCGGTGAAGGCCTCTGCCTTCTCGAGGTCCTTGCAGCCCACGGTGAGATAGCTGAGCCGTTCGAGCGCCACCTCCTCGGCATGCGACGGTCCGCCGATGCACGCCAGGTTCTCAAGCGGCACATCGTAGACCTGATGGAAATACTCGGAGCACACCAGGTTCTCGTCGGGCACGATGCCCTTGATGGCCGTCACGATAAACTTGTCGCGCAGGGATGTCTTCAGCTTGCGCAGGTGGTTCTTGAGATAGGGAGACGGAGTGACAAAGACGAGCGTGTCGTACTCTTTGACAATCTTGTTGATGTCCGACGAGAACCGTATCTCGTCGACATTGAAGTGGGCCGACGTCAGATAGGCCGGGTTATGC
>CAVAXH010000101.1:0-8320 GCA_963592505.1 Bacteroidaceae bacterium
ACGATATATTCATATAAATTGATTAGCAGTCGTGCCTAACAGTATATAGTTGCCAAAAAATAATGCAAAATATCTGCTTGAAAATTTGCGGGAACAAAAAGAAATGCGTAACTTTGCACCCGCTTAAGTGATAACCCGCTCGGGTGACCTAAGCACAGTTTTTTATTGTCGGCATAGCTCAGTTGGTTAGAGTATCACCTTGACATGGTGGGGGTCCTTGGTTCGAATCCAAGTGTCGACACAGCGAAGCGCAGCCTTCGCCCCGCAAGATTTCAAGATTTCCCAACACATCTTCGTTTCCCAACACATCTTCCTCGAAACACACATGCGTGCCGTGGCGTGCGTATGGGTCACGTCGTTGCACGTTTCAGTCCCAATCTTATTTCAAACTATACTTCGAGATATTTTCGGATTATTATGAACTATACTTCGAGATATTTTCGGATTGTCGTAAAATTATTACAATAAAAATGTGGAGATAGACTTCTGTGTTCCGTCCGAACAACTGGCCATACAGGTGGCCTACGATCTCAACGACGATGCCACCTACGAACGGGAGGTTGGTGGACTGCTGAAATTTCTGAAGGCTTACAAAGACTATCATGGCTGCATCATCACCCGTGACTACAAGACGGTGATAGAGGCCGGAGGCTACACGATAGAAGTGCTGCCTGTGTGGGAATGGTTGTTGACCGGCATGACCCACACCACGCGATAGCACGCAGTGTTTTGCCGGATAGAGAAGATGCGTGAGCCGACGCGGACTGCGTCGGCTCACGCATCGTTTGTGTGGTGCGCGGTGTTATCCCACCTGGCTGCCGGGCTTCACCTGGTCGAGCGTGGTGGTGACGTGGAGCGAGCCGTCGGCGTCGACAGCCGAGAGGATCATGCCCTGGCTCTCGATGCCCATCATCTTGCGCGGAGCGAAGTTGGCCACGAAGAGCACGTCCTTGCCGATGAGGTCGGCAGGGTCATAGCTCTTGGCGATGCCCGAGAGGATGGTGCGGTCGGTGCCGCTGCCGTCGTCGATGGTGAACTGCAGCAGTTTGCTGGACTTCTTCACCTTCTGGCAGTCCTTGATGTGTCCCACGCGGATGTCGAGCTTCTCCCACTCGTCGAAGGGCACGTCGGCCTTCACCGGCGCAGCCTTGTAGTCCTTGTCGGCCTGAGCCTTCTCGTTGGCCTCCTTGGTGGCGGCGAGCTTGTCGAGCTGCTTCTGTATCTCCTCGTCCTCGATCTTCTGGAAGAGCAGGTGCGGCTCAGCCAGCTGCTGTCCGGGCTTGAGCAGGTCGGTGCGGCCGAGCTGTGCCCAGTCGAAGGAGTCCATGCCGATCATCTGCCGCAGGCTCTTGCTGGAGAAGGGCAGGAACGGTTCGAAGGCGATGGCGAGGTTGGCCACCAGCTGCAGGGAGATGTAGAGGATGGTCTCCACGCGCTTGGGGTCGGTCTTCCACACCTTCCACGGCTCACACTCGGTGATATACTTGTTGCCGATGCGTGCGAGGTTCATGGCCTCCTTCTGTGCCTCGCGGAACTTGAAGTTGTCGAGATACTGCTCCACCTTCTCCTTCACGTCCTTGAACTCGTCGATGGTGCGCTGGTCGACATCGGTCAGCTCGCCGCAGGCCGGCACCACGCCGTCCCAGTATTTCTTGGTGAGCTGCAGGGCGCGGTTGACGAAGTTGCCGTAGATGGCCACGAGCTCCGAGTTGTTGCGCTCCTGGAAGTCGCGCCATGTGAAGTTGTTGTCCTTGGTCTCCGGGGCGTTGGCCGTGAGCACATAGCGCAGCACGTCCTGCTTGCCGGGGAAGTCGACGAGGTATTCGTCGAGCCACACCGCCCAGTTGCGTGAGGTAGAGATCTTGTCGTTCTCGAGGTTGAGGAACTCGTTGGCCGGCACGTTGTCGGGCAGGATGTAGCTGCCGTGGGCCTTGAGCATGGTGGGGAAGATGAGGCAGTGGAACACGATGTTGTCCTTGCCGATGAAGTGCACGAGGCGCGTCTCGGGGTCCTTCCACCACTTCTCCCATGAGCCCCAGCGCTCAGGCTGTGCGTCGCAGAGCTCCTTGGTGTTGCTGACATAGCCGATGGGTGCGTCGAACCACACGTAGAGCACTTTGCCTTCGGCGCCCTCCACGGGCACGGGGATGCCCCAGTCGAGGTCGCGCGTCATGGCCCGCGGCTGCAGGTCCATGTCGAGCCACGACTTGCACTGTCCGTAGACGTTGGGGCGCCACTCCTTGTGGCTGCCGAGGATCCAGTCCTTCAGCCACTGCTGGTAGTCGTTGAGCGGCAGATACCAGTTCTTGGTGCTGCGCACCTCGGGCTTGGCGCCGCTGATGGTGGAGTGGGGCTCCACGAGCTCCATGGGCGAGAGGTCGCTGCCACACTTCTCACACTGGTCGCCGTAGGCGTTGGGGTTGCCGCAGTGGGGGCAGGTGCCCATGATGTAGCGGTCGGCGAGAAACTGGTGTGCCTCGGGGTCGTAGTACTGTTCGCTCTCCTTCTCCACGAGCTTGCCGTCCTTGTAGAGCTTGCTGAAGAAGTCGGAGGCAAAGTGGTGATGGGTGTCCGATGTGGTGCGGCTATAGATGTCGAAGGAGATGCCAAACTCGCTGAACGAGTCTTTGATGATCTTGTGATAGCGGTCGCACACGTCTTGCGGCGTGATGCCCTCCTTCTTGGCGCGTATGGTGATGGGCACGCCGTGCTCGTCGGAGCCGCCAATGAAGATCACGTCCTCCTTCTTCAGCCGGAGGTATCGCACGTAGATGTCTGAAGGCACATACACGCCGGCCAGGTGACCGATGTGCACACCGCCGTTGGCATAAGGCAGGGCGGCGGTGACGGTGGTGCGTTTGAATTTCTTTTCTTCCATCTGTATTTGTCGTTTTATTGTTTGTCTGTAATTTCCGGTATAACGATATGTAGGTGCAAATTTACTAATTTTAATTCACTAATCACCCATTTGCGCGGCTAAAAGACCATCGGCGCATGCTAAAAAGCACCTATCGGTGCCTGCCGACCACCTGGAGCAGCTTCTCCACGAGGCGCGGCACGGCATAGCCCGCCGCCTCGGCCTCAGGCACCCACACATAGCCGGCTGGCAGCGGCGGGCGCTGTGTGGCCTCGAGCAGATAGAAGTCGGCCACGATGACCCGGTGGGTGAGCACATGGCGCACCCCCTGGCGGAGCAGCGTCAGGCGGCCGTCCATCGGCGGCAGCACACAGTCCTCGTAGACAGGCGGCTGCCACAGTCCCTGCCAGATGTCGCCCGCGCCGCGCCGGCACAGCGCCACACAACCCTGACAGCGCATCCACACACAGGCCATGCGGCGCTCGGTGGGGCAGCGCTTGGGCAGCTTCACGGGCAGCACGGCCGTGAGATGCTCGCGGCAGGCCACACAATGCTCCATGAAAGGACAGCTGGCGCAGGCCGGAGCCTGCGGCGTGCACACCGTGGCGCCGAGGTCCATGAGTGCCGAGTTGGCCTCGCGCCAAGGCCCCTCGCCAGGGCGGTCAGCGGCCGGCAGTCCGAACAGGCGGTCGGCGGCCATGCGAAACTCGCGCTTGCCCTCGCTGCTGTCGATGGGCGTGCTGATGCCGAGCAGCCGCGCAAACACCCGGTAGGCATTGCCGTCGAGGGCCACGGCCGGCAGGTTGAAGGCAAAGGCGGCGATGGCCGCCGCCGTGTAGTCGCCCACGCCCTTCAGCTGCCGGATGGCGGCCACGGTGTCGGGGAAACGGCCCATGGCCACCACCTGGCGGGCGGCGGCATGCAGGTTGCGGGCACGCGAGTAGTAGCCCAGGCCCTGCCACAGCTTCATCACCTCGTCCTCGCTGGCGGCCGCCAAGTCGGCCACGGTGGGGAAGCGCTGCATGAACCGCTGCCAGTAGGCCTGGCCCTGCGCCACACGCGTCTGCTGCAGCACCACCTCGCTGAGCCAGATGGCATAGGGGTCGCGGGTGTGGCGCCACGGCAGGTCGCGCCCGTGGTCGCGGTACCAGCCGACGAGCGTGCTCAGGAAAGCCTGCGCATCCATCATGGTCAATGGCCTTTCTGACACTCGGCACACACCCCCTTGACCATGTAGGTCACTGCGTGCATGGCATAGCCGGCAGGCAGCGCCACGGCCGGGATGGGCGTGTCGTGGAAACAAAAGATGCGGTGGCAACGCTCGCAGTAGAAGTGCACATGCGTGTCGTTGTCGTCCTCGCCGTCGGCATGGTGGCTGTGGCACAGCTCGTATTTCATGCCGCCGTCGCCATCCTCGAGCTGGTGCACCAGATGATGCTCGCGGAAGAGCACCAGGGCGCGGAAGATGCCGCTCTTGTCGATGGAGACGATGCGCTCCTCGAGCTCGGTCAGCGACACCGGGTGCTCGCTCGCCGCCAGGGCCTTCGCCACCACGATGCGGTTGGCGGTGGGCTTGATGCCATGGTGCTCGAGCAATCGCACACTAGTCTGTTCGTCCATAACCTTTATGTTTTCATGCAAAAGTTGTCGTAAGCGCAAAGGTAAGCATATCTTGCGGGATGACCAAGAAAAACGCCAGCCATTCCTTTGCCGTTCCGCTTGTTTGCACTACCTTTGCAAACAAAAACAGACCACAGGCAATGAAAATCACCCAACCACAGTTTGAGATATGGCCACAGGCACCGGGCCTCGACGGCATCTACCGCCAGATAGAGCGTGTGGGCCGTGTGTGCTACAAGAGCGAAGACCACTGCACACCCGAGTCGGCACGACCCTTCGTGGAGCGCATGCTGAAAAACCGGCATCTGGCCATGCTCGAGCACGGCACCGTGACCCTGCAGACGAGCGCTGCCGGCGAGGTCTGCGCACGCTATGCCGCCAACAAGTTCTCGGTGGTCCGCACGGCCGGCGACACCGCCTGCATCACCACCAACCTGAGAGTGCTGGCCGAGAACGACTGGATGGACGACCTGGCGCTGCTCTGCGAGCCCACGCCGCACCATGAGCGCCGCGTCACCGTGCACTTCACCACGCAGATAGCCATCACCCGCGAGTTCAACCGCCACCGCGCCGACTCCATGGCCGAGCAGTCGACACGCTACTGCAACTACTCGAAAGCCAAGTTCAACAACGAGATAGCCATCTGCCTGCCGCAGTTTGTCAGCACCCTGCCGCAGGGCGACAGCGCCCGCGCCATAGCCCGCGGCGAGATATCGGTCACGGGCAGCGACCTCGTGGAGCTGGCACGCAAAGTGGCTACCGGCGAGGCCACCGATATGGACAACTGGCTCTTTGCCAACGTGGCCGCCGAACGCGCCTACATGAACCTCGTGGCCGCCGGCCGCAAGCCGCAGGAGGCACGCGCCGTGCTGCCCCTCGACACCCACACCGAACTGGTGCACACGGCTTTTGTGACCGACTGGCTCCACTTCTTCGACCTGCGGGCCAAGGGCACCACGGGCGCTCCGCACCCCGATGCCAAGGCGTTGGCGCTGCCGCTCTACCGCCGGTTTGTGGAAGAGGGATGGATAGAAGACGGACAGTGAGCCCCCGGCGACGAACAAGACATTATCCTCCAACCAAGACTTTTTTTGAGAATAAAAAGATGAAGAAACATTATGCTTTAATGCTTGCCGCCGTGATGACGCTTGCCGCCGGCACAGCGCACGCCATCACACGCAAGAACCTGGCCACCTATGCCGCCTCGCTCAAGGGCAAGAAGAAGGCCGAACTGAAGACAGCACTCTCTCAGCTGATGAGCAACAAGACGGTGCTCGAATATGGCAGCGGCTCGGCCAACACCTGGTGGGGCTTCTATGCCACCGACCGCGACCCGCAGACCAACCAAGTCATCAACCGCTACAGCAGCGACACGTTCTACTTCGGCACACGGGGCAGCGCCGTCTCGGGCATGAACATCGAGCACTCGTTTCCGAAGAGCTGGTGGGGCGGCAGCAAGAATGAAGCCTACAAGGACCTCTATAACCTCTATCCCTCGCCCTCGACGGTCAACAGCCAGAAGAGCAACTACCCCATGGACGAGGTGACCAGCGCCAAATATGAGGAGGAAGGCTACGACAAGGTGGGCACCGGCAAGAACAACTCGCAGGCATGGGAGCCGGGCGACCGCTTCAAGGGCGAGTTTGCACGCGGATATATGTATATGGGTGTGACCTACTCGACCCTGACGTTCGTGAAGACCGGACTGCAGACCATGGAGAGCGATGCCTCCGACTATCCCGGCATGCAGCAGTGGGCCACCACGCTCTACCGGCAGTGGAGCGCGCAGGACAAGGTGGACAGCACCGAGGCAGCCCGCAACAACGCCGTGGCCGACATACAGCACAACCGCAACCTCTTCGTGGACTATCCCTACCTCTGCGAGTATGTGTGGGGCGACAGCACCGACGTGGCCTTCGACCCCGACAATGCCGTCTCCACGGCTTCCGACGACAAGCGCTACGGAGCCTTCACGCCCGCCACACCCGACGACACCACCAGCGTGGACCCCGGCGTAGACCCCAGCTCGTATGTGTTTGTCAAGCTGCAGGAGGGCCTGCCGACAGCCGGCAAGCGCTATCTCATCGTGGCCGAGTCGGGCAGTAAGCTCTATGCCGCCAAGCCCGTGTCGGTGTCGGCCAGCAAGACCTACGGATACCTCTACACCGACGGGGTGATAGATGCCGACGGCAAGATCATCATGGCCAGCGACAACGATGCCTACACCTTCGAGGCGGCCGACGGCGGCTTCTACCTCAAGGACAGCCAGGGACGCTACTACTATCAGGACAGCACCTTCACCTCGTTCACGCCGACGACCACCCTCAGCGAGGCCGACGTGTGGACCGTGGCCAGCAACGGCGACGGCACCTACACCATCAAAGCCGCCGACACGGGCAATGTCATCATGTACAGCAGCAAGTATTCGTCCTACGGCAACTACGGCACCGACAAGCAGAGCGGCAACATCCTGCCCTGCCTCTATGAGGAACAACAGTCGACCACCGACATACACATGCCGACGGCCACCGCTGCCGGCCTCCGCGCCGTCTACACCCTGCAGGGCGTGCGCGTCGACAAGCCCACCCAGCCCGGCATCTACATCCGTGGCGGCAAGAAGTTTGTGGTGAGGTAAACACACCACCCCGCTGCAACACCATAACACATCCAAGGCCCCTTCCCGTCGTGCGACAGGAAGGGGCCTTGCTGAGTCTCTATGATAGGCACACCATCGTCTGCCTTGAGACAACTGACGGTTGCCATCACATATTTAGTATCAACTTAGCCCATTCGGGCAAATTGTCCTTGTATTGCTTCACTAGTTTTCCATAGTTCATACGATACAAAGGAGTCACCTCATGGTTATCGATAGAATTGTCGTAAAGATATGTTTTATCAGCATATTGCGCAGCATTAGCACAATTGGCGATTGATCTGTAGTAACGAGAAATTATCTTAGTGATCGGAACATCATGCCCACCCTCCATTACTCGTTTAGCGATACGGGCAGCATTAATTTGGGGTGTTCTTGTACAAACAAAGAATAGGCGGATGAAGAAACCAGCCTCATGGGCGCGACGAATAAAATCCACTTTATCTTCCACAGACAACACGGTCTCAAAAATCAAACTACGTTTCTCCCTTAAGCATTTCTCTCGTAGCTCCTCACAATATTTTACAGATTGCATGATGGCTTCAGGAGAGTTCCAGTCTCCAAACTTTTCCTGTGCCACTATATCTGGATTCACGTAAATGGCGTCCTCCATCCATTCATGATGCAGCAACATTGAAGTTACAGAAGTCTTACCAGATCCATTGGGGCCGGCTATTACTATAAGGACAGGCTTGTGCTCTCCATTTTCCATTGAACCATTCATACAGGATATCTTTTATTCCAGTCAAGTCTTACTTGCTTGCAATAATCCTTCAGACCGTCAAAAAATCTACGATCTGCTTCTTCCCCCTTACGCTTAGCCTCATCAGCCACCTCCTTCATCAACTGAGAGAGAATCTCATCTGAAGGCTCCTCCATACTAGTCAGTTTATAGGTATCTATCGTTTGCTTGCTCATAAAAGTTTGTTTTTATCGCTTAATGGCATTGCAACAATGCCTCCTATTTCATCACGGCAAAATTAATCATTAATCCACAAATCACCAAATTAAAAACGGCGCAAACATCACAAAAACATCCATAAACCGACAAGCCCCCTTCCCGCTGCATGTGTGCGACAGGAAGGGGGCTTGACAGTTACAGGCGGTTGCATGAGCACAAATAGGTGTATGTGCGCCTGTAGGGTAGGGTGTTCAAAATCCGTAAAAACAGTGCATGATTTTCAAGCGAA
>CAVAXH010000102.1:0-8311 GCA_963592505.1 Bacteroidaceae bacterium
GTGTAAAAAAGTGTATTTTTGCAGACGAACAAGCATATAATCACCTCTGTAATAAGAAGAACATTCGCTGCCCTCCCGAAAGGCAATCAGCCCAGGATAAGCATTGGGCTCATCCTGGGCTGATTTAAGGGGGTGCCGTAGGGCAGGGCTATTTCTTGCTGCTCTTCTTGTGTTTCTTGCAGCCGTCTTTCTTTGCACATTTGGCGTTTTTGTCGCCGTTCTGTGCCTTGCAGCAGTCGGCCTTCTTTTCGCCGTTCTGTGCCTGCATCTTGCAGCAGCCGGCCTTCTTCTCACCGTTCTGTGCCTGCATCTTGCAGCAGCTGGCCTTCTTTTCGCTGTTCTGTGCCTGCATCTTGCAGCAGCCCTGCTGTTTGCCGCATGCCTGTGCCTTGCCGCAGTGCTGAGCGTCGTCGCACTCGGTGTGGCCGGCCTTGCCCACCTGTTCAGCCTTGAAGCCAAACTTGCCGAAGGCCTGCTGCAGCGTCTCGGCCGATGTCTTGTCGGCATCATACTTCACGGTGACCGTCTGCTCGCTCACGCTGGTGTCGATGCTCTTCACACCTTTCTCGTAGCGCAGGTTGCCCTTGATCTTCTTCTCGCAGTTCTCGCAGTGCATCTTCGGGTTGGTGGTGAACACCACGGTCTTGATGTCTTTCGCCTGTGCTGCCACGGCCATGAGGGCGATGGTCAGCGTCATGATGGTTTTCTTCATAATCTGTGTCCTAAATTGATTCTTATTCCTATGTATCCCATGGCTCCGGTGATGGGGGCGTAGACCAGTGTGGGTTCGAAGGTCGAGGCCCATGGGTTGCCGGCGCCGATGATGGGGTTTTTCTGTTTGTATCCGGTGAGGTTTTCGCCGCCCGCAAACACCGAGAAGTGGCGGAAGTGGCGTGTCACCTGTGCCGTCAGGCCTGCGTAAGCCTTGAAGTGTGTGGCCCACGAGGGGGTGCCGTCGGCCGTGGTGTAGGGGCGCGGCATGCGTCCGCCGCCGTTGAGCGCGAGGGTGGCGTCGACCTGCCACAGTTCGAGCGGCGACTTGTAGGAGGCGCTCACGAGGGCCTTGTAGCGGCTCTGCAGCGGTTTCCACAGCCGTTCGCCGCCGTAGGTCGACTTCACGAGGTTGTAGCGGTAGGCTGCCGTCAGCTCCAGTCCGCGGGCCACGGGGTAGGTGGCATCCACCTGCATGGTGTGCGAGTAGCTGCGCCCGTCGAGGTTGGTGAGGCGGATGGCTGTCGGGTCGCTGTCATAGTCGATAACGAGCTGACGGGTGAAATTAGTATAATAGTACTCGGCATTTATTTTCAGTGTGTTGCCGGCCAGGGGTATGTAGAGTCCCACGGTAGCCCCATAGTTCCATGCCGCCTCCTGCTCGGGCTGTGCGTCGACGACTATGCGGCGTCCGCTGGCCAGCAGATAGTGGTTCTCGGCCAGCGGGCGTGGCGAGCGGTAGCCCTTGCCGGCGCTGAGGCGCAGGGTGACGATGTCGCTGGGCATCCACTTCAGGTGGAAGCGCGGCGTGACGAATGTGCCGTAGAGGTTGCTGTGGTCCACGCGCAGACCGGCCATGGCGATGAGGCGGTCCTTGTGGTTGAAGGTGTACTGCACATAGCCGCCCGGCGTGGTCTCGCTCACGGTGGCCTTCTCCGGCGTGTCGCCGAGGGTGTAGTCCTGTTTGAGATAGTCGTGGTCGATGCTCAGTCCGGCCGACACGTTGTGGTCTGCGCCGACGCCCGTCTCATACATCAGTTGTGCGTTGGCGTTCTTCTGGTTCACGCCGTAGGCACGCAGGCCGTAGGCGGCCGTTTGCAGGTGCAGCGAGGTGCGCGCCATGAGCGCCAGGTTGCCGCCGTGCTGCGCATCGGTGACGAGGGCGTGCTTCATGTAGGCCCCATAGTGCTCGGTGTCGATGCCGATGCGGTAGAGGCCGGTGCCGTCCCCGTTGCTTCCGCTGTGCACATGTCCGGCCACCTGTCCGCTGCGCCGGTTCTCGTTGATGAGTTCCAGACCGCCGTGGAAGAGGTAACGGCCTGCCTTGGCATACCACCGGTTCTGCAGGTTATACTGCCGGATGTTGGGTTCGTCCTGGAAGCCGTCGCCGTTGCCGTCGTGGTGGCTCCAGTTGTTTTCGAAGTGGGCCAGCACCTCTGTGGCTGCGTTGTTGCTGCTGCCGATGTGCACGTTGGCATCGGCGTCGGCCACGAAGCGCGTCATGGTGTTGCCGTAGAGGCTGATGTCGGCCCCCGTCTCCTCTTCCGGCTTCAGATATTCCACGTTGATCTGTCCGGTCATGGCCTCGTAGCCGTTCTTCACCGAGGCGTTGCCCTTCGACACCTGTATGCTCTTCATCCAGTTGCCGGGGACGTAGCTGAGCTGGTAGGGCAGGGCGGCACCGCGGTAGGCCGGCTGCGTCTCGGTGAGCAGTTGCACATAGGTGCCGCTCAGTCCCAGCAGGCGTATCTGTCGTGTGCCGGTGGTGGCGTCGCTGTAGTTGGTGTCTACGCTGGGGTTGGTGACAAAACTCTCGCCGAGGTTGCAGCAGGCTGCCTTGAAGAGCTCGCCGCGCCCTATGAGCATGGTGTTCATGGCCCCGGCATCCTTTCGGGTGGTCAGCATGCCGCGGCTCACCACCACCTCGCCGAGCTGGCGTGTGTGCGTCGAGGAGTCGGCGGCAGCGGTGTGGGTGTTGTCTGTGGTGGTCTGCGCCAGCGTGCAGGCCGGAGCCAACAGCAGGGCGAGTGTGAGAGGTGCCAGTGTGCGGTGCATGATGTGTGATGTGAATGATTCGGTTTACAAAGTTACTATGTCGGCCGCACATTTGCGTTACGATTTCTTGGAAAATGTTTATATCCCCCATACACAATGACACCTCTGCCGGCCTGTTGGCGCAGCAGAGGTGTCGGAGAAAAGGATTCTTAGTGTGTATATGCGGTTGTCGGTGTGGCCGGCGGCGGTGGGGTGGTGGTGATCAGTAGGCCTGCTCGTGCACGCCCTTCACGGCGCGTCCGCTGGGGTCGTTGAGGTTCTGGAACGAGGCATCCCATGCCAGCGCCTCGGCTGTGGAGCAAGCCACGCTGGGCACGCTGGGCACCGACCGCGCTGCCGAGTCGCTGGGGAAGTGCTCGGCAAAGATCGAGCGGTAGCAGTATTCCTCCTTGTTCTGCGGCGGGTTGATGGGGAAGCGCTCGGCGGCATGCGCCATCTGCTCGTCGCTGACGCTGCTGGCAGCAATCTGCTTGAGGGTGTCGATCCACGAGTAGCCCACACCGTCGGAGAACTGCTCCTTCTGTCGCCATGCCACCTCGGCCGGCAGCAGGTCGGCGAAGGCCTCGCGCACCACCTTCTTCTCGATGGTGGCACCCGGACACAGCTTGTACTCGGGGTTGAGGCTCATGGCCACGTCGAGAAACTCGCGGTCGAGGAACGGCACGCGGCCCTCCACGCCCCATGCCGACAGGCTCTTGTTGGCACGCAGGCAGTCGTAGAGATGCAGCTTGGAGAGTTTGCGCACCGTCTCCTTCCTGAACTCCTCGGCGCTGGGTGCCCGGTGGAAGTAGAGATAGCCGCCGAAGATCTCGTCGGCACCCTCGCCCGAGAGCACCATCTTGATGCCCATCGACTTGATGACGCGTGCCAGCAGATACATGGGTGTGGAGGCACGCACGGTGGTGACGTCGTAGGTCTCGATGAAGTAGATGACGTCGCGAATGGCATCGAGTCCCTCCTGTATGGTGTAGTTGATCTCGTGGTGCACGGTGCCGATGCTGTCGGCCACCAGGCGGGCCTTGGCCAGGTCGGGTGCCCCCTTGAGGCCCACGGCAAACGAGTGGAGGCGCGGCCAGTAGGCCTCGGTCTCGCCGCCGTTCTCGATGCGCTTGGCCGAGTAGATCTGTGCGATGGCCGAGATGACGCTCGAGTCGAGGCCGCCCGAGAGCAGCACACCGTAGGGCACGTCGCTCATGAGCTGGCGGCGCACGGCATCCATGAGACTCTCGCGCACGGCCTTCACGCTGTCGTCGTAGCTCAGCTCCGACACAGGCTTACCCTCAAAGCACACATCGCGCGGCCCCTGCGCTCCCTCTTCGGCGGTGAGGCTGTAGTAGGGCTTCATGCCGGGGGCCTTGCTCCAGTAGTAGTGGCCCGGCAGGAACGGCTCGTAGCGCTCACACTGGCCCTCGAGGGCCTTGAGCTCGGAGGCCACATAGACCGTGCCGTCGCTGTCGTAGCCTATATAAAGCGGTATGACGCCTATCGGGTCACGGGCAATGAGAAACGAGTCGTCGTCGCGGTCGTAGAGCGCAAAGGCAAAGATGCCCGACAGGCGGTTGAGCGCTTCGGCGATGTTGCCCCGTCGCATCAGCGGCAGGATCACCTCACAGTCGGAGCCGGTCTGGAAAGGATAGTCGGCCATCTCGCTGCGCAGCGCCTGGTGGTTGTAGATCTCGCCGTTGACGGCCAGCACCTGCTTCTTGTCGGGCGAGAAGAGCGGCTGCCGCCCCGACTCGGGATCGACGATGCTCAGACGCTCATGGCAGAGGATGGCTGTGCCGCCGGTGTAGATGCCGCTCCAGTCGGGGCCGCGGTGACGTATCTTCTGGCTCATCCGCAGCGCTTTCTGGCGCAGGGCAGGGGTCTGTTCCTGGATATTGAATATTCCTACTATTCCGCACATGGTTGTAAAAGTTATGGTGTTTATATTCTGATATTTCTTTCTTTTTGCAATGATGATACTGCAAATTTACGGCATTTTGTTAACAAACGATTGGAAAGGCGAGCTATTTGAAAGAACGAAAATATTTGTTTTGGCAAAGTGTAAGGGTTTTGTGGACGATTGCTTACAGTTTGCCTTAATTACTGTTTGTGGTTCTTACAGATTGGTATTTCTGCTAAAATAGAAGGTAGAAAAGTGCGACGAAAGAGTGGTTATCATGGCTTTTTGTTTTATCTTTGCAGCGGATTTCAGACAAAGGTTGATTGAAACGTTAAAAAACAACGCAGAATGACGCAGTTAGTCCATTTCACCAAGATGCACGGAGCGGGTAACGACTATATCTATGTGGACTCCACCTTATATGATATACCCGACCCAGCGGCGGCCTCCATCGCCTGGAGCCGCCCCCACACAGGCATCGGCAGCGACGGACTGGTTTTAATCGGCCGACCTCACAACAACACACAAGCAGATTTCACCATGCGCATCTTCAACGCCGACGGTTCGGAGGCGATGATGTGCGGCAACGCCAGCAGGTGCATTGGCAAGTACCTGTATGAGAAAGGCGTGTGCCATGAGCCGGTCATCAGGCTGCAGACGCTCTCGGGCGTGAAGGTGCTGCAGCTCCACATCGGTGCCGGCGACAAGGTGGAGAGCGTCACCGTAGACATGCTCGAGCCGCGCTTCGACGTGGCCGGGCAGTACACTGGGGCACCCGTGGCGCTGCCCGATGCCCTCGACGGACATGTCCGCGGAGCCGCCTTCGTGTCGATGGGCAACCCCCACTACGTCATCTTCGTAGACACGCTGGACGGTATCGACATAGCCCGCGCAGGGCGTATGCTCGAGCACGACGCGGCCTTTCCCGAGCGGTGCAACATAGAGTTTGCGCAGCTCACCGCTGACGACGGCATCCGCACGAGGGTCTGGGAACGCGGCAGCGGCATCACCATGGCCTGCGGCACCGGAGCCTGCGCCACCGCCGTGGCCGCTGCACATCTCGGACTGGCCGCGCGCCAGTCGGCCATCGTCATGGACGGTGGCACGCTCCACATACGTTGGGCTGCCGACGACAGTCATGTCTACATGACCGGACCGGCAGCCTTCGCTTTTGAAGGCGACATAGCGCTGCCTTAGCCGGCAGCCATCAGGACGACAACAACAACTTACACAACATAAAAGAACAACTCACGCGATATGGCATTAATCAACGAACATTTCCTGAAGCTGCAGAAGAACTACCTCTTCGCCGACATAGCCAAGAAGGTCAATGCGTTCAAGGCCACACACCCCAAGGCCGACGTCATCAGTCTGGGCATTGGCGACGTGACGCAGCCGCTCTGCCCGGCCGTCATAGAGGCCATGCACAAGGCTGTCGACGACATGGCCGCTAAGGACACCTTTCACGGCTACGGGCCTGAGCAGGGATACCTCTGGCTGCGTGAGGCCATTGTGAAGAACGACTTCCTGCCGCGCGGCGTGCACCTCGACCCCGACGAGATCTTCATCAACGACGGTGCCAAGAGCGACACGGGCAACATCGGCGAGCTGGTGCGATGGGACAACTCCATGGCCGTCACCGACCCCATCTATCCCGTGTATGTCGACTCCAACGTCATGAACGGCCGGTCAGGATATTTTGAGGACGGCCACTGGAGCAACGTCACCTACATGCCCTGCACCGAGGAGAACGGTTTTGTGCCTGTCATCCCCGACCACCGCGTTGATATGATCTACCTGTGCTACCCCAACAACCCCACAGGCATGGTCATCACACGCGACGAACTGCGCAAGTGGGTCAACTATGCCATCCACAACGACTCCATCATCTTCTACGATGCAGCCTACGAGGCCTACATCCGCGATGAGAACATACCCCACACCATCTATGAGATACGCGGTGCACGCAAGGTGGCCATCGAGTTCCACAGTTTCTCGAAAACCGCCGGTTTCACCGGTGTGCGCTGTGGCTACACCGTGGTGCCCAAGGAGCTCACTGCGGCCACCATCGACGGCGAGCGCCATCAGCTCCACCCCTTCTGGCTGCGCCGCCAGTCCACCAAGTTCAATGGCACAAGCTACATCTCGCAGCGCGCCGCCGAGGCTATCTACACGCCCGAGGGCAAGCGCCAGACGCAGGCCACCATCGACTACTACATGGAGAACGCCCGCATCATGCACGACGCACTGGTCAGCATGGGCTTCACCGTCTACGGTGGTACCGACGCGCCCTACATCTGGGTGAAGACACCCGGCGGCACTCCCTCATGGCAGTTTTTCGAAGCACTGCTCTATGGGGCACAGGTGGTCTGCACGCCGGGCGTGGGCTTCGGACCGTCGGGTGAGGGCTTCGTGCGACTCACCAGTTTCGGCGAGCGCGACAACTGCATCAAGGCCATGGAGCGCATACGCCTCTGGATGAACAAATGAGCAAACAACGAACATAACAAATAAGCATAGGAAATATATCTAACAAGTATGGAAAATCAAAGATTTCAGGCCGTTGCCGACGCTTCCAAAAAGAAGCCCGTGTCGGTGATGACTCCTGTTGAAAGACCCTCAGAGTATTTCGGCAAGAAAGTGTTTAACCGCCAGAAGATGTACAAGTATCTTCCGGCCGATGTCTACAGCAAACTCATCGATGTGATCGACAATGGCGCACAGCTCGACCGCAGCATCGCCAACGAGGTGGCAAAGGGCATGAAGCAGTGGGCCGACGAGAACGGCGTGACCCACTACACACACTGGTTCCAGCCCCTCACCGAGGGCACGGCCGAGAAGCACGACTCCTTCGTCGAGCACGACGGCAAGGGCGGCATGATCGAGGAGTTCTCCGGCAAGCTGCTGGTGCAGCAGGAGCCCGACGCCTCGAGCTTCCCCTCAGGCGGCATCCGCTCCACCTTCGAGGCCCGCGGCTACTCGGCCTGGGATCCCACGTCGCCCGTGTTTATCATCGACGACACGCTCTGCATACCCACCATCTTCATCTCCTACACCGGTGAGGCGCTCGACTATAAGGCTCCGCTGCTCCGTGCGCTCCACGCCGTGAACGTGGCTGCCACCGACGTGTGCCACTACTTCTATCCCGACGTGAAGAAGGTCATCAGCAACCTCGGCTGGGAACAGGAGTATTTCCTCGTCGACGAGGACCTCTATGCCGCACGCCCCGACCTCATCCTCACCGGCCGTTCGCTGATGGGACACGAGAGCGCCAAGAACCAGCAGATGGACGACCACTACTTCGGCACCATCCCCGAGCGTGTGTCTGCCTTCATGAAGGACCTCGAGATACAGGCCCTCGAGCTGGGCATCCCTGTGAAGACACGCCACAACGAGGTGGCCCCCAACCAGTTTGAGTGTGCACCGATCTTCGAGGAGACCAACCTGGCCGTGGACCACAACATGCTGCTCATGAGCCTCATGAAGCGCGTGGCACACAAGCACGGCTTCGAGGTGCTGCTCCACGAGAAGCCCTTCGACGGCATCAACGGCTCGGGCAAGCACAACAACTGGTCGCTGGGAACCGAGAGCGAGAACCTGCTCGATCCGGGCGAGACCCCGCTCGACAACCTGCAGTTCGTCGTGTTCCTTACGGCCGTC
>CAVAXH010000103.1:0-8174 GCA_963592505.1 Bacteroidaceae bacterium
AGCTTGAACGGCAAGACCGAGTAATCTTCGGTTACTTCGCTCAAACATACATTTCGGGCGTGTCCTCTTCCTTGAGGGCACGCCCTTTTCAGTGTGTTGCTGGCATGGGCATCGCACGGCTTTTGTGCTTACTGCGATTTTTTTAACACTTGCCAGTTGTCCTTTCTCGCAAAATAATGCTACCTTTACAAACCCAAGGCATGTCTGCCTGAAGTGGCAGTCACTGAAGTGGCCGAAAACGACGTAAATCATGACGTGTATGAAGTACCCGATAGGAATACAGACATTTGAAGATCTCCGTACCGACGGTTTTGTCTATGTAGACAAGACGGATATGGTTTACTCTCTGGCCAACGAGGGAAAGACCTACTTCCTGAGCCGTCCGCGCCGGTTTGGAAAGAGTCTGCTCATCTCCACCCTGGAGAGCTATTTCCGGGGAAAGCAAGCGTTGTTCAAAGGGCTGAAAATCGACTCTCTGGAGAAGGAGTGGAAGGTGTATCCTGTGTTGCGCGTCGACTTTGGTGCCGGGAAATTTCAAGATGTCAATGCGCTCAATGAGTTGCTTGACGGCTTGTTTGATGAATGGGAAGAGGCGTATCATGTGAAGAAGAGATACACCGATTTCGCACTGCGCATGAAACATCTCTTGCGTGAGATTCATCGCCAGACGGGCATGCGGGCCGTGGTGCTGGTCGACGAGTATGACAAACCACTGCTCGACGTGATGGACACGCCCTACAAGGTGAACTATCAGGGAGTGGAGATATCCTTGGAACAATACAACCGCGAAACGCTCAAGTCGTTCTATTCCTCATTTAAGGCCGCCGACGAAGATTTGCGGTTTGTGTTTCTCACAGGTGTCACCAAGTTCTCGCAGGTCAGTGTGTTTAGCGGGTTCAATCAGCCCAAGGACATAAGTATGCATCCTAAATACGATTCGCTTTGCGGCATAACGGAAAATGAAATGATTGCCATTTTTCATGCTCCGATCAGTGAAATGGCACTGCACGAACACTGCTCATTCGATGAAATGGTTGCTATGCTTAAAAAGCAATACGACGGCTACCATTTTTCCGACATGCTCACGGGTGTGTTCAATCCGTTCAGTTTGCTTAGCTCTTTCGATAGACAGCGTATGGACGACTTCTGGTTTCAGACAGGCACACCGTCCTACTTGATACGGCTCATGAACCATTTCAATGAGAATCTCGACGAGCTTACCGACAGATACTATTTTGCACAGGATTTTGCCGATTATAAGGCCGATGCCGAGCGTCCGCTGCCGATGATCTATCAGAGTGGATATCTCACCATCAAGGACTATAACCGACGGACAAGAGCCTTCCGCCTCGACATTCCCAACGATGAGGTGAAGCGAGGATTCATTTCGCTCATTGCCAACAACTACTTCAAGACACCGGTTACTGCCGAGTCGTGGCTGGTGGGCTGTGTGCAACTCCTCGATGATGGCAATCTGGAACAGCTGCATCTGCAGCTGACATCCTTCTTCGCCAGCATCCCTTACTCCATGCGCCGTAAGGATAACGAACGCGAGCGCGAGCGCTATTTCCACTACACCTTCTATCTCATCCTGCGTCTGCTGAGCACCTATGTGGTCTACACGGAGAAACAGCTTGGTCACGGACGGGCCGACTGCATCATCGAGACCGACAGATATGTCTATATCTTCGAGTTCAAGCTCGATGGCACGGCGACGGAGGCGCTTCAGCAGATAGACCAAAAGGGATACGCGCAGCCCTATGCTGCCGACCCGCGCACGCTCTACAGGATAGGCTGCAACTTCTCGTCGGAGACAGGAACGATCGAAGATTGGAAAGTGGAATAGACTTTCTGTCCTTTCACCTTGATGCCTAACCGGCGCATGCGCTTGTCGCGGCATTTCTCGTATGGCAATAATACGAAAACATCCTGGGCAACAGGAGGTTGTCCAGGATGCTATGAGGGGAAATTGAAATTTTTCGGGTAGTGTAGAAAGAGTAGGGAAGAACCTTTCCGTTCTATTTCACCACAAACTTCTTGCCGCCACGCACATAGATGCCAGGCTGCAGCGACTTCACGCTGGTGCCAATGACCTGTCCGTGGATGCTGTAGATCAGGCCGTCGGCCGCATCAGAGACATTGTTGATGTCGCAGATGCCCGTGGCATAGCCGTCAATATAATTGAACGACACGGTGCCGTCCGTCTCGGTGATGAAAGCCAGTGCCTTGTCCACCTTGTGATAGCGGCTGTCGGTGGTGGCTGCAGCGTTGCTGCCGGCATACCAATAGAAGTTGGGCAGGCCGCTGTCGTCGTTGAGTGCGGTGACGTTGCTGTTGCCGGGGAACGGATCGCCCTTGTGGCTGCTGCGGTAGACGGCGTTGTTCGTAGTCGTATATGATGACAGGCACTCGCCGTCGGCCGGCACCACTGCCATGCCCGGCTTGCCAGCCACGTTGTTGATGTGTGTGCTCGAATAGATGGGGCTGTTGCCCACCTCGTTGACATGATAGACCAGCAGGCCGTGGCCCGGCAGCGAGGTGTTCCATCCCGACTTCTGGACGTTCTCCAGAAGGAAATACTCCAGCGGCTCTTCGCTGTTCTGAATCTTATAGACCACACCGCCGTTCTCCGTCGTCTTGTCCATCGTCAGGCCGGTGGCGCTTCCCGAGAGCGTCTGCACGTTCACATCCCAGTCCATCAGTGCCTTCTCCCATGCCGTGTAGGCAGTGGGGCAGTAGCCGTTGTAGACATACTCGCCGCCGTCCATGAGGTCCCAATACTCCATCTCCTGGTTGTTGACATAGGCAGAAGAGACCGTGGGGTAGAGGTCGGGCAGGCCCAAGGCATGCGAAAACTCATGGCAGGGCACGCCCACGCCCGTGATCATCCACGTCTGGTCTTCGCTGCTGACGGTGATGGGCGAGAGCTCACTGGCCAAGCTATACCAGTTGAGCTTCAGCCCCTTGAAGGTGCCGCTGGTCTCACTGGTCTTTGCCCAGATGGTGTTGCTGCCGCCTCCATAGTTCTGGCCCATGCCGGCATAGATGATGTAGACACAGTCGATGAGTTTGTCGTTGTCGTTGTCGTAGACCGAAGCATCGGCCACTGAGTCGACGATGAGCTTGAGCGCGTCGCTGACCAGTTCGTCGGGCTTCTCGCCCTTTGCCGATGACTCCGGACTGGCACCATAGTATGCCATGTCTTTGTCGACGGTCACCGGACCATAGATGTCAAACTGCGGCTTGAATGTTCCGCCGCTCATGTCGCTAAAATACTGTGCCACGCTGCCGTGGTTGCGATGGTTGCCGTTGCCGAGGTCTTCGGGAGTGCCATTGCCGTTGAAGAGCTGGTCGAAAGCCTTCTTGGGCTGGTGTGTGGTGATGGCCGAGTCGGCAAAGTTGACGAGGATGGTCAGTATGCGTGGTGTGCCCGTGTGTGGCACAAAGTTGGGGTTGGGCTTGCCCAACACGCGGTGCACCGCCGTCGTGGCGGTTGTCTGCGGCTCGTGGCGGCCCAGCAGCAGTCCTGCTGTGCCCTCATCGTCGAAGGCCGGGGCTTGCACCTGGTTGCCCCACTTGTCGGTTACCGTGCTCTGCGACCAAGCTGCCATGCTCGTCAGGCACAGCGCTGTGGCGATTATCAGTTTCTTCATTGTTCTGTCTGTTTGTTATTTCTTGTTGTCTTGTGATGGTCGGAAAAAGTATTGTCCCTTGTGCTGTGTGCGGCGTCCGAACTCGATGGCATGGTGGGGACAGTGGTGGTAACATGTGAAGCAGGTCAGACACTGCCCGTTGTGCAGCCACCGTGGTTGCAGGCCCGGTCCGCCTGCTATGTCGTGCACGGGGCACACCTTGGCGCACAGCCCGCATGCCGTGCAGCGGTCGGTCTCCACGTGGAACGGCCTGTCGGTGATGAGGCGGTGGGTGAAGAAGCCTCCGATGATGCGCGAGTTGATGCGCGGCCAGCGTCCTCTGTGCAGCTGGCGCACATCTTTCTGCCGCTCCATGATGGTTGTCAGGCAACCCTGCAGCAAGCGTGCCGCCTCGTCTTTCTTGGCCTTCTCCTTGGCTGGTGTGTCCACATCCATAAACGGCAGGCCCACATACGACTCGGGCATGATGAGCGAGAAGGCAGCGTCGAGATGCATGCCCGCCTGCTGCAGGTCGTGCTCCAAGATCTCGATGGTCTCGCCGATGTTGTCGCCCGCGGTGCAGACGGCATACACGTAGCGGTCTGCGGCCTGCAGCCTGAGGCGCGACACGAAGTCGCGTACCAGCCGGGGCGGGCGCCAGCCGTGTACCGGGAAGCAGAAGCCAATGCGCTCACCGGCGGCAAGGTCGGGGGTGAAAGGCCCCGTGAGGTGGTCGGCGATGCTGACGAGCTGTTCGCCCGTGGCCTCGCTGAGCACTTGGGCTGCCCAGCGCGTGTTGCCTGTGCCAGAGAAATAGAATATCATGGTGCAAAATTACGAAAAAAACGGCACGTAGCGCCCCTATACCATGAGAAAAGATGCCGAATGGTGTTCTGACGAACATTAGTCGGCACGCTGCTCCTTTATTTTGTCGCAGCACCCCTGTATCATGGTGTGTATCTGTGCGATGCGTGCCTTGCGGTCGGGGTTGAAGTGTGTGTAGTAGTGCCATGCGCTCTGCAGGTTGTCGAGTGCCGTGAGCCAGTCTTCGCGGAAAGTGCAGATCATACCTATTTTATAATAGGCATCACCTTTCTCTGCATCGCGGCACAGGGCAAGCATCTGCTTGTAGTTGTCTGTGGCGCGGTCGTACTCCTCGAGGTTGAAGAGACTCTCGGCATTGGCAAAATAGTAGAACGACCGCTCCTGTGGAGCAAACTTCTGCAGTTTGGGCAGTGCCTTGTCGAGACACTCCGTGGCGTGGCGATAGTCCCATTCATAGTAGTAGCACACGCCGAGATATGCCTGAAAGCGTGGGTTGAGACGGTAGTGGCCGTTGAGGTCCTGCAGGATGAGCAGCGCCTCATGATACTTGCCGTCCTGAAAATAGTCGATGGCCATGCCCAGTCGCTCGCTGTCGGTGGCTTGTGCCCAGGCCCAGCTGCTTTGCATCAGCGGAAGGACCATGAACACGAAGACCATGCAGACAGCGCGCCACAGGCTGGCCGGCGGCTGGCCGGCGATGGGCCGCCGCCGGGTCATTTCGTGTAGAAGTTGATGAGGTCAGTGAGTGCCTTCTGGCAGGCAGGGCAGAACACCGGGATTTCGTTGGTGCGCATGCGGCAGTCGGGGCAGGCGCGGTAGACTCCCTTCATCTTGTAGCCGCCGCCTTCCACCAGGCCCACGCCCTTCACCTTGCCAATCATGTCCTCCCATTTGCCCTTGAAGTCGACCTTCGTGGTGATGTTCTTCTCCCATGGCTCCACGTCGAGCGGATACATGTTGACCTCCTCGGTCTCGTAGGCATACTCGTCGGCCAGACCGGCAAAGCTATGTCCAAACTCGTGCACGACGACGGGCTTCGACCACTGGTTGTGCATGGTGGAGAGGATGTAGGAGTTGAGGATGCCGCCGCCACCGTAGCGCTCCGAGTTGACGAGCACGAGGATGTGCTCATAGGGTGTGCCGGCCAGCAGGTCGTGCATGTCTTTCAGATGCGAGGTGGTGAGATAACGCTCGCTGTAGTTGGTGTCCCAGTGTGAGTGGAGGGCTGTGTTGCGCCAGATGCCCTTGCCCGGTTCGCTGGCACCGCTCTCCTTCGACGGTGATTTCACGGCCACGATGTGGAAACGGTCGCGCATGCTCTTGAACGGCTCGTGCGAGAACAGCGCCTCCATGGCTGTCTTGGCATCGCTGACGAAGGTGCCCAGTTCCTCGGGACGGTAGCCCTCGGCCAGGTAGGCCAGGTGTATGCAGTTGGCGGTGTCCTTGGCCTGCTGCAGCGTCTCATAGGGTGTCACGTCGGTGTAGCCCATGGGACGGATCAGGATGTCGGTGGGCACCACCTGATGGGTGAGCTGCGAGGAGATCTCGCGGCGGTTGTTGCGCAGGTCGAGGGTGATGTCGACGGTGTCCTTGGGCATGGGCACGAGGAATACGTTCTCAAACGACTTCTCAGTGGTCAGTGCCTCGGGCTCCTCCTGCCATTCCTGGAAGAGCGTGGAGAACGAGTTGCGGTAGATGACGCGCTGCGTCTTATGGTCGCGCACGGTGATCTGTCCGTTGCCCTCGAGGGGTACTTCCGCCAGCCGCTTGCGCTTGCCATACCAGCGAGGCTCCACACAGAGCTCGTCGACGGCGATGTGCTGGGTGGTGTGTGTGCCCGAGAAGATGTAGTCGATGCGAAGGGTCTTGTCCTGGAAATACTGGTTGAAGTCCTGTGCTGTGGCACAGGTGCATCCCAACAAGGCCAGTGCAGCGGTAATGATGTTCTTTCTCATGATATAATGGATGTTTTCTTAATACACTTTGAGCTCTTCGCCCACCCGTATCTGATGGTCGGGCTTCAGGTGGTTTTTCTTGTAGAGGCTTTTCAGCCGTATGCCGTAGTATTGTGCGATCATATACATGCTCTCGCCGGCCTTCACCACATGCGGGCGGTTCTTGTAGTCCTTGGGTGCGCGCCGTTGCTTCTTCTTCAGATACACGATCTCGCCAGCGTGGAGCACATCCTTGTGGCTGCGCTCATTGTAGGAGGCCAGCTTGCGGTAGCTGAGCTCCGTCTCCTTGCCGATGGCCTTGAAGGTGTCGCCCTCGCGTGCCACGATGTAATAGTTCTTGTTGAAGATGTGTATGGGGTGCAGGCCGGCTTCGGCATTGGCCGGCTTGTCGTTGCCAGCCCGCTGGGCCATAAACTTGTCGTAGCCGTGTGCATTGTCAAACTGCCACAGCTTGTAGAGCTCAATGAGCTCGATGAGCTTTTTGGCGTAGTTGGGATTGGTGGCGTAGCCGCACGCCTTCAGGCCGTGTGCCCATCCGCGGTAGTCGGTCAGCTTGAGTTTGAACAGGCGGGCATAGCGGCTGTTGCGGGCCAGAAACGTGCTGTGGTCCTCGTAGCTCTGCCGTGCGTTGTCGTAGACGCGGAAACACTCGTCGTTGGCATCGTCGTCTTTGCTCATGGTGCGGCCGGTCCACCCGTGACACTTTATGCCAAAGTGGTTGTTGCCGCGCGTCGACAGCTCGCTGCGGCCCGCCCCGCTCTCGAAGATGCCCTGTGCCAGGGTGATGCTGGCGGGAATGTGATACTTGAGCATCTCCTCGATGGCGAGGTCCTTGTACTGGTCGATGTATGTCTGGTATGCTTGGTTCCAGCGCATCTGAGCCTGCGCGGCCAGTGCAGCGCAAAGGAAGAGGAGTGTGGTATATAGGTGTCTTGATCGAGGCATGGCGGCAATGTGAACTTTACGGCGCATTGTGGAAATGCGCTTTACATGGTTTGCAAAGTTAACAAAAAAAGGTAATATGTATGGTGACGATGCCAGATTTTTTGCCGCTTACTTATGTGCGAAACGGTAGAAGAAGACGGTCTGCTTCATCTCGTTCTTGGTCTGGCCGGCGTCGCCGCAAGGAGAGAACCGATAGTCGGCGTGGCGTGCAAAGAAGTCGGCGCGGTCCTTGTCGGTGATGAGCAGCACGCCTTGTTGGGGACGGGCTGTCTCAAAGTCGCCTATGCGGTTGCCGATGTAGTAGTTGGCACCGAAGAAGTGCATCATGTCGGCGGAAACATACGAATAGAGATGTTCGGCGGGGAAGCGCTTCTCGATGACCTCTGCCATGGGGCGCAGCGACTTGGTGTTCATCACCGTGGGCTGGTACACACCGTCGACGGCAAGAAAGAGGGTCACGACCAGCGCCATGGGCATGGCGGCCAGCATGCGCCGGTCGGCAGCCATGCGGCGGCGTGCGGCTGGGAGCAGAGCGTAGACGGCCACAACGGCGAGCAGAGCAATGAGGATGAGGCGCCACGAACATAAGTCGACATGTGCCAGCGCCTCAGCCATGGCCATGTTGTCGGCACCATGCTTGCCGTGGCCCAGCGCCTGTGGTATGCAACCCATGCGCACGGCGGCGAAGGCGACTGTCAGGATGATGGCCAGCACGCTCATGACGACGGTGAAGGCGCGAAGCGGCAGATCCCTGCGGCTCTTGATGAGCCACACGATATATTCGGCCAGGAGCACAGCCATAAACGGATAGCAGGGC
>CAVAXH010000104.1:0-7909 GCA_963592505.1 Bacteroidaceae bacterium
AGCCCGCGTCGTCGACCATTGGTTCAGTCAGCGTCATCGACAGTTGGTTCAGCCCACGTCATCGACAGTTGGTTCATCCCGCGTAGTCGACCATTGGTTCAGCCCGCGTCATCGACAGTTGGCTCAGCCCGCGTCGTAAACAGGGTAAAGAGATAAAAAAACGAGCAAAAAAGGCTTGCTAAAATGTCGATTTTGCCCCACCCTACGCTCCATTATGCCCCGTGTGTCTGCGCATCGCCCTGCCGTCGCTGACAATGTGGCGGACGCACCTGCTCTTCTCTCACCATAACGGATACCCCTGCCCCACTCTCACCCCAAAACCTCTAGGACACATGAAACAACGCCTGCTTTCGATCGACATCCTGCGTGGCCTCACCATCATCATGATGATTGTGGTCAACAGCCCCGGCACATGGGACTATGTGGCGGCACCACTGCGCCACTCGGTGTGGAACGGACTGACCCTGGCCGACGTGATCTTCCCCTGCTTCCTCTTCATCATGGGCATCACGACCTACATCTCCCTGCACAAGCACCACAGGGCATGCTCATGGCCCTTGCTCGGCAAGATATTGCGGCGCGCGGCAGTGCTCTTCGCATTGGGCCTGCTGATCAACTGGACCGCAGCCGGACTGCCCGACCTCCATCTTCTGCGCGTGCCGGGCGTGCTGCAGCGTTTCGCAATATGCTATCTCGTGGTGGCACTGCTGGCGCTGGCGGTCAGCGTGCGCCGCATGTGCTGCATCGCCGTGGTGCTGCTGGCAGGCTATGCAGTGCTGCTGATTGCCGGCAACGGATACGAGTATGGCGAGGGCAGCGTGCTGGCAGCCGTCGACAGCACCTGTCTGGGCAGCCACATGATGTGCGACGGAGGCATAGACCCCGAGGGCATCCTCAGCACCATCCCCAGCATTGCCCACACCATCATCGGCTACTGCATGGGCGCGGTGTTGCTGGCCCGACGCCGACCCATAGACACTGCCGTGGAGGTGGCGCAATGGGCGGTGCTGCTGCTCTTCGCCGGACTGCTGGCCGATGCCGCTCTGCCGATGAACAAAAGGCTGTGGTCGCCGTCGTTCGTGGCCGTGACCTGCGGCCTGTCGTCGCTCGCCCTGTTGCTGCTGATGATCATCGTGGATGTCAAGCAGAGGCGGCTGCCTGTCAGGATGTTGCTTGCCTTCGGCATCAACCCGTTGGTGTGCTACATGCTGGGCGAACTGCTTTACATCGCCCTCAACACGGTGCTCGTGGCCGGCGAGCCCTTGCAGACCTACTATTATGGTGTGTTTGTGGCGGTGGCCGGCAACAACGCATGGGCCTCTTTCCTTGCCGCCGTGGGTGTGGCAGCAGCGGTAGGCGGCGTGGCATGGATGCTCTATGCCCGAAAGATCATCGTGAAGATATAGTCGCGTATCCTCATCCAATCGCAGAACAGATGCTTTCCGGTGCCCCACTATCGTTAATTAATTATAAAAGTCAGCAGAAAATCGCGCGCGACCGGCACGCGTTCCACGAATATTTTGTAATTTTGCAGCCGATTTAGTCCGTGGAGGCTCAACAAGCAATGGATGATGCTACCATTCGCCTTGCGGAAAAACCCGTTTAAATAATTAAAATGTACGCAATTGTAGAAATTAACGGTCAGCAGTTCAAGGTCGAAGAGGGCAAGAAGCTCTTCGTGCACCACATGAAGGATGCCGAGGCCGGCCAGACTGTTGAGTTCGACAAGGTGCTGCTCGTTGACAACAATGGAGCAGTGACTGTCGGTGCACCTGCCGTTGAGGGTGCAAAAGTAGTAGTTGAAGTTGTGAACCCGCTCGTGAAGGGCGACAAGGTGATTGTCTTCAAGATGAAGCGCCGCAAGGACTATCGCAAGAAGAACGGCCACCGTGCACAGTTCACAGAAGTTGAAGTTAAACAAGTAATCGCTTAAATCAGGAGGTATCAATCATGGCACATAAGAAAGGTCAAACCAGTTCTAAGAACGGCCGCGAGTCTCATGCACAACGATTAGGCGTGAAGATCTGGGGCGGTCAGCAGATCGCTGCCGGCAACATCATCGTGCGTCAGCGCGGTAACAAGCACTTCCCCGGAGAGAACGTTGCACAGGGTAAGGACGACACACTGTATGCACTCGCTGACGGTGTGGTCTACTTCCACAAGGGCAAGCGCGACAAGAGCACTGTAAGCGTGCTGTCGCCTGAGGCCTATGCTGCAAAGCTCAATAAGGCCGAAGCCTAACACACACACAACACTTATTCCAAACAAACATAGAAGCCCAGTCCTTGTCGGACCGGGCTTCGCCCGTTTTTTCTTACGTCTTTCTTTGGCTGTTATACCTAAAATTGTTACTTTTGCAGTCACAAGAACACACAAATCAATTATACAGCATATGCTTACACTCAAACTCATCAGTGAGGAAACAGAACGCGTCATCAAAGGACTGGAAAAGAAGCATTTCCAGGGTGCCCGCGAAGCAGTAGAAAAAGTATTGGAGTATGACCGCCTGCGCCGCGAAAGCCAGCAGAAGGTCGACGCCAACAAAGCCGAACAAAACAAACTGTCGAAGCAGATCGGCGCACTCATGAAGGAGGGAAAGAAAGACGAAGCCAACGAGGTGAAGACCAAGGTGGCTGAGCTCAAGGCTGCCGACAAGGCTCTGCAGGAGATTATGGACAAGGCCACGGCCGACATGACCAACGCCCTGCTCGACATACCCAACATCCCCAACGACGACGTGCCCGAGGGCAAGGACGCCAGCAGCAACGTGGTGGTCAAGGAAGACCTCACACACATGCCCAAGGCCGAGGGCGAGATGCTCTGCCACTGGGACCTGCTGAAGAAGTTCAACCTCGTCGACTTCGACCTCGGCGTGAAGATCACCGGTGCCGGTTTCCCCGTCTACATCGGCAAGATGGCACGCTTCCAGCGCGCCCTCGAGGCTTTCTTCCTCGACGAGGCCCGCAAGGCCGGATACACCGAGATACAGCCGCCCTATGTCGTCAACCAGGCATCGGGTGTGGGCACCGGACAGCTGCCCGACAAGGAGGGACAGATGTACCACGCCAACCTCGACGACCTCTACCTCATCCCCACCGCCGAGGTGCCCGTCACCAACCTCTTCCGCGATGAGATCCTCGACGAGAGCCGTCTGCCCATCAAGTGCTGCGCCTACTCGGCTTGCTTCCGTCGCGAGGCCGGCAGCTACGGCAAGGACGTGCGCGGTCTCAACCGCCTGCACCAGTTCGACAAGGTGGAGATCGTGCGCATCGACACGCCCCAGCACTCGTATGTGTCATACCAGGAGATGCTCGACCACGTGGAGAACCTGCTTGTGAAGCTCGAGCTCCCCTATCACATCCTCCGTCTCTGCGGTGGCGACATGAGCTTCACCTCATCCATCTGCCACGACTTCGAGACCTACAGTGCAGCCCAGCAGCGCTGGCTCGAGGTGTCGTCGGTGTCCAACTTCGAGAGCTATCAGGCCAACCGCCTGCACTGCCGCTATCGCCGTGCCGACACCAAGAAGACCGAGCTGTGCCACACGCTCAACGGATCGGCCCTGGCTCTGCCCCGCATCGTGGCAACCATCATCGAGAACAACCAGACCCCCGAGGGCATTCGCGTGCCGAAGGTGCTGGTGCCCTACTGCGGCTTCGACATGCTCGACGACAAAGCCTGCGAATAACCCTAATCACCATACAAGTGGCAAGCAATCTCCCCGACAAAGCCAGGGAGACCAGCTTGCCACTTTTTCACAAAGATGCCTTCTAGGACCAACGAAACGCGGACAATACAGAAACATTACATCCTTCTTTCTTATATAGCGTATATATTCAGAACAAGACCCAACCTGTAAGCACCCGCCGCACTTGTTTTTAGAGCCCATCAAGACCCTTATTCCAAAGCTATGAACAAGATTGTAACGAAAAGTCAGTTTTCCGAGAAAGTATTCTGCCTTGAGGTAGAAGCTCCGCTGATTGCCAGCAGCTGCAAGGCCGGACAGTTCATCATCCTCCGCGTTGACGAGTACAGCGAACGCGTGCCCTACACCATCGCCAAGGCCGACGCCGCGAAAGGCACGCTCACCCTCGTGGTGCAGGAGGTCGGCCTCTCGTCCACCAAGTTTTGCAGTCTGCCCGAAGGTGCCTACGTGCACGACATCGTCGGTCCGCTGGGCAACGCCTCGGAGATCAAGAAGTTCGGCACCGTGGTCTGCGCTGGCGGCGGCATCGGCATAGCCGCCATCCTGCCCATCCTCACAGCCCTCCACGAGGCTGGCAACCGCGTCATCTCCGTGCTCGCCGGCCGCACCAAGAACCTCATCATCATGGAGGACGACGTGCGCCGCGGCTCCGATGAGGTGATCATCATGACCGACGACGGGTCGTATGGCGAAAAGGGCATGGTCACCGCCGGCGTGGAGAAGGTCATACAGCAGGAACACGTGGACCGCATACTGGCCATCGGACCTCCGGTGATGATGAAGTTCACATCGCTGCTGGCCAAGAAATACGGCATCACCAACTATGTGTCGCTCAACACCATCATGGTCGACGGCACGGGCATGTGCGGCGCCTGCCGACTGACCATCGGCGGCAAGACCAAGTTTGTGTGCATCGACGGCCCCGAGTTTGACGGCGACCTCGTCAACTGGGACGAGATGTTCAAGCGCATGGGCACGTTCAAGAGCGTGGAGCGGGCCGACATGGAGCACTATGAGGAGCATGTCCACCCCACCCCAGTGCCCGCTGCCGAGGCACCCTGCGCCGCCTCGACGGCCACCGCATCGGCAGCCACTGCCACGGCCGACGACCTCACCGACCGCAATGCCCCCTGGCGTGCTGACCTGCGCAAGGCGATGAACGCCAAGGAGCGCAAGGCCATAGAGCGCGTGGTGATGCCCGAGCTCGACGCAGCCTACCGCGCCACGACACGCCTCGAGGAGGTCAACAAGGGCCTCACCAGCGAGATGGCCGTGCGCGAGGCTCACCGCTGTCTCGACTGCGCCAAGCCCGCCTGTGTGGAGGGATGCCCGGTGAACATCAACATCCCGTCGTTTATAAAGAACATTGAGCGCTCCCACTTCCTCGACGCTGCCCGCGTGCTCAAGCAGACCTCGGCGCTGCCCGCCGTGTGCGGACGTGTGTGCCCGCAGGAGAAGCAGTGTGAGAGCCGATGCATACACCTGAAGATGAACGAGCCGGCAGTGGCCATCGGCTACCTGGAGCGCTTCGCCGCCGACTATGAGCGCGAGAGCGGACAGGTGGCGCTGCCCGAGGTGGCTCCGGCCAACGGCATCAAGGTGGCTGTGGTGGGCTCTGGTCCGTCGGGCCTGAGCTTTGCCGGCGACATGGCCAAGAAGGGCTTCGAGGTACACGTCTTCGAGGCGCTCCACGAGATCGGCGGCGTGCTGAAGTATGGCATCCCCGAGTTCAGACTGCCCAACCGCATCGTGGATGTGGAGATAGAGAACCTGCGGGCCATCGGCGTAGACTTCCAGACCGACACCATCGTCGGCAAGACCATCTCCATCAGCCAGCTGGAGGAGCAGGGCTTCAAGGGCATCTTCGTGGGCTCGGGTGCCGGCCTGCCCAACTTCATGGGCATCCCCGGCGAGAACCACATCAACATCATGTCGTCGAACGAGTATCTCACACGCGTCAACCTCATGGACGCTGCCAACCCTGCCACCGACACGCCCGTGATCCTGGGCAAGAAGGTGCTGGTGGTGGGCGGCGGCAACACCGCCATGGACTCGTGCCGCACAGCCAAGCGCCTGGGGGCCGACGTGACGCTCGTCTACCGCCGCTCGGAGGCTGAGATGCCGGCCCGTCTCGAGGAGGTGAAACACGCCAAGGAGGAAGGCATCCACTTCCTGACGCTCCACAACCCCAAGGAGTATCTGGCCGACGAGGAGGGCCGCGTGTGCGCCGCCGTGCTCGACGTGATGGAGCTCGGTGAACCCGACGCCTCGGGCCGCCGCCGTCCGGAGTCGACAGGGCAGACGGTCACGCTGGAGTGCGACCAGGTCATCGTGGCCGTGGGCGTGTCGCCCAACCCCTTGGTGCCGACCTCTGTCGAGGGTCTGGAGCTGGGCCGCAAGAACACCATCGTCGTCAACGAGCAGATGCAGTCGTCGCGTGCAAACCTCTTTGCCGGAGGCGACATCGTGCGCGGCGGTGCTACGGTCATCCTGGCTATGGGCGACGGCCGCAGGGCTGCCGCACACATGGCCGACCAGCTGCTGAAGGGATAAGCAGCAGCGACACGACAGAGCGTAGGGGCTACATGCCAACGCAAACGGCAAAGCCGGGCAGCCCCTACGCTCTTTCAACATGTTAACCCAACCACGCTCCCTGTGGAGGGTGCGGACAATTAAAGCCCCCCACAAAAAAAACGGGGGTATCTCATACAGATTGTGATATGTCAGGATTCTACACCATCATCCTGCTGATTTTCAGCAACATCTTTATGACCGTCGCCTGGTACGGCCACCTGCGCCTGCAACAGGCCGGCGTGTCTTCAAACTGGCCGCTCATAGGCGTCATCGTCTTCTCGTGGGTCATCGCGTTTTTCGAATACTGCTGTCAGGTGCCCGCCAACCGCATAGGCTATGCAGCCAACGGCGGTCCGTTCTCGCTCGTGCAGCTCAAGGTGATGCAGGAGTGCATCTCGCTCGTGGTGTTTGCCGTAATGGCCAACATGTTCTTTCAGGGCGAGCCACTCCACTGGAACCACCTGGCGGCATTCGGCTGTCTGGTGGCGGCCGTGTATTTTGTTTTTCTGTAGACACACCATTATCCCACAGACTATTTTGAACCGAAGCGACGGCCGGCGGCTGTCGTTCTGAACGAAGGCTATGAATGCAAAAGTAGGCTATCATCTGCTGTCCATCATCATCGTGCTGATCTGGGGTGTCACCTTCGTGAGCTCCAAACAACTGCTGATGGCGGGCATGCAGGCACACGAGATCTTCACGCTGCGTTTCCTGCTGGGCTATGCATGCATCTGGACCATGTCGCCGCGAAGGCTCTGGGCCGACAGCGTGGCCGACGAACTGCTCATGCTGGTGCTCGGCGTGACGGGCGGCTCGCTCTATTTTGTCACGGAGAACGTGGCGGTAGCCATCGACTATGTCACCAATGTGTCGTTCATCGTCTGCACGGCCCCGCTGCTGACCACCATCCTTGCGCTGATGTTTGTGAGCGAGGTGAAGGCCACACGCCCGCTCATCATCGGCTCCGCGCTGGCCACGGCAGGTGTGGCGCTGGTGGTGTGCAACGGCCATTTCATCCTGCGCCTCAATCCGCTGGGCGATGCGCTGGCGCTGAGCGCCGCACTGTGCTGGGCCATCTACAGCATCCTGCTGCGCAAGGTAGCCCACTACAGCGCCGTGTTTGTCACACGCAAGGTGTTCTTCTACGGTCTGCTCACCATCCTGCCGGTCTTTGCCGTGAAGCCCTGGACGTTCCCGCTGCAGCACCTGCTCGCACCAGTGGTAGCCGGCAACCTGCTGTTTCTGGGTATCATCGCGAGTTTTGCGTGCTTCGCACTGTGGAGCCTGGTCAGCCAGAAGCTCGGTGCGCTGACCGTCAGCAACTATGTCTACATCAATCCCATCAGCACCTTTGCAGCCAGTGCCCTCTTTCTCGATGAGCGCATGACGTGGCTGGCAGCCCTGGGCTGTCTGTGCATCCTTCTGGGGGTCTACTTCGCCAACGTCAAGACAACCGCCCATGAGCCGACGCAGGCAAAACCGGCGACTACGGTGTAATCAGCGAAATACGTTGTTCAAAATAAAAACGTGCGCTGGCCTTCAGGGCAGGATGTTCAAAATCGACATATTTTAGTGAGACATTTTGTGCTCGTTTTTACCCTCTTTTACCCTGTCCACGACGCAGGCTGA
>CAVAXH010000105.1:0-7879 GCA_963592505.1 Bacteroidaceae bacterium
GGTTCAGCCCGCGTCGGCTCACGCACTAACTATTCGCTTGAAAATCATGCACTGATTTTATGGATTTTGAACACCCTGCCTGTAGCCCTGCCAAGCGCGGCTCCTGCAAGAAAAAGACGCATTGCCACAAGCCTGCATATAGGCTATGTGACAATGCGTCTTTACTTTTTATATATTTCCGTGACTCTTGTCAGAGCTTCACCACCAGATACTTGCTGACGCTCCAGAAGAGCTGCGTGTCCTTGATGCGCAGCGTGGTGGTGCCGTCGCCGTTGTCGTCGATCTCATACGAGCCGCCGGGCATCTGCGTCATCACCTCGGGATCCTTGGAGTTGAGGCGGATGTTGTTGTAGTTGCGGATGTCCACACGGGTGAAGTTGGCTGTGTTTAGGTCGGCCACGTTGACCTTCTTCTTGGCAAGGAAACCGCCCTTGATGATGCCCTTGGCCTTCAGGTCCTTCGAACTGCCGATGACCACAAAGCCCGTGTGCAGCGAGGCATCCTGCTCGGCGATGGTGTTCTTCTGTGTCTCCATGGTCTTCGTCTGGCTCTCCACGGTGTTCTTCAGCTGGGTGTTGGTGGAGGTCAGGTTGTTCACATTCTCGGTGAGCTGGGCTATGTTGGTGTCCTTCTCGTTGAGCTGTGCCTCCAGACTGGCGATCTTCTGGTCTTTCTCGTCGAGCTGTGCCTTGTAGTTGGCAATGAGCTTCTTGATGCGCTGGCCATAGGCCGAATTGTTGTCTTTCACCGATGCCTCCAGCTGGGCTATGCGCTCGCGCTGGCGCTGCAGCGTCTCAGAGAGTTCCTGCAGCTGGCTCTTCATCTTGCTCTTGTCGATGGCACCGCCCTCTCGGCTGCCCATCTGCTGCAGCACGCCTTCCTGTGCCGTGATGCTGTCGAGTCCGGCCGACATGACGTTGACGAAGTCGGCCATCTGCCGGATGTCCTCCTGATGGAGGCTGTCTGCTGTATACAGCGAGTCGAGTTGATGCTGCATGGCTTCTGTTTTGCCGTTGCCGCAACTGGTAACGGCCATGGTCATGGCAAGGCCGAAGAGACCCGCTAGAATCGTTTTCTTTGTTTTCATAATTGTCGTCTCTAATGTTTAACGCTGCAAAAATAGGCATTTATCAGGCTAATGGTTGCATCAGCCCGTTTTTTTACCGTTTTTTATGATTTGTAATTACTTTGCAACAACATCCCACGGCGGCTCCCGGCATACACCTCCCCGCGGTGCTGTTGCCAGCCACACGGAGCGTCGGGAGCACCCGGCTCACTTCGTTTTATACCACGACTGCACGATGTAGAATGCCTTTTTCTTATCTCCCTTTTCCGACACGAGGCCCTTGCGGTTGTGCCAGTCCTGCACGCCATAGAGCGGACGGCGGGGCGAATAGAAGTCGGCGAGCACCCAGGGGATGGTGCCTGCCAGACCGTCGATCTTCTCGAGCATGGCCAGATTCTCCTTGTAGAGGTTCTCCTGAAACTCTTCGGTCCAGCGCTGCCCTTTGTCGCCATGCAGGCCGGCAAGTGCGCCGCCGCCAAACTCGCTCACGACCACGGGTTTGTCGTAGGGGATAACCCACTTCATCTTCGGAGCATCGCCCACATCGCGGTACCAGCCCACATACTGGTTGAAAGCCACCACGTCGACAGCATCGTGAAGGTTGTCCTGCAGCTTGTTCTCATAGTTGCGGGCTCCCGTCACCTCCATGGCCAGACTGAAGAGGCGGGTGCTGTCGAGGCTGCGGCCATAGCTGAGCAGCGTCTTGAGAAACGCGTCGCGTGCATCGCTGTGGGGGGTCTCGTTGGCAACGCTCCAAACCACGACATTGGCACGGTGATGATCGCGCTTGATCATGTCGCGCAACTGGTCTTTGGCGTTCTGAAGCGTGTTGGCGTTGGTCCAGTCGATGGTCCAATAGCAGGGTATCTCGTCCCAGACCATGATGCCCATACGTTCGGCTTCACGCACGGTGTTCTCGTTGTGCGGATAGTGGGCCAACCGCACAAAGTTGCACCCCATCTCCTTGGCCGTGGCCAGCAGCTGGTGCGACTCCTCCGTGGTGCGTGTGCGGCCGTGGCGCAGCAGGGCCTCGTCGTGCATGGCCACGCCCTTCAGGAAGATGGGCGCGCCGTTGAGCAGTATCTTCTTGCCGCTCACCTCAATGGTGCGGAAGGCTATCTCGTCGGTGATGCTGTCGTCGCCAAGGGTCAGCTGCACCTTATATAATTTGGGCGTCGCGGGCGACCACAGTTGTGGGGCGGCCTTCACGATGACGGTGCCTTCGCCTTTGGCATCGGTGACGACGGTCTTGTTCACTTTCAGCTCGGGGATGCTGACGGCGACCTTCTGCCCGGCAACGGCTTGGTTGAGCTTCACGTGGCACACCAGTCTTTTGTTGTTGCCCTTGAGGAGCTGTATGTCATAGTCGTCGACATAGGTGTCGGCCACTTCGACGAGCATCACGTCGCGGCATATTCCGCCATAGTTCCACCAGTCGAAGATCTGCGTCGGCACCGACTCGGGGCGGCGCTTGTTGTCGACCTTCACCACGACAAAGTTCTCACCGTCGTGCAGCACGTCGGTGACGTCGAAGTCGAAGGGGGTGAAACCGCCTTCGTGCACACCGATCTTCTTTCCGTTGACATAGACCACCGCCTGATAGTTGACGGCGGCAAAATACAGGAGGGTGCGCTTGCCCGGCTGCTTGCGGTGGTCGAACGACTTCTTGAACCACACGGTTCCCTCGTAGAAGAAGAGCTTCTCGTCGGCCGTGTTCCAGTCGCCGGGAATGTCCATGGCGGGCGATGCGTCGAAGTCATACTCCACGAGGTCCGACGGCTTGCGGGCTTTATCGTTGCGGAAGAAGCCGTAGGGCAGTTCGTTCATGCGGTAGTCGTAGAAGCCCATTTCCTGCACGTCCACGAGATAGTTCCACTTGCCGTTCAAGGACACCGTGTGGCGTCCCCACACATTCGAGATGGCATTGCCGCCGTCAGCCCGGGAGGTGACGGTTGCAAGCAGTGCGAGCAAAGTCAGCAGAAGGTTTTTGGTTCTCATATTTGCTTTAGAAGATTGGTTATAGGGCAAAGTTAGGATATTTTTCTCTACTACACAAACAGATGTCCGAAAATCGTCGGTCGCCCGCATAATTCACAGACGTGTTGCCTCATCCGTTTAGCCCGCATAATTCACAGACGTGCTCTGCATACAGTCGGATACCGGATGTTTATCAGCAAATGAGACGAAAGCGTGAGCCGACGCGGGCTGCCTCACGAATTATTTAGGTTAAAGTTCGCCACGGTCTATGCCGTTCGGCATTTTTTTTATAAATTTGCAAGAACTATGGCTTGCAGCAAGCAGACGCTGCAGATGCAGGCATGCTGCAGACATAGCGAAAGACATAAAAGCACATAGACATGAAAACAATCAGATGGGGTTTTATAGGCTGTGGCGAGGTGACGGAGAAAAAGTCGGGACCGGCTTTTTCCGAGGTGCCGGGATCGCACGTTGAGGCTGTGATGAGCCGCAACGCCGACAAGGCACGCGACTATGCCACACGCCACAACATACCCAAATGGTATACCGACCCGCAGGAGCTCATCGACGACCCTGACGTCAACGCCATATACATCGCCACGCCACCCTCAAGCCACGCCACCTTTGCCATCATGGCCATGCGGTCGGGCAAGCCGTGCTACGTGGAGAAACCGCTGGCTGCCAGCTACGAGGACTGCCTGCGCATCAACCGCATATCAGAACAGACGGGCGTACCCTGCTTTGTGGCCTACTACCGGCGTTACCTGCCCTACTTCCGCAAGGTGACGGAACTGGTCAACGACGGCACGCTGGGCAAGATCACCAACGTGCAGATACGCTTCTCCGTGCCTCCGCGCGAACTCGACTACGAGCGTGGGGGCAGTCTGCCCTGGCGACTGCAGCCCGACATTGCCGGCGGCGGCTATTTCTATGACCTGGCTCCTCACCAGCTCGACCTGCTGCAACAGCTCTTCGGCGTCATCATCCGGGCACACGGCTACACCGCCAACCGGGCTCACCTCTATGAGGCTGAAGACACCATCAGCGCCTCGTTTATCTTCCAGAGCGGCATCCCCGGCAGCGCCTCGTGGTGCTTCGTGGGACACGACAGCGCCAGGGAAGACCGCATCATGGTGGTGGGCGACAAGGGGTCGCTCGGATTCTCGGTCTACAACTACGACCCCATCACCGTCGTCACCAGCGAGGGACGACAGAACTACATCATACCCAACCCCACACACGTGCAGCTGCCCATCATACGCTCCGTGGTGGAGCATCTGCAGGGCATCGGGATGTGCGACGCCACCAGCGTCAGCGCCACACCCACCAACTGGGCCATGGACCGCATACTCGGAAAATTCTGACCGACATGAGACGCTGCGCACTGATCATCTCCTTGCTAATGGCCCTCGCGATGCACGCCAGCACCGACTCCACGAAAGTGGAGGCGCTGCACAAAGACGCTCCCGTGGGCCGGCAGCTGCGCAACCCGCTGCTCAATGCGGCCTACCAGTTTGTGAAGGAGTTTTCGCGGGTCGACACCGATTATGTGGAGCCGCAGCACTACAACTTCACCGTCATGCTGCAAAACACCAACACCTATGAGGTCTATCACCTCGGCAACAAGACAGGACAGGAGATCGTGTTCTCGCCCAAGCCGTCGGTGAAGATCGGACCTTATGTGGGATGGCGGTGGGTGTTTCTGGGTTACACCATCGACCTCACACACCTCAGCAGCGAGGACAAGAAACAGGACCTGAACCTCAGCCTCTACAGCAACCAGATAGGCCTCGACCTGTTCTACCGCAAGTCGGGCAACGACTACACCATCTCACGCATAGACCTCGGCAACGAGTATGACGCTTCGGCCGTCAAAGGCGCCTCCTTCGACGGGTTCCACTCGAGCATCACCGGCGGCAACATCTACTACATCTTCAACCACCGCCGCTTCTCCTATCCTGCAGCCTACAGCCAGAGCACCGTGCAACGGCGGTCGGCAGGCAGCATGATGCTGGGCATCGGATACACGCGCCACTCGCTCGAGGTGGACTGGGAACGGCTGGGCGACCTCATGGAGGAACGGCTGGGCGACTCCTATTACACGGCGGCACTCGACTCGTCAATGCAGTTCTCCAAGGTGAAATACACCGACTACTCCGTCTCGCTCGGCTACGGCTACAACTGGGTCTTTGCCTACAACTGGCTCTGCAACGCCACACTCATGGGCTCGCTCAGCTACAAGCACTCCACGAGCGACATACAGTCGAAGAAGGATTTCTTCCGCGACTTCGACTTCAAGAACCTCAACCTCGACGGCACCTTGCGGCTCGGCGTGGTGTGGAACAACACGCGATGGTATAGTGGACTCAGCGCCATCTTCCATGCCTACAACTACCGCAAAGACCAGTTTAAGACCAACAACATATTCGGTTCGGTAAACATCTACTTCGGCTACAATTTCGGACGAAGATAACCCCTACCCCATCTGCATATATGAAAAAGAACGCCCTGCTGACCCTTCTGCTGCTCACCGCCATCGCATCACACGCCGTCGCTCAGCCCGACTACTGGCGCAGCGACTCGCTGAAGGTGGTGCGCCTGCTGGCCGACGCCAAGCACCTCGACAAAGACACCAACTACATGACGTGGTTTGCACGCCGGCTGTGCGGGCTGCCTTACGTGGCCAAGACGCTCGAGCACAACGAGGCCGAGCGGCTGGTCGTCAACCTGCGGCAGGTGGACTGCACCACGTATGTGGAACAGGTGCTGGCCTTGGCCCAATGTGCCAAGACCAACAAAAGGACGTTTGCCGACTTCTGCAACAACCTGCGGCTCATACGCTACGAAAACGGGAAGGTCGACTATCCTTTCCGGCTCCACTACTTCACCTACTGGATCCTCGAAAACACACGCAAAGGCATCGTGGAGGACATCCATCAGCCTGCACCGCCCTTCACCGCCGTGCAGACGGTGAAAGCCAACTACATGACGACACACACGGAGCGCTACCCGATGCTCATGCGGCACCCTGAATGGGTGGACCACATACGCACCATGGAAGACAGCATCAGCGGACAGCGACACCGCTACATCCCCAAGGACAAACTGGCCGACAGCCCGCTGCTGCGCAGCACCATCCACGACGGCGACATCATCGTGATACTCACGTCAAAGAAAGGTCTCGACACCAGTCACATCGGCATAGCCGTGTGGCACGACGACGGACTGCACATGCTCAACGCCTCATCGGTGCACCACAAGGTGACGGAGGAGCCACTGCTGCTCATCGACTACATGGCCAGCCATCCTTCACAAACGGGCATACGCATCGTGAGACCCACTCTTTAGCTGGGCCAACGGACAAACTGAAAACCTCATAAAAATAAAGACAACATCATGACACACTCCATGAAACAGATGGCCATCGCTGCACTGACCGCTGTGCTGGCCGGCGTATCCGCCACCGCACAGACCTATACCAACCACTATCCCAAAGCGCTGGAAAAGGCTGCCGCCAAATGGGTCAAGCAGGGCACATGGAAAGGAGACTTCACCAAAGCCGTGCCGGCTCCCACGGTGAACCTCACCGAGTTTTGCATACAGTACCACCGCAACCCCGCACAGTGGGACGCGCTGTTTGCATGGCTTCAGGCCAATGACCTGAAGGCGCTGAAACCCGGGCGCATCCCCATTGGCGACAGCGGACTGGTGGCTTCGGTGGAGGACGGCACCAACTGGTGCTCGGAGAACGACCTGCGCAACGGCAAGGGTTCCGAATCGCATCGCGAGAAGATCGACTTCATGTATGTCGTCGACGGAACAGAGGGGTTTGCCCTCCTCGACCACGACACGTCGACACCACTCGCCGACTACAAGCCCGACGTGGAGCACTATCGCTTTGATGCAGACCGCCTGAAGCGCTTCGAAGCCATCCCCGGCACGTTCAACATCATGTTCCCGTGCGACTGGCATGTGGCCAAGGTGCAGACGGGCAAGGGCGGCGAACACGTCAAGGTGATTGTGGTGAAGATGGCCTATGCCCGCTGATGCTGCCAGCTGCCGCAGAAGCATGAAAGCGGCGCGGACAGCATCCAGCCGACCCGTTATTCCTCGGGCCCGGTGTATTGGCCGATAAAGAAAATGGCGCCGCTGCTACGCTCCACAATCATGTAGACAAACGGGCGGTCGGCGTGAAAGGTGACATGACGGGGCTCATCGGCCGGCAGCGAAGCCATCATCATGACGGCAGCAGTGACAGCAGCAGCCTTGGTGCCCTTCTCGCTCACCTCGATCTTCGCCTTTTGGATCATCGACGAGACATACATCGCCACATCGCTCATCTGGCTGAAGTCGGCTTTTGCAGGGTCGAACATTGAGGGGGCACCGAGAGCAGCCATCGGCTTGTTGAGCGAGGTCTCGGTGGTGGTGGAGAAGCGCGGCATCTTCAGGTCGACCACACATTCCTCCATCCGGCTTTGCAACCTCGACAGGCTGTCGGCCGTAAACGTCTGCATGAGGTCGGTAGTCGACCGTCCCTCATCGGGCAACAGCAGGGTCATGGCATAAGCGCCGTTGCCATACGGAAGGGTAACGGCCGCGTAGCCTTGTCCTTCGCCATACTGCCACTCGTGCTGCCGGTGCATCATCGGCACTTGTTTCACGTCGCGGGTGTAGCCCCGGAAATTCTCCGTCTTCGTCTTGTTCTTGTCAAACTTGTCGGCCCACGTGCCGTTGAAGTAGATGGCGTTCATCAGCACGGCAGTGGCATCGGCATCGAGCTGATCAATGATCTTGGGGATCATGCCATCGGTGTGTTTCGAGCACCAGTCGTTGATG
>CAVAXH010000106.1:0-7872 GCA_963592505.1 Bacteroidaceae bacterium
CTGATGGGAGTGCTGCACGGTGCCGTCGACGGGATTGCCCGACCGTGTGCCCACGCTGTCGAGGCGGTAGGCATGGCGCTCGGTCTCATTGACATCCTTCTCCAGATAGCGTAGTGTCTCGTTGAGCTCCAGATTGCGCGAAGCCTGATAGAGGGCGCGGTTCACGCTTTCGTCGAACTGCTCCTTCTTCATATTGGCCATTTCCTGTATGTACGTCAGCTGCAATCCAAGCAGAATGACGAAGCAGAGGCCCATGATGACGGCTATTACCCAAATGGTTTTCTTCTTCATGGGGGCAAAGATAAATAAAATCTTAATTCATTAACATCGTTCTGTTAACAAATTAGTTGCAATTTAACGAAATTAACTATATTGAACACATTTAGTTGCTTATAACTAATTATAAAGGCCGCAACATCATAGCACACAGCCCTGTCAAGCCACATGCAGCGCCATGCCTCATCATCGCATCATCAAAAACGGAGGCCGGTCCTTGCTCATTAGTGTCAAAAACGATACCTTTGCACACAAATTGCGACAGCATGAAAAGTAGAAAAGAAGAAGCAGCGGCCAAGAAAGCCAACGGGACACACAACTGCACACAGGCTGTGTGCTGCACCTATCATGACCTCACCGGTCTCGACGAGGAGACGATAAGGCAGGCCGGAAATTGTTTTGCAGCCGGCATGGGCAACATGGAGGGCACGTGTGGGGCGCTCGTCGGGGCCGGCATCGTGTATGGCTTGGCAGCCAGAGACAAGGCCAAGGCGATGAAGGGCATGCGCCAGATGATGGAGCGGTTTGCGCTGCGCAACGGTGCCACGCAGTGCAAACTGCTAAAGGGCATCGGCACGGGCAGGGTGTTGCGCGAGTGTCCCCTGTGTGTTGCCGATGCCTCCGAGTTTCTTGAAGAACTGCTGGAACAGGATGTCCGTTGATCCTCAGGGTGGGGCTATAGAGAATAGCCCTGCAATCTGACACAAGGCTGAATTATACCCCCCCACCCTGAGATCACCGTGCCTCTACAGGTTCCACATGTCGTTGAGCATGCGGACAGCCGAGGGTGAACGGAACACGTTGTCGCGGAATGTTGCAATGGCTGCTGCCGACAGATGGTCCTCAAACGAATTGACGAGGAAGTCGGCCTCAAGCAGTATGCGGTGGTCCTGGCTGACCACATCCTTATAGGTGTGATGGTGGGCTATCAGCCAACAGATGCGCTCCACCTGCGCCGGCTCGAATCCGCCAACGTCGGCCAGCACCATCCTGGCCTCATCGGGGCCGAGGGCTTCCTGATACTTGCCATTGCAGTTGCCATACCTTGCCTCGGCCACGTGTATGCCGATGTCGTGGAGGATGGCTGCCGCTTCGAGCACAAAGAGCGCTTCGCCGTCGATGCCTTCGGCCACGGCGATCATACGCGCAAAGTCGTGTACTTTCACGAAGTGCTGGATGCGGGGCACGTCACCCGCATCATACTTTATCATAGCCCTCATGAGCTGGGCCAGTTTTTCCGATCGTTCCATATTGTCTTGTTGTGTTGATGTCATGCTATTAGGGAAGCTCCGCCCTGTGCACATTGCCTATGCTTCGCCGTTTATCTTTTGGGGAAGCAAAAGGTTGAGCACCACAGCCAGGAGGAACACCACAGCCACGCAGTTTTCGGCAAACACGGTGTGCACGATGCTGGGGAAGATGTCGAACATGCCGTTGGCCTGTGTGAAGCCGAGGCCCACACTGAGCGAGAGGCTCACGATGACCATATTGCGCTGCGTGAAGCCGGCGTTGGCCAGCATGCCGAAACCGGCAAAGAGAATGCTGCCAAACATCATGATGGTGCAACCGCCCAGCACAGCCTGGGGGATCATCGTCAGTGCGGCGCCTATCACGGGAAACACGCCACCAAGGATCATCACTGCGGCACCCACACCGATGGTGAAACGGTTTACCACACCGGAGATGGCAGCCAAGCCGACGTTCTGGCTGAAAGAGGTGATGGGCGTGCATCCGAACAGTCCCGACACGCTGCTGACAAAACCATCACAGCAGACGGCCGAGCCCAGTTCCCTGGTCTTCACGTCGCGCTTGAGCACACCGCCGCAGAGGGCCGATGCGTCACCGATGGTCTCTGTGGCCGACACAAGATACACGGCCACGATCGAAAGGACGGCACCAAGGTTGAACGAAGGCGTGAACGGCAGCAGATGCGGCAACGCCACGATCGGCTGACCACCCAACCGGCTGAAGTCGAGCATGCCCATGAATGCGGCAAGCACCGTGCCCACCACGAGTCCCACCAGCACCGACAGCGACCGCAAGAAGCCCTTGGCAAAGATCTGGCAGAGCAGACAGGCCAGCAGGGTGACGGTGCCTATCACCCAGTTGTTGACGCTGCCGAAGTCGGCTGCGCCCTGTCCGCCGGCAAACGAGTTGGCGCCGATGGGCAGCAGCGAGAAGCCGATGGCGGTCACCACCGTTGCCGACACCACACGGGGAACGAGGCGTATCCAGTACTTGACGAACAGGCCGAGAATGCCTTCCACCAGTCCGCCGATGATCACTGCCCCAATAAGCGTCCCCATGCCATACGTGGCTGCGATGCTGATGGAGATGGAGAGAAACGTGAAGGAGATTCCCATCACGATGGGCAGACGTGATCCGATGCGCCACACGGGGAAGAGCTGCACCAAGGTACCGATGCCGGCTATCACCATGCAGTTTTGCACAAGCATGGCACTCACCCTGCTGTCGATGCCGGCCGCCGCCGCAAGAATCATGATAGGTGTGACATTGCTGACAAACATGGCCAGCACATGCTGCAAGCCGAAAGGCAAGGCTTTGGCCAATGGCACTCGGCCATCGAGCCGATAGAGGTTTGAAGAATCGCTTGACATAATATATATATTGTTGTTTTAGTCAATCATCCCTGCATCGAACCTCCGCTTGCCAGGCCTCGCTCATTTCTTGTGGGAGAGCTGTTTGCTGACAGCGTAGGCATCGTAAAGGCCCAGCTCGCCGGCCTTGCTGAGATCACTCAAGCCGGCTGCAGTGTCGCCGGCATAGTAGCGGGCGAGGCCTCGGTTGTAGTAAGCCTCGGCAAAACGGGGGTCGAGGTTGATGGCACGCGTGAAGTCGTCGGCCGCACGCGAATAGTTTTTGGCGGCAGCATAGAGCGTGCCACGGTTGAAATAGAGATAGGCGTTGTCGGGTGCCATCTTGATGGCCTCGGCAAAGTCGCCCTCCACCTGCGCATGCTTCATGCTGACATTCTGCCCACGCGAGGCATCATAGCTGTTGAGCAGCGACTGGCAGACGGCACGCTCCCACCGCCCCATGACCGAGAGCGTATCGACCGAGATGTAATCGTCGAGGTCGGCAAGTGCGTCGGCATAGTTTTGTGCCTCGGCATAGGCCACGGCACGCTGCAGGAGCAGGGCGGCACGCGCACTGCGGTCGGTCTCCTCGCTGATGCCGGTCGAGAGCAGGTCGATGAGCTGGAACGTCTGTCGCGACTGCATGTCGGTCAGCCGTTCGTGGTTTTGGTTGCACGTGACGTGAAGCATGCGCAGCGGCTCGCATGTGTTGTTGAAATGGTCCACCTCGGGCACATAGGCCTGATAGGAGCGCACGCCGTTGTCGTAGGCGAAATAAGACAGATGGAACATTGGCAGGAAGGCCACTTCGACCTCACGGTTCTGTACGGTTCCGCGGTAGCTGCTCTTATACTCGTGCTCCACGCGCGGCTTGTCCTCCACCACCAGGTCGTTGTATTTGCTCACGTCCACCTCCGACCGTTTGCGCACCGCCTTCAGCTTGGAGCGGCTCCATCGCTGCTGCACACCCACATGCTTGTCCATCTGTGCCTTGAAGACACGAAACTCATCAAGCTCGGCCTTGGCCGTCATGCCCAGCCGGCGGTAGGCGCGTGCGCGCTGGCTCAAGCCTGCCCAGAAGTTGGGAAACTGGTCGATGACCGTGGTATAGTCGGCGATGGCTGCCCGCAGGTTGCCCACCTTGTCGTGAAGCAAGGCGCGGTTGTAGATGGCCATGAAGTTTTGCGGCTCCTGCCGGATGACAAAGTCGAAGTCGCTGATGGCGCGGTTGTCGTCGCCCAGCTGCACACGGAGCAGTCCGCGGTTGTAGTGGGCCAGAAAGTTGTTGGGGTCCAGGTCTACGGCCATATCATAGTCGGCCATCGCTCCCCGCAGGTTGTTGACGTTGAAGCGCGCCAGGGCCCGGTTGACATAGTTGCCGGCCACCTTGGGGCGCAGGTGTATCACCTCCGTGAGACACGAGTCGGCAGCACGCCACTGGTGGCGGTTGAGCGCTATAAACGACCGTGTGGCCCAGGCATCGGCATTGTAGGGGTCCTGTTGCAGGCTGCGGCTGAGCCACTCGTCGGCCAGCGTGGTGTCTTTCTTTTCCAGATAGATCTCGGCCTTCAGCGAGTAGGCCGTGGCCGTCTTCGACCATCGGGCAATGATGGTGTCGGCATCGAGCAGCGCCTGGTCGTAGTCCTTGGCGTTGAGCCGGCAGATGGCCCGGTTCAGCCAGAACCCGGCCACATTGGGGTTGAGCCGGATGGCCTGGTCATAGTCGGTGATCGCCTCGCCGTATTTCTCCTGTCGGATGCGGCTGATGGCGCGCAGGTCGAATATCTGTTCGATGTATGGATTGAGCGAGATGGCCTTCGAGGCATCTTGCTCTGCCCCGACATAGTCGTCGAGATAAAACTTGGCCGTGGCACGGTCGTACCACGGCAGCCAGAGGTATGGCTTCAGTGCCAACACCTTATTAAAATACTGTATGGAGAGCACGTAGTCCTCGTAGTGGAGTGCCACCTCGCCACTTGTGACAAGCCGGTCCACGTTATATTGTGCATGTGCTTTGCCGCAGAACAGCAAAGCCAACAGCAGAGGGACAAACGTGCGCTTCATCTTCATGACAGCATCAATCTTGATTTGTGAAAAGCAGAAGACGGCCGCCGTCAGCGACGGGCCACCTTCACGCGGTAAGGACAACGGAACTTTCCCTGTGCGATGGCACGCAGCTTGCCGCTGATCATCTGCTTGCGGAATGCCGACAGGCGGTCGACATACATGGTGCCCTCCAGATGGTCGAACTCATGCTGCATGACACGTGCCAGATAGCCGTCCACCCACTCGTCGTGCTCGTTGAGGTCTTCATCGAGATAAGTGACGTGGATGCGTGTGGGGCGTGTCACCCCCTCGTGGAGGCCGGGGATGGAGAGGCATCCCTCGTCCATGGTTTCCTTCTTCGACTTCTCGTCGTATTCCACAATATGCGCATTGATGTATGCGTGGCGGAACCCTGCATACTCGGGCAGGTCGTCCTTCAGCACATCGAGGTCGATGACCACCACGCGCAGCGCCTTGCCCACCTGCGGTGCAGCAAGTCCTACGCCCTCAGAGGCATCGAGGGTCTCGAACATGTCGGCCACCAGCGTCTTCAGCGAAGCATCATCGGCGGCAACATCTTGGGCAACCTTCCTCAGTACGGGTTGTCCATAAGTATAAATGGGTAATATCATCTTTTGGAATTCATGTAATCCTGAAGTATGATCGTTGCCGAGATTTCATCGACAAGACCTTTGTTTTCACGGCGCTCCTTCTTGCGCACGCCACCGTCGATCATTGCCCGATGGGCAAGCACCGAGGTGAAACGCTCGTCGTAATAGCAGACAGGCACCGAAGGACATGCCCGCCGCCAGCGGTTGACGAAGTTTTCCACCCTGGCCAAGTTTTCCGACGGCTGTCCGTTGGGCTGAATGGGCTTGCCCACAACAATCCGCTCGACGTCCTCTTTCTTCACATATTGAGAGAGGAAGTCGAACAGATCTTTAGTGTCTACCGTCGTCAGTCCGTTGGCAATGATCTGCAGCGGGTCGGTGACAGCCAGCCCCGTGCGCTTCTTGCCATAATCTATGGAGAGAATTCGCGGCATAAGGTATCGTTGCCTTGGCTTTCCCCCTCGGGGGCTGCCTCAGTCCTTACTTCTTGAACAGCAACCAAGCGTCGCTCTTGGGGTTGAACTTGCTGCCACGGATGGCGTCGCGGCTCTGCACAGCGCTGGCCTTGTCGGCATAGGTCGATGCCACCACACGATACATGTTGATGCTCGAGTTGTAGGCGATCTGTGCGTCGTAGCCACCCTGCTTGAGCGTGTTCTGCATGCCCTCAGCGTTGGCCTTCAGCGAGAAAGAACCCACAACCACGCTGTAGGCCTTCAGACCGGGACCGCTCACCACGGTGACATCCTCTGTGCGCACGGTGGCATTGTCCACGTTGGTAACGGTGGTCTGGTCAGCCGACTTCTCCACAAGCGGTGTCACCACAGGCGTTGTCTCCTGTTCGGGAGCCTGGCTCTGCTGCTCCTGAGCCTGAGCCTTCTCCCACACTTTCTTGTAAGCGCTCTCCTGCGATTTGCAGCCCGTAACGGCGAAAGCCACGCAAAAGGCGGCACCCAAAACCATATATTTCTTCATACTTCCAATTGTTATAATTATGAATGTGAGTAATATTGCTTCGAAACTTTTGTTCCTATGGTATGCGAAATTACAAAATATTCGCCACATCCGAGCCAAAAAGCCACATAAAGTTTGTTAAATCAAGAAAATAGCAGTCATTTAACAAAAAATAGCCTTTCTCCGGCTTGACTTTCAAGGCGGAATGACTATATTTGCAAAACCAAAAGCGGCGGAAAATCCGCACACCATTACAATTCACCATTAAACACGATAAGCTTATGAAAACAATTGGCTACATCGGTGCATTTCTGGGTGGCGCCATTGCTGGCGCAGCCTTAGGTTTGCTCCTGGCACCCGAGAAAGGTGCCGACACGCGCACGAAGATTTCCGACGCCGTTGACGACTTCTGCAAGAAGCACGACATCAAGCTCAACCGCAAGCAGACAGAGGACCTCGTCGACGACATCAAGGAGGCTGTGGACACAGCCGAATAAGTCACCATTCCCCCTACCCTTCTGCCACCGGGCACCGGCGGCAGAAGGGTTTGCCACCTCATCTACGTATCACACACGACAACCATGTTTTCGAACGACAAGAACATTGAGACCATCGCACAACTCGTGGAGACCCTGAAGCACTATGCCACGCTCCAAAGCGAGTATATCCGGCTCGACGTGGTGGAGAAGACCGTGCGACTGCTGACGGCCATCGCCATGCTCGTCATTGTCTCGCTGCTCGTTGTGCTCATGCTCATCTACCTTAGTTTTGCAGCTGCAAGCGCACTGGCACCGCTCACCGGGGCCACCGCCGGCTATCTCATCGTGGCAGGCGCCTACCTGCTGTTGCTCCTGCTGTTGCTTGTCTTCAGAAAACGGTGGATAGAACGGCCGCTCGTGAAGTTTCTGGCCTCTATCCTGCTCAGCCGATAACCCAACATCTTCGCACCATCATGCCACAGACGTCATACACCACTCTTGAGGAAATACAATTGCGCAAGGCCATGCTGCTTAGCGAAATACAGAAGGACAGCAACCGGCTGAGCAACGACTGGCGCTCGCTCTTCCAAAAACCGGAGGCGCTCAACCGCAAGGCAACACCCACCAAGCGCATCAACAGCCTGCTGAACACAGGTGCCGGTTTTCTTGACGCTGCCATTTTCGGGTGGAAGCTCTACAGGAAATTCAGGAAGTAACACCTGCGCAAGGCACAAGGCGCAGGCTCGGGTGTTCAAAATCGACATATTTTAGCGAGACATTTTGTGCTCGTTTTTACCCTCTTTTACCCTGTCCACGACGCAGGCTGAACCAATGGTCGACGACGCGGGCTGAAAGCCCAGCAATTCCCCAGCCCAGGGCAACGCCCTGGGTATCGTAACGCGTTGATTA